>JAFDKF010000081.1 GCA_019307135.1 Deltaproteobacteria bacterium
CAAAAGCCTCAACAGACGGGTAATTCTCATCATCGATTCCAAGGTCCTTATCAAAATCAATGGTTGTGCCTTCTATACCGGCCTCATCCACTTTTAGGTTACCGTCAAGTGATGGAAACCAGTAGTAGCCTCTTGCCCCAATCTCAAAAGCCATTGATGATACCGGTAAAAGCAGAACAGCTAACAACAAAGATAGAGCCAGGTAAATCTTTTTCATTAGTCTCCTCCTTCTTTTAGAAAGTTGTTTTCGTTATCAACTATCTTCTTAGGATAGCTTATGGCTGATTGATGTTTTCCTCTGGCCTCACATGCAACAACAATACCAAAGCGAGCCATAAATGATAACAACTCGCTTTTTGGGTGGGCCGAAGTTAGGGAAAAATGGACTTGTGTGTCAACAAAAAAATCGTAACTTCTCAATAACTGGAGGTTTGCCTCCTCACAGTGTACCCTCTCCTCCGGCAACACGGTTCCCTCGGTCCATAACAACCTCGATTTGGAGCAAGGCAACCGTGTTGCCGGAGAGGGTTTAGCCCGCCCTGCCCGCCCTGGTGCGACAGCCAATCGAAAATGCTGATGCAAAGCAAACCCGGTCTGGGCCAGGGGCGCGACATGCTTAAATTAATCTAGTAAGCCTACAATCCCGGTCTGGGCCAGGGGTGAGGGGACGCAACATATCCCCGAACTTTTTGGAGCTGTGCGGTTAGCATTTACCGTGCTTTGTCAATGAGTTGATGGTTATGAGGGAGACGTCGTAGGGGCGGCTTTACGCCGCCCGCCAAATCGATTCGGGCGAGGTAAACTCGCCCCTACGGGAAGCCGCCGATCAGAATATTAGATCATTCGGAAGGGCTCAAGAATCCACTAACCGCACAGGTCCAACTTTTTGAGAAGATACTTGTGCTCCCCCTCAGTTCGCCAAAAAGACGGCGGATTTTCAATCTGCCTTTTTCCGCCTCAGGCAGAGAGAGGGTATGGCATCAATTGCGTCTTCTGGCGTTGTGACATAGTGAATCCCTTCCATGTTGGGCCAAGTGTGGAGGCCTATTACTGGCTTTCCCAGTTTCAAGGCAATGCTGATCTCAGATAGGGTGCCGTATCCGCCGGAGATCGCTACCAGGATGTCAGAGCTTCGTACGACCAAAATATTTCGGGCATGGCCCAGGTCGGTCACGATCGGAATGGTGACATACTGATTGGTGTGGGCCCTGTCAGGGCCAGGAAGGATACCCACTGTCTGTCCCCCTGCTTCACAAGCACCGCGGCAAGCACCTTCCATCACACCGCCCAGCCCGCCACATACGAGGATGGCACCCATCCTGGCTATTCCAACCCCGACCTCTCGTGCCAGTTCATAAATCTCGTTGTTGCAGTTACCTGCCCCGATTACGCCGATCATCTTCATGGCCTTATCTCCTCCAACAATCTGATGTCTCTGAATTTCTACAACTCATTGAAATAATAGCGCTTTGTTTTGCAGATTGCAAACGCCAATCCTCCGCCCCCTCCTTTTTGCGTATCATTTTAGCCTTATGAAACAACACGATTGAAGGGAGCTCGAATGATTATCGTTCGAGCGACCGTGTTTTCAAAGACCTAAAGTGTTATTTTTGCTTTTTCTTTGGTTGTTTGTTACCGTCGGGCATGCGAAAAGACTCTCCCAACGTCCTTCTGATCAACCCCTGGATACATGATTTTGCGGCCTATGATTTCTGGGCCAGGCCGATGGGACTCCTCACCATCGCCAGTATCCTGAGGATGCACGGGTATCAAGTAAGCTATATCGACTGTTTGGACCGGTTTCATCCCGAACTATCACAGCCCGGCAAAGCCGGTCGGTTCGGCAAGGGGCACTATCTGAAAACACGGATTCCAAAACCCGAAAGGCTATACGATGTGCCCAGGAATTATTGCAGATACGGCATACCAGAAACATTGGTGCGCAAGGCCATCAACGACAGCCCGAGGCCGGAGGTGGTCCTTGTGACCTCCCTGATGACTTACTGGTATCCGGGAGTAATTGCTCTTATTGAGATCGTTCGGGAGATGTTGCCCAAAGTTCCCGTGGTGCTGGGAGGAATTTATGCTTCCCTTTGCTATGAGCATGCTGTACGACATGCTGGCGCACACACGGTACTTTCGGGTCAGTGCGAAACCAGTCTCCTTGAGCTCCTTGGGCAGCTTACAGGATATACCAGCACATGCCGGTTTTGTCCTGACGAGCCTGACACCTACCCATATCCGGCCTTTGATCTGCAATCCTCTATCCCCTACGTTCCCATCCTTACCGGTCAGGGCTGTCCCTTCCGTTGTGCCTATTGTGCGTCCGGGTTTCTAAGCCCCGGGCTCAGGCGCAGATCACCCCAGCATGTGGTGGAGGAAATCGCCTACTGGCATGAGAAATACTCGGTGATAGATTTTGCCTTCTATGATGATGCCCTGCTGATCGATGCAGACCGTCACATCATACCGATCCTTGAAGCCCTCCTGCCCCGAGGGCTTGAGGTGCGCTTTCACACACCCAATGCACTTCACATAAGACCCTTGTCAATAGAGGTAGCACGGTTGCTGTTTCGTGCAGGGTTCAAGACCATCCGGCTCGGGCTTGAAACGGCCTTCTTTGATGGTCGCAAGGCCATAGACAGTAAGGTAGGGCCAGGTGAATTTCAGCAGGCAGCCCGTCACTTGAGGGAGGCCGGCTTCAAAGGCGAAGCCGTAGGTGCCTATCTCCTTTATGGTCTGCCGGGAGAGGACCTTGCCAAACTTGAGGCCTCCATCAAGATGGTGAAGGCCAGCGGTGTTCGGCCCATCCTGGCTCAATACTCACCCATTCCCCACACAGCCCTTTGGTCTGCGGCGGTCAGGACCTCGCGCTACGACCTGGACTCTGATCCGATTTTCCAAAATAATTCGATCTTTCCCTGTCAGAAAGAGCCCTTTTCTTGGGACGGGGTTGGATACTTCAAGCGGTTGGCCATGGGATAGCACCTTCCACTTCTTGAACTCTTGTCAAACTTTTGCATTTGTGATGGAATGAATTCCAATGAAAACGGCCCATACTGTTCTATTTCAAGATTCTAAGCGGATGGATTCCCTCCCTGCAAACAGCGTAGATTTAATGGTTACTTCACCACCATACCCGATGATTGAAATGTGGGATGAGACCTTCTCTACGCAGAATTCTTCCATACAGGATGCCTTAAAAAGAGCCCGGGGGGCGGAAGCCTTTGAGTTGATGCATAAAGTTTTGGATCCAGTCTGGGACGAAGCGTACCGCGTATTGAAGGAAGGGGGGATCGCCTGCATCAATATCGGAGATGCAACGAGAACAATAGACGGAGACTTCACTCTATATTCGAACCATTCGAGAATCCTGCGTTATCTTCTAAGCATAGGCTTCAATACGTTACCAAATATCTTGTGGAGAAAACAAACCAATGCCCCGAACAAATTCATGGGCTCCGGCATGTTGCCTGCGGGTGCCTATGTTACCCTTGAACATGAATTCATTTTAATAGTAAGGAAGGGTTCCAAAAGGGAATTCAGGAAGGCAAAAGAGAAAACAAAGAGGCGGGAAAGTGCATTCTTCTGGGAAGAGAGGAATGTGTGGTTTTCAGATGTATGGATGGATATTAAAGGAGCGATCCAGGGATTGGAGAATAGGAATACTCGATTAAGAAGTGGTGCTTACCCTTTTGAAGTAGCTCATAGACTCATAAACATGTTTTCCGTAAAAGGGGACATTGTCATTGATCCTTTTTTGGGCACCGGAACAACTACGGCTGCTGCCATGGCGACAGCCAGAAACAGCATAGGCTTTGAGATTGATCCGGGTTTACGTGATACAATTCACAGCATAAAGAGAAACATTGTAGATTTCGCTAATGAATACATTCGAAACCGAATCACCAGGCATTTCGACTTCGTAGAAAACAGGGTTAAGACACAAAGGCCATTGAAACATACGAATAATCCTTATGGATTCCCTGTCATGACCAGCCAAGAAAAAGAGCTGGTTTTGAATGAATTGGAAAACGTCAAAGACGCGGGGGATAATACTTTTGAAGTGTCATATTCGGAAGAGCCCCAAGCGATGTTTTAGACCGGTCTCGATCCGGGTCGAATTTTGCGCCTCCCGGCGTGAAATGATGCCAAATTTTCGTCATCCGGCAAAAATTTCCATATAGGAAATGTATGCCCGGCGCCTTTGGATGCATGCCCTTGATTGGGCCAAAGATTTGGCCGGCATGCGCACTTCAGGCCGCGTTCAAAAATAAGGCTATGATATTAGCAAGTTGGGTGCCGCAAGCGTAACTTCTCAATAGGTTCGGGGAAGTCACCTGAAATGAAGCCCGCCGACAGGCAATTAAATTTGACGGCTTCGTAAAAAGTCCAACTTCTGCGTTGCGCTGCATCCTTCGTCGCCGACTTCGCCATAGTAGCTTAGCTACGACGGCTGAAACTGCGGCGTACCATAAGTACGCCAAATTTGAAAACGTCTGAAACTCGTTTATAAGTGAGCCTAAAGAAAAAAGAGTAAGGCTCACTAATGCGCTCAAACAGTCAGACGTTTTCAAATTTAACCGCCTGTCGGCTTAGGTTATTGAGAAGATACCTAGGAGCTTTCGTCAAATCGGAAATGCGATCGGGTCGTTTCGTAGAGGTGCGTTGGTACGATATTTGAGTATTGATTGAGGGGTTGGAAGAAGAAGTCTTGTGTAGACCATGTAATAATGCATCATTTGAGGGGCATGAAAACAATGAATTTATCGTCTAAAATCACGGTGTATGCACTGGTAGTGGCATTTTTCCTGGTTGGCTGTGCCTATCAGCGCTGGGTAACTCTTGCGCCTACGGGTCTACCCGAAGAGATTTTTGCAACACCTCAATTAAACTATTACGGCACATCAAATGTGGGCCTCTTCAAATTCACAGAGCCGTCCTGCGCCCCAGAAATGGGGAAAGAAGCCGCACAGTCCCTATATCAAGAGTTGTTGAAAAACGGGGTATTCCTGAACGTGACACCTGAGTTAGACGTTACAGATATCCGCATTGAGAACTTGATCGACATAGCCCGGACCAAGAAATACGATCTAATCATCACCGGAGATGTGCTCTACTACCTTGAAGGTAGTCTTCATCAGTCATCGCGCGTTGACGAGCAGATTCGAGTCATTGATGTGCCCACAAGCATGACCCTTTGGTATGCCAAAGCGGTGGATATCGGTTCACCCGGCCCCTATACAGACTATATCCTCATAGAAGGTCGAGGCGTACGTGCACCCACGGCTATGACGCTGTTGAAGAGGAACGCAGAAAAGTTCTGCAGAATGCTCCTCAACTCACCCCCGCAAGAACTCTCGGCCGCAGTTCCAAGATATATGGATTTCGGTAAGCACGCGGGACACTCGGCCCAAAAAGCAGTCCCAGCCAAAGAGAGATACGAGGCCAAACGTTTGGCGGCTTTGGAAGAGGAGCGTCTCCGGGAGGAGCGCTTGCGCGAGGATGCCGAAGCGCGCAGGGAGCGTGCTGAGCGGGAAAGATTTCTGAACGAGCACATCCACTTTGAGCTTGATAAATCGAGGCTCCTTCCGGAGGCAAAAGAGATCCTCGGGCATAAAGCTGGATGGCTCACGGCCCATCCCAGGGTCTCGGTGATTATCGCAGGCCATTGCGACGAACGAGGAACCCACGAAGGTAACATGACTCTTGGGGGCCGACGCGCCCGGAGTGCCAAGAGTTATCTGGTCTATCTTGGGATTGCCCCAGAACGGCTGACAACTGTGAGCTATGGATGGGAGATGCCCCTCGATCCAGGCCACAACGAAGAGGCATGGGCCAAAAATAGACGGGCCGAATTTGTGATAGAATAAAGGTTAAGCCACAACGATATCCTCAACGGATCGCTTCGGTACGTGGTGAACATCCTGGCTGTCGCGCCAGTACTTGATGTTTCCATCAGGCCCCACGGTTTCAATGACAACTCTTTCTTTGGGTTTTCCAAGGGCAATTACCAGCAGGATTTCCAGATGCCCTGGGATGGAGAGGGCTTGGCGAAACTCCTTGCGTTTGACCGACCCCATCATACACCCCCCAAGACCCTTTTCTGTGGCACCCAGCAGAATCGTCTGGCTTGCTATGCCATGATCACAGCCGAATGACTTGGCAATAGTCGTGTCGCCGAGGACGATGATGTAAGCAGAGGGCCTTTCACCCTCTGGTGGGCCTTCCCAATCCTTCAAATATGCCGCCCATGCAAGGTGCTTGAAAATGAGAGCATTCTTTTCAGGGTCGCAGGAGAGGATATACTTTAAGGGCTGGAGGTTAGCGGCCGAAGCACAGTAGCAGGTGAGGCCGACCAGTTCTTTTAAGGTCTCACATTCTATTGGGATTTCCTGGTAAAACCTACGATAGCTCCGATTCTTACGCACAAGATCAGCAATCATTTTGACCTCCTTAACCCATTGTCGATAGCCAATACCCTTTCAATCTTAATCTGTATCACCTCTTGCCCCTTTTGTCTTGACATCAAGAGCAGTTACAAAGTACTCAGTAGCCGTACTTGGTAGTGTAAGGTGCTGAGGAGGGGGTCTTGAGAGAGATCTTTGGACACAGGCCAGGGCGGATTTTTTTAT
Organism: Deltaproteobacteria bacterium; assembly: GCA_019307135.1. Lineage (GTDB taxonomy): Bacteria > Desulfobacterota > Desulfobacteria > Desulfobacterales. The sequence continues at coordinate 6,636 of JAFDKF010000081.1, forward strand.
TGGTGCTTTTTTTGGCTATTGTGGGGCTATTTGCAGTCACCCCTCTGTTTTCCAGGCCAGTAATTATTATGGGATGGATCAGCCTGCCATTTGCAGCCGGCATTATTTTCCTGCTCATCTGGCTTTGTGCCTATCTTGTCTATTTTTTCAAGTATTGGCCATTTCGTTGATTCCGACGTCTGGCGGAAGACATCACATCCATACCGCGTAGCGTGCCCCCTCTGCGGGGCACACCGAAAACAGTACCGAACTCCATGATGATAATCATTATCTTAGCTGCCTTTGGTGTTGTGGTCCTGCTCATGGCCGTGTATGGTTACAAGGTTTCGGCCAAGACAGCGGAAGACTACATGCTTGCAGGCAGGGGGATTGGCATCGCGGTCATGTTTTTCTTTGCCCTCTTTGCCATCTCAAGTGTATGGACCTTTTATGCCTATCCGAGCATCCTGTACCAGCACGGGCCTGGGTTTGTATATTTCATATGGGGCTGCGTTGCAGGTTTTGTCATTCTATACATGTTCATTGGTCCACGACTCTGGGCCGTCTGTCGGTTGAATCGGTTCTTGTCGCCCATTGAGGCCATGGCCGCCAGGTATGAGTCACCGGGGCTAAGACTCATCATCTCTGTGGTGCTTCTTGGTTCGATTATTCCCTACATTGCTGATCAGTCTCTGGGTGTGGGCCTGGGGCTGAAGGCTTTGCTAGGGGTTCCGCCTGTTGTGGGCATCCTTTACATCTCCTTGCTTCTGATTCTCATTGTTTTTCTGGGCGGCATGCGCATTACAGCGTGGGTCAATGTGCTCCTTGGTCTGGTTTACACGGTTGCCTTCCTGGGATCCCTCATTTTTGTCATAGTCAGGGTCTTTCCAGAAGGCCTTTCAGGGGCTGTGGAGATTCTTCAGAGCAAAGAGCCTGCCCTTCTCACTACACCCGGCCCTGAGGGATTGTTCAGGCCGGCTGTTACCTCTATTGTGTTCTTGGTCGGGGCATTGGCCTTTACCTGGCCTCACATCGTCATTAGCACCATGACTGCCCAGGATAAAACCATATTCAAATGGATGCCTGCCCTGGCCCTTATCGTGGCCGGCATGCTCTTTTACACGATTCCCTTTATCTGGGGTTCTCTGGTGGCACCAGCCATAAGTCATATGCCAGGCACCCTGGTCCCGCCCGTTTCAGGCAAGGATGCAGACAATATTGTGCAAATGATTGTAACCAGGTATCTCCCTTCGTGGTTTTCGGTGTTTGTGCTCATGGGCGTCATTGCAGCAGCCATTTCCACTGCCGCAGTCCAGCTCATGACGTCCAGCATTATCGTGGCCAGGGATGTGATCCACGGTCTCTTTGTCCCCGGGGGCAGCGACCAATTTCTTATCCGGACGACCAAGGTTTCGGTCATTGGTATTCTCTTGCTGAGCATGGTCATTGCCTTCTGGTATCCTGTTGAGCTGGCTCAATACCTGTTGGGAATTGCGATTCCCGGGTTTGCCCAGTGGGGGCCACCTTTAGTCGGGGGTATTCTCTGGAAAAGAGCTACCAAGGAGGGGGCAATAACCGGGATCGTTGCAGGCACGCTCTATCTGATTGTTGGGTTTATCTATCAGCCTGCGTTGTTTGGCCTCCATCCGGCCATCCCCACACTTCTGATCAATGTCACGCTCTTTGTGGTGATTAGCTTACTTACCAGGCGACCTGGTGATATGGTGATTCGGGTATTTTTTGATGAAGTGGAAGATTTTCTCTCGAAAGAGGCGTAAAGAGCATTGGCGGCTTATCTTTAAGCCCGATGGGGATGTGGCTGATGTCATGGCCTTGCCGGGGGCCGTTGTAGAGGGCCACATCGCCGGGCGTTACCTGCTCGCCTCCAGCGTGACACCAGGCACGGTGATCATTCAGGGGGTAGGCCAGAAGGGGATATTAGCGGGGGTGGATGTTGCAGTAGACCATAAGGCAGCATCCGAGCATGATGTGGATGTGGCCTATCAGCCCAGGGGAGGCAGGGCGAGCCTGCGTCCGGCAGAAACAATTAACTTCGAAGAAATGATGCTAAAGGCAAGCGAGGAATTTGTCTCTGTCTCCACGACCCCTAAAGACCTGGCCTGTATCCTTTACACCTCGGGTACCACAGGCCGACCCAAAGGGGTAAAGCTCACAATCAAGAATTTCTTGTGCGAACAGCAATCCGCGGAACAAGCACTGGATGTAACCCCAAAAGATAAAATTATCGGGGTTCTCCCTTTCTTTCATGTGTTCGGGCTTTCAAACGTCCTCCATTTAGGGTTGGTTCATGGGGCAAGCATCGTTCTGGTTCCCCAATACAGTCCTGGCATCCTACTAAAAATCATCATGGAGAGTCGTCCAACCCTGATGATCGCCATTCCCACCATGTTTGTTCATATGCTCACGCTGCTCAAACGGAAAAAGGTGCGCTTGCCTGATAGCATCCGATTGTCTGTTTCAGGTGCAGCCCCGTTACCCAAAGAGATGATTGATGCCTTTGAGCAGTGCTCGGGATGCCGGGTCCTTGAAGGGTACGGCCTGACTGAAACCGTAGCCGCCTGTTGCCTCAACCCCCCGGATGGCGTTTGCAAGGCAGGTTCTATTGGCGTGCCCCTTCCCGGGTTTGAAATGAGGATCGTTGATACTGATGGCAAAGAACTTCCGTTAGGCGAGGTGGGAGAGATAGCTGTAAGAGGAGAAGGGGTCACCGCAGGCTATTACAAGCTTCCGCAAGATACTGAAGAGGCATTCAGAGACGGCTGGTTTTTCACCGGTGATATAGGATATCAGGACCAGGATGGCTATTTTTTTGTCACAGATCGCAAAAAGGAGATCATCATCAAGGGAGGACTCAATATTTCTCCGAGGGAGGTGGAGGACGTCCTCCTGAGGCATCCCGTGGTAAAGGAGGCTGCTGTCATCGGAAAAAGAAAGGGGGAACGGGAGGAGATTGTTGCCTTTGTCACAACCAGGGGAGCGGTTTCGGCAAAGGAACTTATCAGTCATTGCAAGCAGTCCTTGTCAAACTTCAAGGTGCCGGATGCGATCTGTTTCATGGAGACCCTCCCCATGAGTGTGACAGGGAAAGTACTGAAAAAGGAACTTACAGACGATTACCGGGATGAGCGCAGAATCGAACAAAAAGAGACTGGGCTTGGTTCAGTCGATTGAAAGGTGGGCAGCATCCCTTCCTGACTCAGTGGCACTCCGCTTTGAAGGGGAGGCCATTACATATAAGGAACTGAACCTGCGGGCCAATCAGGTGGCCAATGGTCTCCAGGGGCTGGGCGTAGAAAAAGGAGACAGGGTCGCTATCATGCTTCCGAACATCCCGGAGTTTGTTTATGTCCTTGTCGGCACGTTGAAGCTTGGAGCCGTAACCGTGCCCTTCAACACCCTGTATAAAGGCGGAGAAATCCTGCACATTCTTAAAGACTCTGGTGCCAGAGTCCTCATTGCCTTGACCAACTTTGCCCCCATGATCAATGAGACCCGGCCGGAGCTGCCAGCCCTGAAGCACGTGATCCTGACCGGCGAGCGCAATCTGCTCTTTGCCCACCCTGAAAGTACAGCCTTCATACAATTAGTCCTTCCAGGGGATTTTATCAAGGACGTGGATGGGGCTTATGAAAAGATGGGTCACATCTTGTTGAAGATTATGCGGGAGCTGGGGGTCAAGGAGGCCTGGTACAAGCACCGGGGAAGCATTCGTGTGCGGGGAGAGAAAATCGCAACTTTTGTCATCTCTGAGGTGGAAGGTATAGCGCTGATCAATGCAGTGGTCTTTTTGGGCCCTCTGGATACGCGAGATTTCTTGCGCGTGGTATGGGTGCCGCCCGAGATACGGGACAAAGTGGTAGAACCCCTGACGTCTGTGCAACAGGAGACCGGGAAAAGACCTTTGTGGGATCAAGTCAAGGAAACCGTGGTGGCTGCCATGGAGAAAGGGTTTCAAGTAGAGATCAAGGAAGGCTCAATGGTCAGAGACGAGCTTTTTGGCTATGAGAAGCTCCGCTCTTTGGCGTATAAACCCCGTTAATTCACAATAATGATCTCATTGCCTTTGATCTTTAACCACTCTATGTTCTTCTTGTGCTCGTCACGGTATTTAAGGTTCGTCTCTTGAATATGTGCCATCTCAATCTCGTTTTTGCATTCCGGGCAAAGGTACCTGAAACTGGAGGTTATTTTCATGTCGCACCCACATGCATCACACGTAACTTTCATTTTTTGCCTCCTGAGCTTAGGACTTGCGCAAAAACAACTTAGCATTTTGGCATCTCAGCTTCAGGCCATCTTTGACCGATACTCATTCACAAAATCCGCGAAATAGCCTGCTATTCCTGTGGTTTTGCTCAATCGGATCGGCCAAATCTAACCTAAATCTGAGTGCCAATTCTGCCAAGTTATTCTTGCGCAAGCCCTTGGCGTAGCCCGCATCACCTGAATATTTGCGTTCTTAGCATCTTTGGGGTATTTTGTCAAAGCACGTGTGACCCGTTTGTCTTCAGGACAGTTTCCTACGAAACCGCGAGGCGCTTCATTGGAGTGAAGATGTGCCATGAAACCATCCAAGCCTCATGAGACCTACCGACCCTTCAAAAACCTCAAAGCCCTCCTTGAGGAAAACTCATTCCTGCCGGCCCCGCCGAGTAAGGAAGTTCCAGCGGGCAGTCGATTTGAACACGGTGAGTCAAACCCTGAGGACGAAGAAAGGCTTTTTCAAGAAGCGATGGCAAACGTTGTACCCGCCCCCCGCGGGGACGCTTCGATTGGGATGACTAAAGCTATCCCTGCCAAGATCTCAGGCGAAGATCCCGAAGCTGAAGCCCTGACACGGTTACAGAAGCTTATTAGAAACGGAGAAGGTTTCACTGTCTCTGACACTCCAGAATATATGGAGGGGATCGGGTACGGAGTCAACCCTGATGTGGCAAAACGTCTCCACCGGGGCGACTTTTCGATTCAGGGCCACATTGATCTGCACGGGTTCGGGGTAGAGCCCGCACAGGAGGCATTTGAACGGTTTCTCAAGGAGGCCGTTTTATCCGGGAAAAGAGCCGTGTTGGTAGTACACGGCCGCGGGCTATCTTCTCGCGAAGAGCCTGTGCTGAAAACTAAGGTTAAGGAATGGCTTACGTCTGGACGTTGGCGTAAATGGGTCATAGCCTTCACCAGTGCAAGGGCTTGTGACGGGGCCACAGGAGCCACTTATGTCTTGTTGCGGCAGAGCCCAGCCACAAAACGCTACCGCCGGCAGCACCCTAAGAATCGCGTGAGTTGAAGCAGAAACCCACTTTTTTGTAATAGTTCACCGCCGAATGCGCCGAGAACGCAGAGAGAATATAAGCGTGTGGAAACACAACATATAGTGTCCCCGCACAAAAAATTGCGCAATATTTAGTTGACTTGATGAAACAGAAATGATATTTTAGTTGAAAAACGTTTCGGACTGTTTGCTCCTTAAATCAAGCTTCAACTACGTGTGAGGGCAGAAAGATGCTTAAGATCTTGCTTATTGATGACGAAAGTGTAGTTTCGGAAGTGCTTCAACAGATCCTATCCCGACTCGGGCACCGTGCAGAAATTGCGTCCGGGGGCCATGAAGGTCTTCGAATGTTTGATAGCCAGGTCTATGATCTGGTGATCACGGATATCCTTATGCCTGGGATTGACGGACAAGGTGTGGCTTGGCACATTCGTGGCTCTGACAGACCCCACACCCCAATTATAGGTATCTCTGGAACCCCCTGGCTGCTGGAAGGTGATATATTCGATTCTGTCATCGCCAAACCCTTCAACATACAAGCCCTTACAAATGCTATTGATGACGCCGTGGGAAACGGATCAAAGTCCCGGACACTCTCAGAAAACAGCCGGCAACATCCGGGCCTCCATGGGGTATTGACTTCCCCGCTTCTCGCCACATAAGGTAGTCGGCAATAAATGGTATACCCAAAGCGGAGTTGTTAATATTTATTTTTTTCTTCTTCCCTAAGGCGCTGCCGTAAGGCAGAATCCCGGCCTTTGGGGACACGAAAAGCCGTGATGCGCGCTGTAGCCTGGCTGCAGATTTTTATTATATTGTGTTTTGTGGGATATTCTACATACTCCCTTTTCAAGGGTGATTTTGAGCAGGCATTTTTGCCTTATCCTGTATTGATCATATTCTACCTCCTGTTTGTGCGAAGCAAAGTCAAAACTACTTCATCCACGGAAAACCAGGATCACAGCATCAAATATTGAATGGTAACATTCCTGGATCATTACCGCCTTCAGCTATGACGTTTTCCTTGGATCGACAAACGGAAAAATCCGAAATTCGAAATCCGAAGCACGAAACAAATACAAATGACCAAAGCACGAAAGTCCGAAACAAAGGACTTGGGGAATTGAAGGATTGACGTATTGAAATACTAAATCCCTGAGTCCCTGAGTCCTTTTTTGTGTTTCTTGAGGTCTTTGAGTTCGTTGTGTTAAACTTAATAAATCCTATAAACCCAACAAACCCGAAAAGCCCCAACCCCCTGAATCTGTGACGTTTTGAACATTTGATATTTGAATTTTGAATTTGTTTCGGACCCGCCTGCCATCGCCAGGCCCAGCATATAGCCTCAATGCCAGCATACATGGCAATGGCGGGCAGGTTTCGATATTCGGATTTAGGATTTACTCAAGGCGGTGTGAGGATTTTGGAATACTCCGGTATTGAATTGCTATGATACGCAAAGCCACCGTAAGAGATGTGAAGGCGATTCACCGCCTCCTTAAAAAGCATGCTGACCGTGGGGAACTACTACCACGGGCCTTGAGTGACCTCTATGACGCTGTGAGAGACTTTAGCGTCTTTGAGGAAAAAAGCAGCGGTTCTATTATTGGTGTCTGCGCTCTTCACGTGTGCTGGGAAGATCTGGCAGAGATACGCTCTCTGGCTGTTTGCGAGCAATATCAAGGAGAGGGAATCGGCTCAAGATTTGTCACTGCTGCCCTATCCGAAGCCCATGATCTTGGGATCAGGCGTGTCTTTACCCTGACCTATCGCCCCGATTTTTTCAACAAACATGGATTCAAGATCGTAGACAAGGCCACGCTTCCCCAGAAGATATGGGCAGACTGTATCAAGTGCGTGAAGTTTCCCGACTGCGACGAAATTGCGATGCTGAAAGACCTGTAATAATTCACCGCTGAGTGCGCAAAGCACGCAGAGAAAATTAGGTAATCGAGATGCCCGATACTTCGTCGATTGTAGACTCAATCATGGCCAGACTCTCTCATGAAGGTCTGGACGGCTATGAAGTCTATATGACCTATTCCAACGGCCTTACCATTGAAATCAAGGATGGCGTCATTGATGTCTTTGTAAGAAGCGAAAATGCTGGTCTTAGTCTGAGAGGACTGAAAGAGCAAAGACCGGGGTTTGCTTTTTCTACGGACCTATCCTCAAGGGTTATCCCGGATCTGATTGAGCAGGTCGTTCACGGGGCCAGTGCCACAGACCCAGACCCCTTTGTCGGATTTCCTCTGCCCCCGGCCAAGACGCCCTCTCAACTTGACCAATTCGATCATGATCTTCAAAGAATTCCTGTTGAGGACAAGATTGACAGGGCTCGCACCCTTGAAGCCGTAGCAAGATCGAGTGACCCTCGTATCAAAAAGGTGCGCAAGGCGGCTTATGTTGAAACCACGGGTACTGTGACAATATGTAATCATACGGGCCTCAAGCTCTCGTATCAGAAAACGCTTGTGTCGGGGAGCATCATGGTAGTGGCAGAGGAAGGAGAAAATGCCGAAATCGGCTGGGATTATGGCTTTTCCCCGTTTTTCGAGCAGCTCGACATGGGTTTGATCGGTGCTACAGCAGCCAGAAGGGCCGTCAGAATGCTTGGTGCCCGCTCTGTGAGGAGTATGCAGGTCCCTGCTATATTGCCTCCCTGGGTCGCATCGGATGTCCTAAAGGTTCTCTCCGCGTCTTTCATGGCCGACAACCTTCAGAAAGGAAAATCTATGCTCCTTGGACGGATGGGGGAGCCAGTTTTTTCGCCTCGTGTGACGATTGTGGACGACGGGCTCTATCCGGACGGCATTGCCTCCAGCCCGTTTGATGATGAGGGCTCTTTTCATGACCGAAGCGTATTGGTATCGGAGGGGGTTGTACAAGGATTTCTCTATGACCAATACACCGCCAACAAAGAGAGCCGCCGCTCAACGGGTAATGCCGGACGCCTCGGAATCAAGGCCCCTCCGTCGGTTCAGGCCACTAACTTTTACATCCGGAATGGCTTGCTTGACCCAGATGAGCTTTCGTCTTCCTTGCGGGAAGGGCTTATGGTGACAGATATCATAGGGCTCCACACCGCAGACCCCATCTCGGGAGATTTCTCTGTCGGGGCGGCAGGATTATGGATCAATGCTGGTGAAACCGTGTTCCCGGTAAAGGGCATTGCCATATCGGGCAATCTGATTGATCTATTCAGCAACGTGGACGGCGTTGGCACAGACCTGAAATTCTATGGGCAATTCGGAGCCCCCAGCCTAAGAATCTCAACCCTCAATATCGCCGGTCTTGATGCTTGACTCTGGTGTGAAAGTACCTTTCTGCCACCTGCCCGCAATGCGAAGTGGCCGCAAAATTTTTCTAAGCTTTCCGGCAGATGTTCCGATAAATAGTACAAAGGATTTTTCCCTGGCCAAAAGCTTAAGAAGAAATAGTTGTGTTGGCATAGTATTCGCATGTTTACGATTCAAAGGGTCTTTTTGCGGGACAAAAATCTTGACAGCCTAATGCGGCTATGATAACTATGCATAAATTTTCCTATTATTACCCATTTGTCCCATTATCTCCAATTATGAAATCGCTTCGTGATTTTATATGACGGGGCGCCGACTTCGCCATAGTAGACTTGGCTACGACGGCTGAATACGCCCCTGAAAAAAATTCCTATCCTATTCAAATAACACCCCCAGCCTGGCATCTCCCTTGAACGGGAAGGGTTTGGGAAGGGACGAAAAGAGGTGAATGATTTGGCGAGCAGGCAGACAACTCTTGTCATAATCCCCGAAAACACCTCCCGGGTAAGGCAGTTTAAGTTTTCAAGGGCCTTGATCGTATTTGCAACTTGCTTTGTTGTCCTGAGCGTCACCGCAATCTCTGGCATAGTCTATGATTATTGCAATTTAAAGAAGGCTCTACCCTCCATGCATGCCCTTGAGCGCGAGGTCGCAGACCAGCGTGCCCAGATTCAAGCCTTTGCCAAAAAGATCGGCACCCTCAAATCAGATATCATTGCCCTGCACGAGTTTGAGAAAAAGATACGGGTCATTGCCAATGTTGAGCGGCCTGCCAACCAGGACGCCGTTTTTGGCATCGGCGGATCCATGCCCGAGAATTTGGACACCAAGCTCCCGCTGACTGAGAAGCATAACAGTTTGCTTCGGCAAATGCATGCCCAGGTGGAACATCTCCATGATGCATCAGCAGTTCAGAAGGATGCCTTTGAGGAACTTCATAAGTATCTGGAGAGCCAGAAATCTTTGCTTGCGTCAACGCCAGCTATCCAGCCGACCACGGGATGGCTCTCCTCGGGGTTTGGCTATCGCATATCCCCTTTCACCGGCCTGAAAGAGTTTCACCAGGGCATTGATATTGCCACACGGATGGGTACCGCGATTATTGCACCTGCCGACGGTACTGTTACGTTTACAGGCACTAAAGGGGGCCTCGGCAAATGCATGGTGATCAAGCACGGATACGGTATGGTGACAAGGTACGGTCATCTGAAAAAATATCTGGTAAAACGGGGCACGCGTGTCAAGCGTGGAGATAAAATCGCCCTGGTAGGAAATACCGGACGAAGCACAGCACCACACCTGCACTACGAAGTACACCTGAACGGCATCCCTGTGAACCCCGTAAAGTATATCCTCAACT
>JAFDKF010000082.1 GCA_019307135.1 Deltaproteobacteria bacterium
ATATCCCCATGGTATCTCTGAAGAGACTTCACCCGGCCATGACCCTGCTGGTAAGCTGCAATCCCCCTGGCGGCGGCAATGGCAGCGGCTGTTGTGGTGATGTATGGCACCTTATACTTGATCGCAGCCTTGCGGATATAGGAATCGTCGTGCTTGCTCAGTCTGCCGCTGGGTGTGTTGATGATGAGCTGAATCTCGCCGTTTTTTATCCCGTCAACAATGTTGGGACGACCCTCGTGCATCTTGCGGATTGACTCGGACTCAATGCCGTGGCCGGCCAGGAACCTGTGAGTCCCTTCGGTCGCCTTTATCTTAAAACCAAATTCGTGAAACCGCCTGCCTACTTCCAGGACGGCGTCCTTGTCTTTTTCGGATACGGTGATAAGCACCGTCCCTTCGGAAGGAAGCAATTGCTGAGCCGCCTCCTGGGCCTTATAAAAGGCGAGACCAAAACGGTCCGCAAGCCCGAGGACTTCGCCCGTGGATCGCATCTCCGGTCCCAGGAGCGGATCAACCTCCGGGAACATGTTAAAGGGGAAAACCGCCTCCTTGACGCCAAAGTGAGGTATCGATTTAGGCTTGATATCAAGGTCAGCAAGCTTTTTCCCCAGCATGAGCTGGGTGGCTATGCGCGCCATAGAAATGTTGCAAACCTTTGAAACCAGGGGCACAGTCCGGGAGGCGCGGGGATTGGCTTCAAGGATGTAGACCACATCATTTGCTATGGCATACTGGATGTTCATCAGACCGATCACACCGAGTTCCACGGCAATCTTTTTCGTATACTCATAAATCGTATCGATGTGTTTGGCAGGAATGCTGATGGGGGGTATCACGCAGGCCGAGTCACCAGAGTGGACTCCGGCCAGCTCGATATGTTCCATCACAGCAGGCACAAACGCATTCGTGCCGTCTGAAATGGCATCTGCTTCAGCCTCAATGGCGTTTTCCAGGAATTTGTCAATCAAGATCGGTCGCTCGGGCGACACATCCACTGCCGCGGCCACATAGTGCTCAAGCATCTCCTCGTCGTGGACAACCTCCATGGCCCGCCCCCCAAGGACGTACGAGGGTCGGACCATGAGAGGGTAGCCGATTCTTTCAGCCACATCAAGGGCCTCTTTTAGGGTACTCGCCATGCCTGATTCAGGCTCGGGGATGCCGAGCTTTCTCATCATCTTGCGAAAGCGATCCCGGTCCTCGGCGAGATCTATGGTCTCAGGGGAAGTGCCAATGATCTTGACACCAGCCTCGGCCAGTTCATTGGCAATATTCAAGGGGGTCTGCCCGCCGAACTGGACGATCACCCCTTCCGGCTTTTCCTTCTCGTAGATGCTCAAGATATCTTCGACCGTGAGTGGCTCGAAGTAGAGCTTGTCTGAGGTGTCGTAGTCGGTTGAGACGGTCTCAGGGTTGCAGTTGACCATGATCGACTCGAACCCCTCGTCGCGCAGTGCAAAGGCAGCGTGAACACAACAGTAATCAAACTCGATCCCCTGCCCGATACGGTTAGGCCCGCCGCCCAGGACCATGATCTTGCGCCTCTTGCTCGTTTCCACCTTGTCAGGGGCATTGTAGGTGGAGAAATAGTAGGCAGCATCCTCCACACCGCTCACCGGCACAGGCTCCCACGCCTGGACCACGCCCAAAGAAGTGCGCCGCTGCCTGATGTCCATTTCAGGGATACCGAGGATCTCAGACAGGTACCGGTCTGAAAACCCGTCTTTCTTGGCCTGCACCAGCAGCTCGTCGGGCACAGCGTTGCCCTTGTATTTCAGGACCTTCTCCTCAAGTGCCACCAGTTCCTTCATCTGCTCAATGAACCAGGGCTTAATAAAGGTCCGCTCATAAAGCGTATCCACGCTGGCTCCCTTTCTGAGGGCCTCGTACATAATGAATTGCCGCTCGCTCGACGGCTCGGCCAGCAGCTCCATCAATTCATTGAGCGGTTTATCATTAAAGTCCTTGGCAAAACCCAGCCCGTAGCGACCGTTTTCCAGGGATCGAATCGACTTCTGAAAGGCCTCCTTGTAATTCTTGCCAATGCTCATGACCTCGCCCACAGCGCGCATCTGTGTGCCCAATCTATCTTCAGAGCCCTCAAACTTTTCAAAGGCCCACCGGGCAAACTTTACCACCACATAGTCGCCCCACGGCGCATACTTGTCCAGGGTACCCTCTCGCCAGTAAGGAATCTCACCGAGCGTCATGCCTCCGGCCAACATGGCTGAGATAAGGGCGATGGGAAAACCAGTAGCCTTGGAGGCAAGGGCCGAAGAACGGGAGGTCCTCGGATTGATTTCAATCGCCACCACACGGCCGGTCTTGGGGTCATGGGCAAACTGTATGTTGGTGCCGCCGATGACCTTTATAGCCTCGACAATGTCATAGGACCATTTTTGAAGCCGCTCTTGCAGTTCAGGGTCGATCGTGAGCATGGGGGCAGTGCAATAGGAGTCGCCCGTGTGTACGCCCATGGCGTCAACATTCTCTATGAAACAAACGGTAATCATCTGGTTCTTGGCATCCCGGACGACTTCCAGTTCCAGTTCCTCCCACCCCAGGACCGACTCTTCCACCAGCACCTGACCCACGAGGCTTGCCGAGATGCCTCGACTGGCAATGGTTCGCAGTTCTTCCACATTGTACGCCAGGCCGCCGCCGGTTCCTCCCATGGTGTAAGCAGGACGGATGACTACCGGGTAGTCGAGTTCAGCGGCAATCTTTTCAGCCTCCTCTACGCTAAAAGCCGGTTTGCTCCTGGGTATCTCGATACCGAGCCGGTTCATGGTGTCCTTGAATGCAATCCGGTCCTCGCCGCGCTTGATGGCATCGACCTCAACGCCGATTATCTTTACCCCGTATTTTTCGAGCACGCCCGTCCGGGCCAGCTCTGAGGAAAGGTTCAGGCCGGACTGGCCGCCCAGGTTGGGAAGCAGAGCGTCCGGCTTCTCTTCTTTTATGATCTCTGTCATGGTCCGGAGGTTCAAAGGTTCAATATAGGTCACGTCGGCCATGCCAGGGTCGGTCATGATGGTCGCCGGGTTGGAATTGACCAACACAACCTCATAACCGAGTTTGCGAAGGGCCTTGCATGCCTGGGTGCCGGAATAGTCGAACTCACAAGCCTGGCCTATGACGATGGGCCCGGAACTAATAATCATGACTTTCTTGATGTCATCACGTCTTGGCATAGAGTTGTCCCTTCAAATTAACCTGTAGACCCTTTTCTTGCAAGTACTCCTTAACCTCACCGATGCTAAAAATGCGATAGTGAAAAACCGAAGCAGCCAACAGAATCTGAGCGCCTCCCTGGACAACGGCCTCATAAAAATGCTCCAGGGTTCCAGCGCCACCTGAGGCAACCACCGGCAGGTCAACAGCATCTGAAATAGCCCTTGTAAATTCCAGATCGTAGCCAGCCCGGGTTCCGTCACCATCCATACTTGTCGGCAGGATGGTCCCGGCACCCAGCTCCTGGCATTGTTTGGCCCAGGCCACAGCATCCTTGCCTACGGGTTTGGTGCCACCTGAGACAACCAGCTCAAATCCGGATGCCATCTCCTTGTTCCGTCTGGCATCAACGGCTACAGTCACCTTCTCCGAGCCAAACGCCTTTGCTGCTTCTGCGACCAGATCCGGATTCTTCACGGCAGCACTATTCATGGAAACATTGTCAGCACCAGCCTCCAAAACCGATTCGATGTCTTCCAGACTTTCGATGCCGCCACCCACTGTCAATGGAATGTCTATAACCGATGAGACGTTCTTAACCCATTCCAACCTGGTCTTGCGGTTTTCCAGGGTTGCCGCGATATCCAGCATGGCCAACTCGTCGGCCCCTTCCTTTTGATACAAGGCTGCGTTTTCTACAGGATCCCCCGCGTCCTTCAAATCCACAAAATGAATTCCCTTCACTACCCGGCCCTCTTTCATGTCCAGGCAGGGCATGATTTTGATTGTCTTCATACTATACTCCTTTGCCTCAACAAATGATCCACAATCACCAACCTCACCATGGCCTCGCACACAGGCACAATCCTGGGAATAGCGGAAATGTCGTGCCGACCCTTAACGGAGATGGTCGTGGGTTTCATATTGATGTCCACCGTACGCTGTTCCTTTTCAATGGAGGAAATGGGCTTTATGGCAGCCCTTAGCACAATGTCATCACCATTTGAAATACCTGCCAGGATACCACCGGAACGGTTTGTTACAAATCCTTTGGGTGTGATCTCGTCATTGCATTCAGAACCGAGCAGCCGGGCCGCGGCCAGGCCCACACCGATTTCAACAGCCTTCACAGCCCCTATGCTCATGACGGCCTTTGCAAGGTCGGCATCGAGTTTATCAAATACAGGTTCCCCTAATCCAGCAGGACAGCCCTTAGCCAGTACCTCTACGATCCCCCCGGCCGAATCTCCGGATTTTTTGATCTCATTAATCCTTTCCTGCATATGGCCGGCTGCATTTAGGTCCGGAGCAAACAACGGATTTTTGTCTATGACGTCCAGGTCCACCCGTTCCGCCCTGACTCCTGCAAGCTCCAGGGTATAGGCCCTTATCAGGATCTCCTCCTGGTCCAGTACCTTCCTGGCAATAGCACCTGCCGCAACCCTGGCTGCTGTTTCCCTGCCAGAGGCCCTCCCACCGCCTCTGTAATCGCGTATCCCGTATTTCTTTTGATAAGTGAAGTCACCATGCCCCGGCCTGAAGACGTCCTTGATAGTCTCGTACGATTTGCTATCTATGTCCTTGTTGTAAATAATGAGTGAGATAGGGGTTCCGGTGGTCATTCCTTGAAATGTGCCGGAAAGGAGCTCAACTTGATCCGGTTCCCTTCTTGGTGTGCTTGAAGGCGCGCTTTTGGGTCTTCTTCTGTCCAGGTCTTCCTGAATGTCACGTTCGCTAAGGGGCAAGTTAGGTGGACATCCGTCGATAATCACCCCCAGGGCCTTTCCATGGGACTCACCCCAGGTAGTAACCTTAAAGACCTGTCCAAATGTGTTACCGGCCATTTAACCCCCATACTTTCCCAGTTTCTCGACGATCTCATCAAGGACCTGGTCAATGCTCTTAGATGTGGTGTCCACAGAGAAATCCATGGCCTCTTGATAAAAAGGCCCCCTGAATTCCAAAACCTCTTCTATTTCCTTGTACGGGTCCTTTCCGGTCAGGCTTGGTCTCTGTTGGTCGGTCCTTTTATCCCGACGCATTCGTTCAAGGATGGTCCGGGTTGTGGCCTCAAGCAAAACGACTACTCCGTTTTTCTTGAGATTCTCCACGTTCTCAGGGTCCAGGATGGCACCTCCGCCCGCAGCAATCACGCAATCCTTACGGGACGATACCTCGCGGATCGCCTGCTTTTCTTGTGCCCGAAAAAAGGCCCAACCTTCCCTTGCCACCATATCGCTAATCGGCCTTTTGACCTTTTCTTCGATGTAGTCATCCGTGTCACAAAATGCCTTTCCGAGCCTTTTGGAAAGGGCCGCCCCCACGGACGTCTTACCAGTACCCCTGTATCCGATCAGGACAATGTTCATGGCCTCATTCCCGATCATAGGATTCTCTCGCCCGCTCCTTGCAGTCGCTTGAGCACACAGAGACCGCAGAGAAGATTTTTGAGCAAGGCAATCGGAACACCCACGCGTAGCGTTGCAGCTTGAGCAGATTTCCCCTCTCAGGAAATCTGCTCAAAAACTCTGAGACTCTGCGGGCTCTGTGAGAGACAAGAAGCCAGGGTGGTTATTGACTAACTCAAAGACTCCAGCTTTTCCCAAAAATCCGGAAACGATTTTTTGACACAAGCAGGATCCTTAATGGAAATACCCTCTATGGCCAGGCCTGCTATGGCAAAACTCATGGCGATCCGGTGGTCGCTGTAGCAGTCTATTTCGGCACCATGTGTAGGTATGCCCTGAACAAGCATTTCATCGGCCTTTTCTTCAGCCCTTGCTCCGATCTTTTGAAGCTCATGGGTCAAAGCCGCGATCCTGTCCGATTCTTTAATGCGCAGATGCCCTATGTTTTTCAGGATCGTCTTTCCCTT
This sequence comes from Deltaproteobacteria bacterium, assembly GCA_019307135.1. Classification (GTDB taxonomy): domain Bacteria; phylum Desulfobacterota; class Desulfobacteria; order Desulfobacterales. The sequence goes on from JAFDKF010000082.1 coordinate 6,050, forward strand.
TCTGAAGGCACAAACAATAGCCAGAGCCGGGACCATATCGGGCACATCATGAAGATCGAAAGAAAGATCCGCATGATTGGACAACGGCCCGGTGATCTCCAGCCCCTTGCGAGATGCACTGACCTTGCATCCCACGGTCTCAAGGATATCTGCAAAACGCAGGTCTCCCTGCACAGAACCCCCCTTGATATTTGGTATCCTGACCGTGCCCCCGCAGATGGCGGCCGCGGCCATAAAATAGGTGGCACTTGAAACATCACCTTCCACAACATATTCTGTGGGTCGATATTTCTGACGGGCTTTGACCAGGAACGATTTGCCTTCTGTCACCGAGACTTCCACTCCAAACCGGGCCATCACATCTAAGGTCATCTCAACGTAAGGCCGTGACGGGAGCGATCCCAGCACCTCGATCTCGGTATCCCTTCTGGCATAGGGGGCTGCCAGAAGAAGCGATGACAGATACTGGCTGCTGAGCCCGCCTGCCAGTGCGGTCTTTCCGCCGGCAATGCCTGCTGCGTGCACTTCTACTGGAGGACACCCGTTTTCCTCAATACACACGGCATTTGACCCAATATTTTTCAACGCATCGAGCAGGGGCTGGATAGGCCTCTGGCGCATGCGAGCGTTGCCATCGAGCACAAAGGTCCCATGCCCTAAAGAAACTGTGCCTGTCAGGAGCCGGAGCCCGGTTCCGTTGTTTCCCAGATAAAGTGCCGAGGAAGGTGTAACGAGCTTACCGCCCGTCCCAACCACCACAAGTTCATTACGTTCCTGAGTTATGTTTGCGCCCAGCGACCGCAGGGCCTCGATCAAATACTCGGTATCCTCTGAGATTAGGGCGTCTCTTATGATAGATCTGCCACTGGCTAAGGCAGAAGTGATCAAGGCCCTTTGGGTGTAGCTCTTTGAACCGGGCACGCGGATTACTGTATTGATCCTTTTTATGGGTTTGATTTGCTTCATGTTGTTCCAAGTCTCTCCAAGACCACGTCTCTCATTAGCTCTACCGGAGCCTGCCTCCCCGTCCAGATCCTAAACTGTTCAACACCCTGAAAAACGAACATTTCAAAGCCGTTTGCAACGAGGCACCCCTCAGCTTCTGCTTCCCTTAAGAGCCTGGTCTTAAACGGGTTGTATATGACATCCACCACAGCTTTGTAACGGCTCACCACACCTTTTGGCACCGGCATCTCCTCCACGTTGGGGTACATCCCCACAGGGGTGGTATTGATCAAACAGTCTCCGCTAAGGTTTTCAGTCTCGGAAAGGGGTACAAAAGGCAAGCCAAATGCTTCGGCCAGAGCGAGCCCCTTGTCCTTTGTTCTGTTGACAAGAGTGATCTTTCCCCCTTCACGGGTAATGCCAAAAATTACAGCCCTTGCCGCACCGCCGGCACCGACCACCACAAAATGGTTATCCTTGATGGGGAGTAATCCCTCTATGCACCTGACCGCTCCCGTCCAGTCCGTGTTGATGCCACGAATCGAGTTCCCCTCAAGGACAAGGGTATTCACAGCTCCAACCTTTTTGGCTGTAACATCAATCTGATCTATTAACCCAAGGATCCTTGTCTTAAATGGATGGGTCACACTTGCGCCTCGTATCTGAAGCGCCCTTATCCCAGCTACAGCACTCTCCAGATCCTTCACTTCAAAAGGTACGTAGATTGCATCTATGCCAAGGGACCTGAATGCAGCATTGTGCATAAGGGGGCTCATGCTTTGTGCCACGGGGTTTCCCAGAATACCATAGACTGAGGTCTTTCCGCTCAGCGCACTTGTGTCGCTGTCACCAGCCCATTCCATCCGGGGTTCAGAGTCATCGCGGGCCGAAGCGGACTGGAGTTTTCTCGAAACCGAGATAATCTCAGAAAATATTCTGTTAATCTCTGAAGTTTTCAGCGGCCCCTGGTTGTGTTGGGCCAGATACCCATATATCGCTTCTTCCCGGGAGCGGTCGTAGATACTCAGGCCGTTTTGGCCCTTGAGTTTCCCGATCCGGACAGAAACGGCTGCCCGCTCGTTCAAAAGCTTTAGGAGCGCTACATCCAGATCTTCAATCCTGAGCCTGAGCCTGTTTAGGGAATCTTTACTCATCCCTGAAGTTCCTCAATGGTCCCCTCCACAACACCTGGGGGAATGTCAGGGGTCACAAAAGGTGCGCCTATTTTTTTTACCAGCACAAAGTGTACCTGTCCTCCGACGGCCTTCTTGTCAGTTGCCATGAAGCCCATGATTTGTGCCGTCTTCAGGCCTGCCGGAATCTTGGTTGGCAGGTGGTAGTCTTTAATCAAATCAACGATTCTCTGGCAAGAGGCACCGTCCAGGTGATCGAGCCTGTGCGAAATCTTTGCAGCTCCCACCATCCCTATGGAGACAGCCTCCCCATGAGAAAGGCCGTAGTCTGTCGCAGACTCCAGTGCGTGCCCGAGGGTATGGCCAAAATTGAGAATGCGCCTCAAGCCGAGTTCTTTTTCATCCATCTCTACAATATCTGCCTTTATCTTGCAAGAACGCCCAACTAAGCTTTTCAACAGGGAAGGATTGCGCTTCTTGATCCCGTCGCTTTCGCTTTCCAGGAATTCGAAGAGGTTATTATCGCCTATGATGCCGTACTTGATTATCTCGGCCAATCCGTTTGCAAAATCCCTATCCGAAAGCGTCTTCAGGAACGACAGGTCTATATAAACGGCCTTTGGCTGATAGAATGTTCCCAGAAGATTTTTGCCCTCTGGAAGATCCACACCAGTCTTGCCACCCACGCTGCTGTCCACCTGAGCAAGAAGAGTTGTAGGAATCTGGACATACGGGATCGACCTCATATATATGGATGCGATAAAGCCTGCTACATCACCGACTACCCCGCCACCCAGGGCAATAAGCAGCGATTTGCGGCTGACCTTCAGCCTCACGAGTTGTCTTGCCACGTCAAGCACGGTATTGAGCGATTTTGAGGACTCACCAGCAGGTATTTCAACGATGTCAACAGGAAGAGCGGTCTCTCCCAGCCTTGCCCTCACCATCTCGCCATAGAGGGGGTTGACATTTGAGTCCGTAATGATCACGTATCGATCTGCATGATTCTTGACCGTCGTGATCCATCCCTTGTGATCCACGATATCTTCACCAATGAAAATCTCATAGGAGTACTTGCGAGGCTTTTCCAGAGTCACTCTAATACATTCCATGTTCCTGTGCATACCCCTTTCTGACAATCTTTGCAATCGATTCAATTTCATCCATGAGCTTGTAAAACTTTTTGGGCTTCAGGGACTGCGGTCCATCTGACAGGGCGTGCTGGGGGTCTGGATGAACTTCTATTAACAGGCCATCGGCCCCGACCGCCACGGCGGCCTTGGCCAGGGGGAGTACGAATTGCCACTGGCCGATGGCGTGACTAGGATCAACAATCACTGGCAGGTGGGTCTTATCCTTGAGCACCGGGACCGCGCTGATATCAAGGGTGTTGCGCATGGCGGTTTCAAAGGTGCGAATACCCCGCTCGCAGAGTATGACTTCATCGTTGCCCTCTGACAGTATGTACTCCGCAGACATGAGTAGCTCTTCTAGCGTAGTCATCATTCCTCTTTTCAAAAGTACGGGTTTTTTCGCCTGCCCCACGGCCTTCAGGAGTGCAAAGTTCTGGGTATTTCTGGCGCCCACTTGAAGCACGTCTGCATAACTTTCAACAAGTTCTACGTCCGGGGCACTCATGACTTCAGTAACCACTGGCAGACCTGTTTTCTCCCGGGCCTCGGCAAGAATCTTCAGCCCTTCTTCTCCGAGCCCCTGAAAACTGTACGGAGATGTCCTGGGTTTAAAGGCCCCTCCTCTCAGCATAGAGGCCCCTCCTTTCTTCACAACAAAGGCGGACTCCATGAGCTGCTCTTCACTCTCTACAGCACAGGGTCCTGCTATGACTACGAATTTTGGGCCGCCAATCTCTACATCTCCCACCCTGATCACGGTGTTGCCCTCCTTGGTCTCCCGGCTTGCGAGCTTGTAAGGTGCCAGGATGGGCATGACCTTTTCAACCCCGGGCATGGTTTCTGCAGCTTTCAGAAAGACCTTTCCCCGCTCATCCCCAACGGCTCCGATAATGGTCCTTTCCACCCCTTTTGACACATGCGCCTTGTACCCTGCCGACTCCATCCACTTGATCACGTTATCAAGCTCCTGTTGATCGGCCTTGCTCTTCATCACAATAATCATCGGTCAATCTCCTTTTTCCCAATTTTTATCTTGTGGGCAATACGTTCCGATGCTCCCCAATTATGATCAACCCTAAAATCAAAAGGCCGCGGTGATCTTTGCCTCCGCGGCGGGTTAGGGCTCACGCAAAAATAACTTGGCAGAGTTGGCGCTCAGATTTGGGTCGGATTTGGCCGATCCGATTGAGCAAAACCACAGGAATAGCTGGCTATTTCGCGGATTTTGCGAGCGTGAGCCCTTACCTAAAAGACAAAAAAGCCGGGGGCTGGGTATCCGGTCTGCCCCCGGCTTGGAGTTCTTAGGACCGTAGAAGCTCCTGCACTTCTTTCAAGGATTCGCGCAGCGTAAGCATGGCGCCGTCCAGGTCACCTTCTCTCAATTGGCAGCGTGTCAGTGCCTCTTTGATTCTTTTAAAGCTCCAACGATCCGCCCCCATAGTCCCGCCAACCACAAAAGACACCTGGTCTGAAAGGAAAACCAGGGGTGTGGAAATATCCTCAAGAGGGGCTTTTTCAAATTGGTGATGGAGGGATATGGGACGGACGATCTCTTCCGGGATCCCCCACTCTTTAGCTACTTCTCCACCAACCTGGGCATGATCCATGCCCAGAACCTCCCTCTCTGCCGTAACAAAAGAATAATTTTCATAGGTAACCAACTGCATGATTTCATCGTATCTGTCCTTAACAAATGAACTGAGAACCACCTTGCCGATGTCGTGCAAGAGACCCGCCGTAAAAACGGTAGATGTTTCTTCCAGTCCTATCCTTTCCCCCAAAATGCGGCACATGAGTGCTGTGGAGACTGAATGAGTCAACAGATCCTCTCCTTTGAGGCCATAACCATCATACTCTCCGCGGAAATAGCTCAAAGACCCGCTCAAAAACAGCATATCCATTATGACCTTCGAACCGAGATATGCCACGGCCTGCTTAAGCGAGGTGACTCTGACCTGGAGTCCGAAATAGGCGGAATTGGCAAATCTCAGGATGTTGGCAGTAATGCTTTGGTCGTACTGGATAATGTTGACCAGATCCTGGGCAGAACTGACCGGATCCTTGACGGCCTTGATGGCCTTTAATGCTGTTTCCGGAAAAGGGGGAAGGCCTTTAATGGTATAGAGAATTTCTTCTTTTTCCATAAGAAAACAAACCTTTCACAGCAAGCCAGAAAAACAAGCATTCTTTTCGACTAAAGTATAATAGGAAAAGGACGGTTGTGTGTCAATTATAAATCGAACCTTTATCCGGTAGACTGAAAATCGTATGATTGACTCAACAGCCTTTTTCCTATAATCTTACATAGGCATAGAGAGAATTGTGAACTCAAGCATATTCCCCATAGGATGATCAAGTGAATCCTCAAGTTCTTGGCGAGGCCATTTTGAACGAAAATCGAAACCTCCTAACAGGGGTGTCAGGGGAGGAGGTTCATCATCTAATTGAAGAGATCGACAAGGCAGGCAGGATCTTTTGCGCTGCCCAGGGAAGGTCCGGATACATCCTGCGATGTTTTTGCATGCGGTTAATGCAATTCGGATATCCGGCCTTCTTTGTTGGTGAAACCATAACCCCCAGGATCGACAGAGGGGACATGCTCATTGTGCTTTCCGGTTCCGGGCAAACCAGTTTGACACAAGAATGGGTCAGAGTAGCCCGGCACCGGGGAGCAACGACTTTTGGTATAATAGGGTTTGAAGATTCCCCGATTGGAAGGGCCCTTGATTACAGCGTCTCAATTCCAGCGGGGTCAAAGCTGGAATTCTCCAGGGAGTTCTATTCCATTCAACCCCCGGGGTCTTTGTTCGAGCAGGCGGCCTTTGTCTTGCTCGAAATAATCGTGCTGGCATTGTACCAGAGGCAGGGGAGTGATGGTCAGGCTTTGCTGAACCGGCACGCGAATCTGGAGTGAGGAATATCAATGAAACCTGTTCTACAACTGGCCCTTGATTTTGTTGATCTGAAGCGGGCCGTAAAGAGTGCACAGGCCGGGGTGGCTGGCGGCGTGGATTGGCTTGAGGTCGGCACCCCCTTGATCAAGAGTGAGGGGCTCCAGGCTGTGCGGGAACTGAGGAGCCTGTTTCCCCATGTGACCCTCGTTGCCGACATGAAAATTATGGACGCAGGCCGCATCGAGGTTGAGACTGCTGCCAAGGCGGGGGCCAATATCGTTGATGTCCTTGGTGCTGCCAGTGACGCCACTATTCGCGAGTGCATACAGGCAGGAAAAAACTACGGGGCCAAGATTGTAGTGGACCTGATCGCGGTCAAAGATCCTGTGTCTCGGGCCAGACAGGTTGAGGATTTTGGAGCCGATTACATCACAGTCCATTGTTCCATAGACGAACAGATGGAGGGAAAAGACCCTTTTGAAACCCTCCGCAGGGCGGCTGAGGCTGTTTCTCTGCCCGTAGGAGTGGCAGGGGGGATTAACTCTGAAACAGCGCCCCGCGCGTTGGAAGCAGGGGCATCCATCGTTATAGTGGGCGGAGCAATTACCAAGGCAGTTAATCCCACGGAGGCGGCCCACAACATAAAGAAGGCCATGGAGGAAAGGGTCGCCATCCCCACCAGGCTCTTTAAAAGGGGGTCCGAGGCAGAGATTCGAGACATCCTCGAACGAGTTTCCGCAGCAAATCTATCAGATGCCTTGCACAGGGGTGGCGTCTTGGAAGGGTTACGCCCTTTATTTCAAGGGATCAGGATGGTAGGCCGGGCGGTGACAGTCAGGACCTATCCGGGCGACTGGGCCAAGCCTGTTGAAGCGATTGATGTTGCTGAAAAGGGAGATGTGATCGTGGTTGATGCAGGCGGGGTCGGCCCGGCTATCTGGGGAGAGTTAGCCACACATTCTGCACTACAGAGAGGGGTGGCAGGAGTAGTCATAGACGGCGCCATGCGCGATACATACGATATTGCCCAGATGAAATTTCCCGCCTTTACAAGATTGATTATGCCCAATGCAGGCGAGCCAAAGGGTTTCGGGGAGATTGGTGTCCCCGTGACGGTGGGCAACCACAGGGTGGAAAATGGCGACTGGATTCTCGGGGACGATGATGGAGTCGTGGTTCTGCCAGGGTCAATGGCTACTGAACATGCCAATCGCAGCATGGACGTGTTAGAAAGAGAGAACAGAATCCGTGAAGAAATCAAGGAGGGCAGCACCCTTAGTAAGGTAACAGAACTTTTACGCTGGGAGAAAAGATAGCATTAAACCCTTTGGCCGGTTGACCCAGGTCCCCTTTTCTTCCGTCTAAGACGACGGGCTTTTTCCCGGGCAGTCCTGACCATTCCCAAAGTCAAGAAATAGCCTGCTACGGCCACAACTATGCCCGTCAGGGTTCCGCCCACCATCAGCGAGGCAAAGACGCTCTTGCTGGAATACCACAATGTTTCCCACGAAGGGTTGGAAAAAAAGGGGGCTTTTAGTGAATAACCGAGCAGCTTTGCGCCTACCATGTAATTGAATCCGTAAATAAAAGGTGCGGTGACTGGATTGGTGACCCACACGGTTGCAGCCGCTGCCACCTTGTTAATGCTGAAGAGGGCCGCAACGGGCACGGCCAATAAGGTCTGGATGCCCATTGTTGGGGTCATGGCCACAAAGAAGCCTACCGCTGCTCCCCAGGCGATCTGCTCGGGGCTTCCGTGAAGGCGGATGAAACGATCATAAAAATACCGAACAAAACTCTTGATGCGGCCATGTGAGGGATTTGGCGGTTCCGACGTCTGTTCAGTAGGATAGTCTTGTTCTCGCACAGGCATTTTCCTGAAAACTTTTTGGCTCTTTGACGACTCTAAGAGGACCCCGCCCCTGCGTGCCCTATTGCGGCAGCTATGCGGCGCGGGCGGCATGCCTCAGATTTCTACGCAAATTTTGTCCCAAAAGCAAGAGAAATGGCCTGTCTCGTATCCGCATATTCGTAAACGTTCAGCCATTCCGCCACATCAGTGAAAGCAGAAAGCTACTCAGGGTTACCTTTGGGACACGAAGTGTAATGTTTTCAAGCCGTGAGGCGCAACCTTGCGCCAAATTTAACAGGGTGAACTCTGAACCTGTGAACGCCTACCAATCTAGTTATCAAAAGCCGGATCAAATGAAAACAGGTATCCTTAAGGCAGATCCGATTGCCAAGGGCCGTTCTTTCGCAATTCCTCAATTCCGGTTTATCCGGGTTAAGATATAAAGATTAAGATGTTATGAACAAAAAGGTATTCAGCACCCTGTTTCTGGCTGTTTTTTCCGTCACTCTTGGGGTGGGCTTAGTCGTTCCCTTACTGCCTGTATATGCGTACGAACTGGGGGCAACGGGCTTGTGTATCGGCTTTATCTTTGGCGCCTTTTCCCTTTCGAGAACTGCCTTTCTACCATACTTTGGCCACCTGTCAGACCTCAAAGGAAGAAAGCCTTTTATCACAGCCGGGCTTCTGGCCTATTTCCTGGCTTCCATAGCCTATGTGTTGTCAGAAGGTGTTAAATCACTCATTCTGATTCGGTTTTTTCAGGGGATTGGTTCGGCCATGATCTTGCCGGTAGCCCAGGCCTATGTGGGGGAAATCACACCCAGGCACAAAGAGGGCTTTGTGATGGGTCTGTTCAATCTTTCCCTTTATGGAGGCCTGAGTATCGGACCGCTTGTGGGCGGAATGGTCAACGATTCCTTTGGCATACAGTCATCTTTTTTAAGCATGGGACTGTTCTCTTTGGTCGGCTTTCTGCTCTGCCTCATCTTTCTCCCGCCGAGAACCCAGGAAAGGCTCGTCACGCCGGCGAAACCTCCGCTTAGCTACACAATCCTCATCAGGAACAAATACGTGGTCGCCCTTTTCCTGTTTCGCCTGGCCTACACTGCCTGCATAGGGCTTGTATGGGCCTTCTTGCCCCTGTTTGCCCATGCGCGGTTCAAGCTGTCAAGTTCGTCCATCGGGGTCCTGGTCATGCTGGGGGTACTCACAAGCGGCCTGTTGCAGACCCCAATGGGTGTTTTGGCAGATCGGCTCAACAAGAAAGCGCTTATTGTAATAGGGGGCCTGGTAACGGCAGGGGCTGTCTTTTCCTTTGTTTGCGTGCAAGGGTTTTGGGGGCTCTTTGTGGGCAACATCCTATTTGGGGTGGGCGGAGGGATTGCTGTACCGGCCGTGATGGCCATGACGGTTATTATAGGACGTCAGACAGATTCCATGGGTTCTGTCATGGCGATCTTGACCATGGGGCATAGCCTCGGCATGCTTATAGGTCCCATTCTGGCAGGAATCATGACGGACGCCTTTCAATTAGGTCTTGCCTTCATGGGAGGAACGGTTGTGATGGTGGCAGGAGTTGCCGTTGCCCTGCTCTTGACTTCGGGGTTCCGAACCTGGGCAAAGGAATGAATGTATTCGGGTACATTGCCAAGCGTAGGGGCGACTTTATGTCGCCCGCCAGAGGCTACGGAGAATTCGGGCGAGGTAAACTCGCCCCTACAGCCCGCCAGAGCCTGACCTTGCGCAGGTCATTGACAATGGGCCAACGGTGGTTTAAACTTACAATTGTTATGAAATCATATACATCCGGTCCTAAGACGAGAGGCGATCATGATCAAATCCCAAACTTGTGAAACGATTACTATCGGTTCAACGGAAATCATGCTGGCCCACCCTGCTGAGCTGCCGCTGAGATGGGTGGGACAGAAAGAACTCATCAAGCAAGTGCTGGCGGCGTGGATGGTCATTGACGAGAAGGATGTCCCCTTCAACCCACGGCTAACCGGCAAACCTGGTGTGGGCAAGACCACCCTGGGGTATGCTGCTGCCAGGCAATTGAATAGGAACATCTATCTGTTTCAGGCCACCATGGACACTCGCCCCGAGGATCTGATCATCACCCCCGTGATGGGGGGTGACGGTCAGGTCAAATACGCTGCCAGTTCTCTGGTCACAGCCATGATAAGGGGCGGGGTCTGCATCCTGGACGAGGGGAACCGGATGAGCGAGAAATCCTGGGCCTCTCTCGCGCCGCTCTTGGATGATCGTAGATATGTGGAATCTATCATTACCGGCTTGACCATACCGGCTGATCCCAACTTCAGGTTTGTCGTCACGATCAATGAAGATGCTTCAACCTACGAGATCCCCGAATATATCCATTCCAGACTTCAACCTCAGATCTTCATCGATTTTCCGGATCGGGAAGACGAACTATTGATTCTGAAAGAGAATCTTCCCTTTGCCGATGAGGATATCCTGAACTACATGGTCGATTTTCTACAGCGGGCCCACATGGCCGATGAGGTCTATTCCGTGCGGGACGGGATCAACATGGCCAGGTATGCCATGAAGATGATGCATGGCACGCGAACGGCCAAACAGGAGGCCATGCACCACGCCATCCTGTCTGTGCTCGGCGACGAGGGTCTGCGGTATGAAGAATAGGTTTGTTGAGTTTATTGGGTTTATTGGGTTTGTTTGCCCGTTGAGCCCGTTGAGCCGGTTGAGCCGGTTGAGTCGGTACAGGATATCAGGCATCTGGCATCTGGCATCCTGTATCGAACCAATGACCAATGACTAATGACACCTTACAACCATTCGGTCCTGTCCATCCGGTCCCAATCGTCCACTTCAGCTTAGAATTTGCCGATGCGGTGCGGCACCTGTTTGAACACGTCAGGCCGGATGCTGTGGCCGTGGAACTTCCCAACTCCCTTCGGGATGTGATCCTGAAAGGTGTACGGCGACTTCCCGAGATCTCGGTCGTGCTGTACCAGAACAACACGGGAGAGACCATCTATCTGCCGATTGAACCGACAGATCCTGTCATAGAGGTCATCCGATCCGGCCTGGAGGCTAATCTGCCTGTCCACTTTGTGGATCCGGATCTTGATGAGTATCCTTCTTATCGCGATTATGTCCCGGATACCTATGCCGCCTACCGTTTGGGAATTGAGGCCTACTTTGACATCTGCTCAAGGGAGGTCCTTCCCGTGCTTAAGAGAGGCCGGGCAGATATGAGGCGTGAGACCGGCATGGCCTACCGCCTCCAGAGGCTTGCAGCCAAATACAACAAGATATTCTTCGTCTGTGGGTTGGCTCATCTTGAGGGAGTCAAGGCAGCTTTTTTTCGTCCCCAGGCCGAGCCCCTTGAAAGGATAAGACGGACCGGGGTAAGCCTTTTTCATCTCCACCCGGACGATTTGCCAGAGGTCATGACCGAATACCCTTTTTTGGCGGCAGTATATGAATACCGAAGAGACAAGCTACCCCCCAAACCTGAACTCTCTAAATTTACGGTTCAAAAGAAGATGGGTGTCCTCACCCTGATGAGCGGCGGCAAGGACACGTGTTCAGAAGAGGAGGCCTTAGATGCGTCAATACGCTGGAGCGTGCATCACGTGAAGCCAGGCCCGGTGGACCGTCAGATGGTTAGCTACCGTCTCTTTCAACAAGCAGCCCGGCATTATCGTCAGGATACGGGCGAAGATGTCTACCGCTGGCAGAAGCGGACCTTTTTCCGTTTTTCAAGAAATTACGCCCTTATGGAAAACCGGCTCTTGCCCGATTTTTATCAACTCCTTACCTCAGCCCGGGGATGCGTGGACGACAACTTTTGCTACGCCTTCTGGCGCCTGGGCTCCTTTTATCCCTGGCAAAAGCCTCATGCTTCCATTGCCACCATCCGCATCAGCGGTGAGATGCTGTGGCTGGGAACTCGAAAGATTCATATCCGCAGGAGGCTCCCCAGGATCAAACGTCGGCCGGTTTATATCCCCAGAAAACGCCGGATGAAAGAGCGGAAGCCAGGTGAATGGCTCGAGGGTTTTGCCGACCCCTACATTTGCTCGTATCCGCCCGAGGACCTGGTGATTGAAGACTACGGTAATTTTCTCAGGACCAAGGGAGCCCATGTGCTGTCGGCCGATGATGCGGTCTCAGTCCCCTTTGAAACCACAATTTTGGATGGGATCGATATGCGGGAGACAGTGAGACATATCCACGAGGGGCGTATCTATGTGCGGGAGTTTAAACGGATCAAGGGGGGCGTTGGTTCGGTAGTCATTGTCTTTGATGAAGACAAAACCGGGGAGAGGTATCCCTACCTGATGACATGGCTTGGAGAACACGACCAGGAGTCGGACATGGCCTTTTATGCCACCGACCCTGTGGATCACATTGTAGGGCCGGGGATCTCCCGGTGTACCTACGGAGGCTTCCTGATGACCTATCCGCCTCTTCGACTTGCTGATGTTTGGGGAGACCCGGAGTATGACTGGGCCCGAACAAGGGCCGAGCGGCTCCTCTTAGCAGGCCTGGAATACAGCTTGGAAAAACATGTTGTTTACGTTGCAAAAAAACCGCCGAGGTCCTTTATCAAACAGGTGGCAGGCCGATGGGGCAAATCCATCGTGTACATCCCGATTGGCCAACTCTCTCCCATCAGGCTAAAACAGATACGGACCCTGCACGTAATGGCAGGCAAAGACAAACGCCAGATCGCTAAGGACTACATCTGGTGAGACCATGTATTTTCCTTCAGCCAACGGCTGAAAGTGTTCACGCTCAAGAGAAGCCTCTAGATGACGGGGCGCATGAAGATGACACAGAAGCCCCCGCCCTCATACCGGTGGTGCTGGAAGAAAAGATTGACAGCAGCCGCTCTGGCTTCGGAGCAGCGCATTTGGGGCACTTCACCAGCCCCTTGTCGCTTGAAAAGACTATTTGCTCAAATTCGTGACCACATTTGGGACAACGAAATTCGTACAGTGGCATTGATACCTCCTCGATTAACCATTAACCACGACGCACTGTTTGAATAATAGTTAATCATTCGTTCGGGTATTGCAAGTCCTTTTGTCGATTTTTGATAAGGTGTGCTGGTAATGTTCAAGAAGTACCTACCCTGGCTCATCGCCTTGTTATATTTTATCTGTCCTTATGATGTGGTGCCAGATTTTCTACTGGGCCTCGGATGGCTGGATGACCTTGCCATGTTTGGTCTTGTCCTGTGGTGGGTGTCCAGGTTAAGAAGGACCTATCAGGCAAGCAGCACCTCTTCGGCGTATGCCAGAAAAGAGCAGGCTGCGCCCGGTAGGCAGGAAGCCCCCGAGGAAGATCCGCACAAGATACTCGGCATTCAACATAGTGCCTCTGAGCAAGAGATCAAATCTGCCTACAAGAGACTTGCTGCCCAATACCACCCCGATAAGGTCCAGCACTTAGGCAAGGAATTTCAAGAACTTGCCCACAAAAAGTTCGTGGCCATTCAAAAGGCCTACGATATACTTATGAAGTGATCTTTGGCATCCTTCATAATCGTATAAAAGTAGTTGACACTTTTTTTCACCACTCCAGGTTTGGGGTTTCAGTGTTCAGTGTTCAGTGTTCAGTGTTCAGTGTTCAGTGTTCAGTGTTTCTTGCACCTGACACCTGACACCAAAAAGTAAACTTCCGGGAGGCCGATATGAAATCGCTTGACGAACAGGTTCTAAAGGTGACGAAGGAGATTGTTGCCAAGTTTATTGAGGTGGGGCGCGTCTCTCCTACCTCTTTTGATGAAACCTTTAAAAGCGTCTACAGGAGTGTCAAGGAGGCGATACTGGACTACAGTATCGAAGAAGAGGAATAGCGCGTTGACCCCATTACAAAGACGGATGACGCGATGTCTTTAGAATTAAAAAGATTCCTCATTGCTGTCCAGTTAATTTTTGGGAAAAGCTCATAACCCGCCATTGCCACGCACCTGCCCGCCATTGCCAGAGATGCTATCATGTGAGCTGCATGGCGCATGCGGCGATGGCAGGCGGGTGCCGGCATTGAACCCGCCACATGTACCTGGCGATGGCAGGCGGGTGGCGGGCAGGCCTGAGCTCGCGACCCGCATGCCAACGCCTGAGGCAGCATTGAGCTTATGTGCCGGCACCCGCCTGCCAGCGCCACGGTCGCCGGACAACTGCAATGCCAGCACACACGGCAATGGCGGGCAGGTCTCTGGCAATGGCGGGCAGGCTCCGGGAGCCCTCCACCACATCATTGCCAGGGGCATTGAAAGAAGGTAACTACTCAGGTTGTCAGGTTCACGGTTGGCTACTTTGCGCTTTTGTAACTGCTCGGGTTCACGGTTCACCGTTGACCGTTGATAGGTTAATCTCTGAACCGTGAACCGTGGAACCTTGAACCTAAGTAGTTACTTTTCATCGCTCTCTAACCTTGAACCTTGAACCTGAGTAGTTACGATGTCATCTCTTGCCCGCAAACTAAAAATTTCAGTTCCGGCTGTCAGCAAATCAGCAATGAAAGGCGAGAAGCCGGCAAAGGATAGAAAATATTTGCTGGTTGGATAAACTTAAGTTAAAAAGTTAACTGCGTCCCCAATAGTTTCCCAAATGCTGATTTGCAGGCGCCTGGGGTCAAACCTCAACAGGCGCCTGGGGTCAAACCTCAAAATAAAGCTTTGGGATTGCTACAACGTGTGATAATAACAAAATCATGGCACGGCAGCTCCGCATAAGTTATCCGAATGCCCTTTACCACATCACCTGTCGTGGAAATAAAAGAGAGGGTGGAAGAGAAAACATCTTTTTCTGATGAAGATCGGAAGAGATCTCTTGAAATCATAGTGAAGTGAAGCATAGGATACCAATTGATTGTTATCTTCTATTTTGAGGTTTGACCCCGTGCTTTTGACCCCGTGCTTTTTTGCTATTTTGAGGTTTGACCCCGTGCTTTTTGACCCCGTGCTTTTTTCTTGGCGGGGGGCCATTTCTGCTCTTGAATTGTATCTTCTGGAAACGCAGGAAAATTACACTAGAGAGCCCTTTTCTGGTGGATTATCATGAAGAACAAGATCGAAAGATATATCAAGAACATTCGAGATACTATACTTGCAGCCAGTCAAAATCATGATATCTGGTGGGTGTACAAACACAAAGATACAAGGTCGAAATTTCTTGATATCATGAACCACTATCCAGCGTTCTTTCAAACCTCGCTTCATGCCCACTTTGCTGCAATGGTGATCCAATTATACCGACTTTTTGAGACGAGGCAGGATACTATAAGTTTTCCACAATTGATTCGCTTGCTGGATGGGAATGGTAAATTGTCCGATAACGCGAAAAGAGAACTAGACTCCTTGCTGGAGAAAGCAAAGCCGATATGGATAAAAGTCGGGATTATCCGGTCTGAGATATTTGCTCATGCAAATAACGAAGCAACAATAGAAGAATCATTCAAAAAAGCAGATATCAGATATGGTCAATTTAAGGAATTGATTGATCTTTCCAAAACAATCAGTAACGTGATCACGCAAGATTTCGATAGAAGTACTCACACATTCGATTTCTCAGCCGGGAGTGACACAGTAGAACTTCTCACAGATCTAATGAAGGCTCTCTAACAAGTCGCTGGAGACGGACTGCGAAACATGCATTAGGTTCTAGAGAAGATATATTAAGGATAATTACCATAACAACTGGGTTAATTTGGTTAGAATGCCAAGCCGTCTGAAAAGGGCGTGAGGTTTTGATTACCAAATGCATTATGGGATTTTAGTATATTTAAGGTTTTGGCAAGTACTTAAAAGTCAATGAGTTGGAGCATGGATCTTGATTATTATGCAATCCTTGGTGTCCCCCCAGAGGCTGACATCGAGGCCTTAAGGCAAGCATATCGCATACGGGCTTTTGAGTGCCATCCTGACTGCGGTGGTTCACACGAGCAGATGATTTTCATTAACGAAGCATGGGCAATACTTTCCAATCCGATGACACGCAGACATTACGATTCCGCACGCAGGAACCGAAGTGACTATGTAGCCCAGCGCTCCGTGCGAGCAGATACACAAGCTGCTCGACAGAAAGCTCAAGAATATCCACGAAAATGGGCTGATTTTGAGGTTTGGCTTGACAGACTGTTTAGAGACTTTACAGAGGTGAATTATGGGACAACTACAATCGGGCTTGGTATCCAATGTCCAACTGCTGGCCGTAGTGTGTCTGGCTGGCTATTAGTGATCGCCGGCGGGCTCTTTGGAGTGTACGTAGGTTCTAACATTATTATTTTACTAGGCATTGACCACTCCTCCGCCCGCATGCCTGTTGGTTTACTATTCATGGCAGGCGGTGCTTGGTTAGGGGCGTTACTCCATAATTGGATAGGGAAATTCTTTGGCAAGAAATGACATTATCATGCTTCATCATACAAAAGATAATTACTGGTTATAACGGATTTAGGGGAGCTTGGTTGAAGCCGTGTTCGTGGCCACACCCAAGCAGTTGTGGGCAAGAACACGAGTAACCACAACATATTGATATTACAGGGAATATTT
>JAFDKF010000083.1 GCA_019307135.1 Deltaproteobacteria bacterium
GATGAAGTTTGCACGTTCAAGGTCGTAGCCTACCGAAGCCGTATCCCCCTGCATGAGGCCCATGGCCAATTCATATGTGTCTTCAGCAGAAGCTGTGCGGATGAAATTCGGTGACCCATAGGCCTTCAGGAAGCGATCAAACAACTGTGGGACGGTTCCCCGATCAGAAGCCAGAATACAAGCCACTGTATGGGACTGACCTTTCCGGCGCAGATCCCCAAGTTTTTGCACCACCTCATTGATGGCTTCATCCCAGGTGATTCTCTCAAACTGTCCCGAACCCCGCTTCCCAACCCGTCTTAGAGGGCTCGGGGCTCGCCAGGGGCCATACAGGAATTGCAGGCCGGCTGCTCCCAGTGGGCAGATACCCCCGTTGTTGACAGGATATCCCTCTCTTCCCTCAATTTTCGTGACGCGGTCGGCAACTTTTCTTACCGTGATACCGCAGCCACCCGGGCAAAGGTTGCAGACCGAGTCTGCGTGAGTGACTTTTCCCCGTTGAGGAAGTCGCCCTTTCAGCCCTCCCAGTTGGTACCGTGGCCAGAGCTCCTGCGACCAGATGGTCATGTCATCCATTAACTTCCAGTTTACAGGTGTGAGCATAAAACCACCACCGGCCCCAGCCGAGAATCCAACGATGAGCTCAATAAACGTTCTTCTGTCCAATTTCATAGGTCTTCCCCTTGGGTTAAGTGCCTATTTATGGCACACGAAGCAGGCCTCATGGACGCCCCTTTTCTCCATGTGACACTCTGCACAGTCATCCATCTTCATTCGAGCGGGGTGTTCTATCTTTGTCCCACCGGAATCATCCGCCTGTTTCAGGTAATCCCAGCCGTTCTTTGCCAAACCTGCGATGTTCCAGCCCCAGATATCCCGACTGTACTTGGTGAGACGATTATACTGGTAGGGCCTCACGTGGTCCGAGTCCCCTATAGGTCCGTGACAGATGATACATTCCAGTTCGCCCATCTTGACGTGGGCTGCATGAGAGAAAAAAACGCACTGAGGCTGGCGGCCATAGATCAACCACGGAATCTCTTTGCCTGGCTCAACATATTCTTTGATGAACTTGGCTTCTTCAGGATCTTCTCCCATAGGCTCTTCATGGCACTCGGCGCAGTTTTCGAGCTTGGGTATCCCGGAAAAGCTACCATCCTCACGGAAGTAATGGCAGCTTTCGCAGCCTTCATCCACGGCTTCTTGATGGATTTTATGGCTGAAGTCGATTGGCTGCTGTTTTTCAGCATAAAGGATTGGTGGCAAGATGACCCAGCCGAGCGAAAAATGGGATACAAAGCCTAGTGCAAACGCAGCGAGGGGTATGAGAAATCGCCAAGTGCCCGGTTTCTTTGGTTCACGAGTCGCTTCGACGGTAGCATGTTCTGCGGCTTGCTCATCTTGAGATACGGCTTGCTCTTTTTCTTCTATTGTGCTCATGAAAACTCCAAATTGTTAAGTTTTTTAATCCACAGATTACGCAGATTACACAGATTTTCGTGAGTTATTGGGTTAAATTCCGTCCCCTTTACCCCGAAGCCCTGATTTTGTCAAGGAAAAATCAGAGTAAGACTATAAAACTCAAGTCTTTTACCCCAAATCACAGGACTAGTATTCCTTAGCTATGGGGCCGAATTTGGGCGCTTCGCCCCAATTGGAACAGCTACCCACTACTGCAACATTCCGTGAACGGTTATGGAAGTTTTTGGCACAGAATGAGGAAAAAGACTACTTGCATGAATTCGATGAGACATCCGAGAGCATAAAGGGGGGCATGCTTGTGGAAGACAAATTGCCATGCAAATAGTGCCGCTGTTAGTAGAAGAGAGATTTGCAGTACCTTCACATAAAGGCGTGCATCAGCCGGC
Organism: Deltaproteobacteria bacterium; assembly: GCA_019307135.1. Taxonomy (GTDB): domain Bacteria; phylum Desulfobacterota; class Desulfobacteria; order Desulfobacterales. The sequence goes on from JAFDKF010000083.1 coordinate 1,869, forward strand.
CTTTGCCTTGCTGAGAACGCCAGAAAAGCCCGGGTGCCCGGCACGCTGATTGCGAGGGAAAACCAGAACTTCTCCGTGGGGAAAAAGACCATCGGCCAATCGTAGCGAGCAAAAGCCTTGTTTACGAAAAGGATAGGCCAGTCCGGATTTACCAGAAAAAGGACCATCACGGCCACATAAATCATGGCCATCAACTCGAACGACCACCGGACGACCTTTGGATTGACGATTTTCGATTGAAGATTGGGCATCCTTCATTTTCGCCATAAAGTAGTTTACACTTTTTTTCACCACCCCAGGTTTCAGGTTTCAGTGTTCAGGTTTCAGATCTCGCGTTTGTCGCTCCTGACACCTGACACCTGACACCAAAAAGTAGGAACAAAAGAACTTATCTCTTGGCGCCCGCATCCTTGATAAGTGTAAACCGAGGAATGAAGGATGCCAAATATTCAATCGTCAATATTCAATCCGCCAAAGACCCAGCCATTTTTTCAAGGATGTCCTTTTTTAGGGCATTAAGGTCCTCGCGTGTAATACGTGCCCCTTTCATGCCTCCGTTTAGAGCAATTTCAGACAGATAGCCATGACCGTCCTCTGTGACCAGCAGGTCTATATGGGCATAGGGAAACTTCCCCCGCTCCATCACGCTGTGGCACAGGCCAAGGTGGGCGTTAGTGAGGGTATACGGCCTGCTGGTCCCGCCTGCTGTGAGGTTCATTCTGAAGTTATTCTGATTTTCTCGCGTGTAAGCTTCATAATAGTCACCTGCTATAATGACGCGCAAATCTGTGTAAGTCTCAAGAAATGGCTGCAACACAAAAGGGTATGAACGGGTGTTAAGCGAAACATGGTTATATAAGGCTTCTATACTGTCCCATCGATGGACCCCGAACCCGCATTGCAGGTGGTCCTCTTTTGTGGCTACCGCGTCGATGCCATGCTGATTATAGGTATTAATGGCATGCATGAGGTCTACCCGCCTGGCAATTATAAGGGTGTGGGGGATCATCCGCTGCCGAAAGGCTAGGGCCTGCGCCACCTTGGAATGGCCCAGGGTTTGGGAGAGGGCAGAGGGGAAGAATCGAACCCCTCTTTCCAGAAGATCGATGAAGGCGCGGTGCTTTACGTTCTTGAAGCTAAGCATCCCTATGAAGCAGTCGCCTGCATTCAGCTCATCATAGTGCTCTTTCAGTTCGCGGTTTGTCCGAATGATTAGAGGCATCGCAACCTTAGTTCCTTAGTTGTGAGTTCATGTTGTTTCTGGCAGGAAATATGTTTCCAAATATTAAATGAAAGTGAGCTAAAGTGAGCTAAGGTGCCTAAAGTTATCATAATAGTTCAACCCCTATTGTCATTTCGAACGAATGTGCCCGCCCTGGCGCGACAGATCGTAGGGGCGGGTTTATCCCGCCCGAATGACAGGCGGCGTAAAGCCGCCCCTACGAGAAGAACCCGGTCTGGGCCAGGGAGAAATCTTGCTCGAAAAGTAACAGATCGAAATCCGAAATCCAGCGTTAACTTTTGGCATTTTAGGCACTTCGAACTTTAGGCACTTTTTTCTTTCAGCGCAAGCTCAATCAGCCGGTCCAAAAGCTGGCTGAAAGAGATCCCGGCCGTCTTTGCAGCAAGCGGAAAAAGGCTTACGGGCGTCATGCCCGGGATGGTATTGGTTTCCAACACATAAATGATGTCATCATGGATGATCATATCGGTGCGGCTATAGCCACGACAGCAGAGGGCTCGATGGGCGGTGGCAGCATACGATTGGGCACGGCCAGAGAGCGTCTCGCTGATACGGGCCGGGCAGATCTCACGGGTAGCCCCCTCCCTGTACTTTGCCTCGTAATCAAAGAATGCATAGCCGGATTCAGGGATGACCTCCACAATAGGAAGTAGCTGGAGGTTGTGATTCCCAAGAACGCCTCCTGTGATCTCGGTTCCTTCCAGGTAGGTCTCCAGGATTACGTACGTACCATATTGAAAGGCCCTGTTAAGGGCCTCTGGTAACTCCTGTGGGGTCTGCACTATACTGGTGCCGATACTCGATCCGCCGTACCGCGGCTTAACAACCAGCGGAAACCCCACTTGTCCGGCCAAGACTTCCGGATCATAAGCTTGTCCGCGCACGAGAACTTCAAACGGTGGCACGGGGAGCCCTGCCTCTTTGTAAAGACGTTTTGAACTCCATTTATCCATGGCCAAGGCGCTTCCCAGCACGCCCGAACCCTGATAGGGGATATGAAGGAGATCGAGAAGACCCTGGACGGTGCCGTCTTCCCCATAAGGCCCGTGCAGGACAATGAATGCCACATCAATGCGGGATGCAGCGGCCACAAGTTTTCCGAGGTCGGTGGCGGGGTCATAGCGTACAATGTCGTACTTGGCCTTATCGAGGGCGTCGTACACCTGGTTGCCACTTTTGATGGAAATGTCACGCTCGGAGGAAATACCGCCCGCAAGCAAGGCTACCTTTAGTTTTGTCATTGACCCAGTTGACCCATAAGATTCTTTTTGGCCTTCAGGAATTCGTCCGTTGTAATCAAATCTTCTTTAAGCAGGTTGGCCAGTTTGTTCAGTTCCTCGACACGAAGAATTGCGGGATCCACAAGTTGTTTGGGGGCTTCAGAGGCCGAATAATCGATAGTGAGTGGTCCCTGGGGCTGCCCGAGTTTAAGACTTGCAAGCCCTCCAAACAGCGTTACTTCTACAGTGCGTCCCTGGAAGACAGGGTCCTTGAGAGCATCTGTCAATTTTTTGCCCCGCCTTTTTATAAAGTACCACCAGAGGCCCCATGATCCAATGATGAGCACGCCCACACCGGCCAGGATCCATGGCAGGTAGTTGATAACAGTCTTGAAAAAGATGGTAAGGGTACCGAGGCCGACAATCAAGAGAACGTGAAAAATAAGGATAAAATAGGCCAACAGGACGCCCCTAAAAGGACTTTCCTGTGGCTGCGACAAGTTGTGAACTTTATTCATCATTGTTCCACCCTCTGGCAGGGCACTCCGTACACTTTGGATTTCTTTTTAAGCAAAATGTGTGCCCGACGTGCACCAGGAGTGCATGGTACTCATTAAACATGGGAGCGTCAGGCTCGAGACAGTCCATAAAAAAGTCGCGCACTTCATCGTAAGACGTCTCTTCAGGGATGAGATTGTGTCTGAAGAGGATTCGTCTTGTATAGGCATCTACAACAAAGGTCGGCTTGTTCCCAGCGTAAAGTAGAATGCTGTCTGCGGTCTCCGGTCCGATCCCATTGATGGATAGCAACCTGCTTCGCAAGGTGTCAACGTCATCGGCAAGAAGGTGATGAAGGTCACCAGCACTTTCCTGAACAAGGAACCGGACAAAGTGTTTCAACCGCCTGGCCTTTATGTTGTAATACCCTGCGGGCCTGATCACAGTTGCTAAATGTTCGACCGGCACGTGATAGAGCGCGTACGGTGACAGGAGGCTTCTTGCTTTCAGGTTGGTTATAGCCTTTTTTACATTTCGCCAGGCCGTGTTTTGGGTAAGAATGGCGCCAACAACGACCTCAAAGGGAGAATCTCCCGGCCACCAGTGGCGCGGGCCGAAGGCCTTGTATAGTCTGCTGTAAAGATCCAACAAAATCGTCTTCCTATAGATTTCCATATAATCAATTTCACTGCGTTATCAGTCGAAATTCTCGACGACGTACTACCCAGTACGCCTTACTCGAATTTCTCCTTCTAGCCTTGTGAAATTGTTTATCTGAAAATCTATATCAAAGATCAGGAACCGAAGCGCTCCACCAGCTCTTTCTCATAACGTTGTGCCTTTTCCAGACCGGTAGAGGTTCCGCGCAGCATATTTAGCTTCATGATAAGGAAATTTAGCTTCTTGAGTTGACGATATTTCTCTTTTGTATCTTCCATCCCGGCCAGGAGGTCTTCGGTCTTGGCAATCTCCTTTTTTAGAACCACCTCTGGAGGCACGTAGCCAGCATTCTTTAAGATTTTGTAGGCAATCCGGAGGTCCTCTGGCACGTGGGAATCGTCTTCAAGCTTGAGAGGTTGTCCTGCTCCGGGTAGGTTATCAAATGCTCCTTCCCGCATAGCCTCAAGTATACGTCTTTCAGCGATTTTCTGAAAGCAGATCATAAGGGAAGCGGCGTAGCCGCGCTATATAAGATCGTGTAGCGATTTTATATCTTGTACAGTTCTTTATCAAGAAACAGGTTCACGATATTCTTGTCGAGTCGTCCCGCTTCTGCTTCGGCCTTAAGGATTTCGCCACCTTTCTCAGGACTTATGGCACGGCGATAGGGGCGGTCCGCAGCCGTCAATGCGTCAAAGACGTCCACAACGGATAAGATGCGGGACTGGAGGGGAATTTCGTCACCCTTTAGTCCCCCGGGATAGCCGGTTCCGTCAAGGAGTTCATGGTGAGTTGCGGAAAAAAAGGGAACGTTCTTTAAGGTTTTTGTAAAGGGGATATTCCTTACAATATTGTGTGTAACTTCTACATGGGTTTGGATTCTCTCGTATTCCTTTGCTGTCAGGTTTCCTTTCCTGACCGAAAGGTGTTTAAACTCTTTTTCAGAGATGCAGGGGGTCATATTTCCCGAAAGATTTTCATAAGTCTTGGACGCTATAACCTCCAGAGTTGCAAGGTCTTCGTCTGAGAGAAAATTGGATCGGTTTACCCTCTGGATAAAGCTCAGATCTGCTTCTATTTCCTGTTCCACTTTATTGGTTTCTTCGCTCATGCTGTCATCAGGTCCGTCTTTCCCGCCTTCCGGGCTTGATATGTTTCCGACATGCCGGGCTTGATGGATACGGTTTAGCTTGAGGGCTTTGATCAACTCAAAGCGATTGACAATGACTTCCATCGCCTCGTCGCTGAGTCGATTCTTCTTGTCCAAGATGCGCTCAGGGACGCCAATTTTGCCTATGTCATGAAGCCAGGCTGCATATGAGAGTTCTTCCATTTGGCCAGGAGTGAAGAACACATCGGCAAAGGGACCCGTGGTCTGCTTATTGATGGCCAGGGCTATGGCCCCGGAATAGGCTGCTACTCGCCTGGAATGACCTGCGGTGTGAGGGCTTCGAGCATCGATGGCCGAGACAGAATACCGGATCAGGGCCTCAAACAGCCTCTTGATATCCACAATCAATTTGGCATTTCGGATTGCCACGGCTGCCTGTGAGGCCAAGGACATGACAAGGTCTTCGACTGATTTTGGGAAAACGGTGACAGTAGTTGTTTTGTCCATGGCATTGATCAACTGGAGCACGCCCAGGGTTTGGCCTTCCCTGTCTTTCATTGGCACAACTATCATGGACCTTGTCACATAGTCGTTGCGCAGATCGAAGTCAGGGTTGAAACTGTACGGTAATTTCTCCTGTAATGGCTACATGGCCCGCGATACTCTCTCTTGAAAGAGGAAGAGGATAAGGTTTGAATCCTGGTGGAGGATCCAGCCTTCGAATCAGAGTTTCGTTTTGAGCTACGTGAAAGAAAAGCTTACCGTCCTCCAGAATATATAGACTCCCGGCATCTGCGCGTGTAAATTTCCTAGCCTCACGGACGATTAACTCCAGAAGCTTTTCCAGATTGATTTCGCTGGAGAGGGCAATCCCGATCTGATTTAGCTTTTCAATCTCTTTTTGTAAGACACGGTCTTCCGGCAATTTTTCCCTCTTTAGAAACGCACACCAGGCGATCTGTTCACCCGATTTGTATTTTCTCTGCGGCCTCTGCGCACTGGTGAATTATTGCCATTTTCTTTTACATACAGGATTTTAGAGGGGTTTTCAAGACTTTTTGGTTCATGGTTTATGTAGGTAAAGCTTCAACTCATTGAATCGCTAGGCGATTCGATATGATCCACCCCTCCAGAGGCGGACAGGCTACGGCAAAGTAAAACAGTATCTTAAGCCTTACCTTGACGTCGCCCTGCGCAGGTTCGTTGCGGTACGGGGATAGTTGTGCTATCTATCTGCAAACAAAACGCGATTATTTGTTCTGGTTGCGATGCTCTGCGTCGGAACCCGGACTCCCGGACGCTCTGCGTCCGTTGTCAAAGGCGCAGAGCGCCAGGCGGGGTACGTTCCCACGCAGAGCGTGGGAACGAGATTGAAAGCAGGAGGCCATTATGAAGAGCCATCAGTTTGGTTACGCTAAGCTGGATCAGCCTGGAGTTACTCAGTTGTTGTTTCATCCCCGCAAAGAAGTCGATTCAAAACCGCCACCTAGTGCCATAGATTATGACATTATTGTGGAAGAGGATGTTCAGGTCGGCGCCAGGTTTCACATGGCAGGAGCGGAGGATCCGAATATTCTGTTTTTTCACGGCAACGGGGAGATCGTTAGCGATTACGACAGCATCGGCCCCATGTACAACGAGCATGGCCTGAGCCTCCTTGCTGTGGACTATCGAGGCTATGGGAGGAGTGGAGGCGTACCCACGGTCACCTCCATGATGCGTGATGCCCATGTCATATTCAAGGAAGTCCAGCACTGGCTCCAAGATGCAAAACGCGCGGGTCCCCTTGTGGTCATGGGCCGATCCCTTGGAAGCGCCTGTGCTATAGAGTTGGCGGCTTCCGACCAAGCAGACATATCAGGCGTTATCATTGAAAGCGGCTTTGCGCACACGGTCCCCCTTTTGAATTGCCTGGGGGTTGACACACAGGCACTTGGTATCACGGAGGGAGATGGCTTTAAGAATTTGCAAAAGATCGCACAGATTGCCAAACCAACTCTTACCATCCATGCCCGGTACGACCAGTTTGTTCCTGTGATGAGTGCCGAAATCTTAAACGTTCAATGTGCTGCGCGCAGCAAAGAATTTCACATGATACCCGGTGCCGATCACAACACCGTTATGCTACGCGCTGGCAAGGAGTACTTTAAAATCATTAAGCGGTTTACAGACAAGATTGAAGGTAAACGCCAGAAGCGTTCTTTCCGCCGAAAGCGGAGAAGCTGAGACCTTTCTCAACGGTCTTGCTACATATTTAACGCCGTCTACTGGCAACTCAGAGTGCAGAATGGACATCCGCTTCCTGTCCATCGGGATGAATCTTTATTTTTCCTAACTGAACCGTCTTGACCATCTCCCCGTCGTGGGGGTAAGAATGTGCAGTGATCGCTTTTCACGGCTGCACGATTTCGCTTGTCAAATTCAGACTAATCCATTATGTTTATATTTTACAAAAGAGGATCTTGGTTTGCAGGTCACTATCGATGTTCCATGCCCGCCGTTGCAGCGTTTCATCGAGCACTAATTCTCCTGCGTTCAGAAATCCCCAAGAAAGCTACGGCACGTAATCGGCCCAGTCGAGGCAACGCCCTAATTTAGGGCGCTGCCCGTCGCGAGTATCGGTACGCCGGCGTTAAGGCAGGTGTTGTATTGAACTTCCTGCGACTTTGGTTGAGTGCCCGCCCTGGCACTCAACTAATCAACCCCTGGCCCAGACCTGGTTTGCAGGGATTACAGCTTGATTCAGGCATGTCGCGCCCCTGGCCCAGACCGGGATTATGGGCTTAGTAGATCGATTTAAGCAAGTCGCGCCAGGGCGGGCACTCAACCAATTGCGGAGCGAAGCGGAGCTAAGTTCTATGACACAGAACAACATCCAGCAAGACAAGATTCGAAACGTCGCCATCATCGCCCATGTCGATCATGGAAAAACCACCCTTGTGGACCAACTGTTCAAGCAGAGCGGTATGTTTCGCGACAATGAGCAGGTTGATGAGCGACTAATGGATTCAATGGATCTGGAGCGGGAGCGGGGCATCACCATATCCTCGAAAAACGGGTCCTTTGCGTATGACGGGTATCGGATCAACATCATCGACACGCCCGGCCATGCCGATTTCGGCGGTCAGGTCGAGCGGGTTCTGAATATGGCCGATGCTGCGTTGCTCCTCGTTGATGCACAGGAAGGCCCAATGCCCCAGACGTACTTTGTGCTCAAGAAAGCCCTTGCCATCGAGCTGCCCATCATCGTGGTGATCAACAAGATCGACAAACCAAACGCCCGCCCGGACTGGGCACTGGATCACGTATTTGATCTGTTTGTGAAACTGGACGCCCCTGATGACATCCTCGATTTCCCGGTCATCTATGCCTCCGCAAAGGACGGTTACGCCGTAACCGATACAGGCGAACAGGGCTCGTCCATGGCGCCCCTTATGGAGACCATCGTCTCTTACGTGCCGCCTCCGTCTGGCGATCCAACAGGCCCCCTGCAGCTGCAAGTAGGCTCTATCGACTATTCATCCTTTCTGGGTCGCCTCGGCATCGGCAAAATCACTTCAGGCTCTCTCAATGTTGGTCAGGCTGTTGTTGTGGCCAATCAGACAGGCGCGCTTGTCCCTGCCGCCATTTCCAAGGTGTATCGATTCGAGGGCAACCGCAAAGTAGCCGCAGCCCATGCCTGCGTGGGCGAGATCGTTGTCGTTGCCGGGATGGACTCCGTCGCAATCGGCGACACCTATACGGTCCCGGATAACCCATGCCCGTGCCCGCCGGTTCCCATTGATCCGCCAACGATTTCGGTGAACATCCTTCCCAATGATTCGCCCTTTGCGGGCAAGGAAGGAACCTTCGTGACATCTCGCCATCTTGCCGAGCGTTTGCATCGGGAAACCCTGGCGGATGTCGCGTTGGTCGTAGAAGAGTTGGCCGAAGACGTGGGTTTCAAGGTCTCGGGCCGCGGGGAACTGCATATAGCCATCTTGATTGAAAAAATGCGAAGAGAGGGTTACGAATTTCAGGTCTCTCGCCCCCAGGTTGTGATGAAACAGCAAGCTGACGATACCCTGGAGCCCTATGAGGAGCTGACCATTGACGTCGATGAGGAATACATGGGCGCGGCAATGGAAGCGCTCGGCCTGCGCAAGGGCAGGCTCATTGATATGCAACAAGGAAACGGCCAGACGCGCCTCAAGTACAAAATACCTACCCGGGGCCTTATCGGCTACCGGTCTGAGTTCATGTCCAGCACCAAGGGCATGGGCGTTATGAACTATGTTTTCCTGGAATACGGCCCCTACGCCGGCGAAATCCGCCATCGAAGAAACGGCGTCCTGGTTTCCAAGTCCATCTGCATGACCGTGGCCTATGCCCTGTTCAACCTGCAGGCCAGAGGCAAGCTCTTTCACGGGCCTGGCGTTGAGGTCTATGAAGGACAGATCATCGGTGAGCACAGCAGAGACACCGACCTGGTGGTGAACCCCGCCAAAGGAAAAAAGCTGACCAACATGCGGGCAGCAGGCTCCGATGAAAACGTTATTCTCACGCCACCGTCGATCATGAGTCTGGAGGAATGCATTTCCTACATCAACCACGATGAGCTGGTCGAGGTCACCCCCAAAAACATACGGCTCAGAAAATGCCAACGGGGGCAAACCTGCACGCCCGCAGCCCTACAAAATGCTGCATGAGTCATGCAGTTGCAGGTTCGGCCAAGAACTGAAAGGGCCTTTGCCCCCCAAAAAAGAGATACAAGAAAGGAAGTTGTTGAACTATTATGTCTTTTGAAAATTTGCAGTTAGCTTCGCCTATCCTGAAGGCCATTGGCGAATGCGGTTATACCGCTCCGACGCCCGTCCAGGCCCAGTCTATCCAGAAGGTCCTGGCCGGGCAGGATCTGATAGCCTCTGCCCAAACCGGCACCGGCAAGACCGCAGCCTTCGTACTCCCGGGTCTGCAGCACCTGAGCGCTCCTCGTCCGGGCCGAAAACGCGGTCCGCGAGCGCTCGTGTTGACGCCTACCCGCGAGTTAGCTGAGCAGATCACGCAGTCAGCTCGCGTCTATGGCAAATACCTGCGTGTTAAAAGCACTACCATTGTCGGTGGCATGCCGTACCCCGAGCAGCTCAGGGAATTGTCGAAGTCACCCGATCTGGTCATCGCAACACCGGGGCGCCTACTTGATCACCTGGAGCACGGACGCATCAATCTCTCAGGTCTGGAACTATTGGTGCTGGATGAGGCCGACCGTATGCTCGATATGGGATTTATCGAGGATGTGGAGAAAATTGTGCACAGTGCGCCGTCTGGACGCCAGACGCTCTTGTTTGCGGCGACAATGAACAACACCATAGCCAAACTGGCGCGGCGTATCCTGAAGCATCCGGAGCGAGTTGAAATTGCAGGCACAAAAACTACCCTGGAACGTATCGAACAGCGCCTGCACGTGGCCGATAACCTTAAGCATAAGCACCGCATGCTGCAACACCTCATCGCTGACTCCGGGGTGACTAAGGCGATTATCTTCTCAGCTACGAAAAAGGACGCTGATAACCTGGCCCACGAACTTTACGCCCAGGGCCATGCCGCAGCAGCACTGCACGGCGATATGAAGCAGAGCGCTAGAAATCGCACTATGAGCAACATGCGGCGGGGGAAGATCAGGCTGTTGGTTGCAACGGATGTTGCCGCACGCGGTATTGACGTCGCCGGCATCAGCCACATCATTAATTTTGATCTGCCTAAGTGTGCTGAAGATTACGTCCACCGCATAGGCCGCACCGGTAGGGCCGGCGCCTCAGGTATCGCCATCTCTTTTGCGTCGTCTAAAGAACTCAATGAGCTTTCCCGGATTGAACGCTATATAGGCGAGACTCTGCCCGAGCGCGTAGTTCCTGGGCTTGAACCCACGCGTTCGCTGCGGCCCATGACGGCGAAAAAGAAAGGGGGATGGCAGCAGCATACTGTAACTGGACGGTATTCCAGAGGCAAGAACTGGGGATCGACAAACAAGGAAAAGAACGTAATCGTAGAATACCGCAACAGTAAGGCAAGCCGGCAGGCGAGGAGGACCATCTGAGCTGCTGCTGTTCTACCCGTTCGTGATCGCGTAAAGGAGCAAGACCTGAAACACAAAGCCGGCTGATGAAAGCCGGCTTTACTTTCGTTCCCCTCAAAGACAGAAGGGCGAAGCCCGACGTAATGGCTTCTCACCCATTCCGTACCTTCCTCTTAAAGACACATACAGCACCCGACAGATAACCTTTTGTTTGACACCCTTGTCACTTTTTTCAAGTAAAACAAGTTCTTGAATTCTCCCCTCTACAACGGGCGCAATGACTCTTCCTCCTGTTCTGAGCTGTTCTATCAAAGGAGGAGGAATCTTGTCGCACGCTGCTGTGACAGAGATTCTATCATAGGGTGACATCTCTAGATATCCAATCCCGCCGTCCCCTTTTATGAGGACAATGTCATCGTAACCTGCGTTTTCGAGATTTTTCCGCCCAAACTCAAAGGTCAGTGGGTCGATTTCAATGCATACAACCAGACCATCTGAGCCAACAATTTCTCTGGCAAGCGCCGTGCCATAACCTGATCCAAGACCGACCTCGAGGAACTTATGGCCTTTATCCAGACCCAGGGGCTCATAAAAAAGGGGATAGCTATGGGGACACGATATGGTCGCCTCCGTGCCTGGGAGCGGGAGAGGGACTTCACGATAGGCGTAGTCCTTGTAATCAATTGGTATGAAGTCTTCCCTCCGAACCTTTAACATAGCATCTCTTATACGCTCAGATTTGAGATATCCATCCCTGATGAGCCACCTCACCTTCTTTTCTCTTTCCTTCCTTAATTCTGCGCTACTTTTGATAGGCGTTTTTGGTGGTGGTACGACCCAGCCTCGCATTTTTTCATGGACCCTTCATGTCATCAAGGGCTGGGTCAAAAATAACTTGGTAGAATTGGCGCTCAGATTTGGGCTAGATTTGGCTGATCTGATTGAGCAAAACCACAGGAATAGCAAGCTATTTCGAGGATTTTGCGAATGAAGATCGGCCAAAGATGGCCTGAAGCTGAGATGCCAAAATGCCAAGTTATTTTTGACCCAGCCCCAAAGGCAATTTGAGTTCCCGCTGGGCTTCCTCGGTAGATCACCGGGCTTCCCTGGCAACTCAGAGTGCAGAATGGACATCCGCTTCCTGCCCATCGGGATGAATCTTTATTTTCCCTAACTGAACCGTCCTGACCATCTCCCCGTCCTTGGAGCTTAAGGGGGCAAGAATGTGAGAGATCGCCTCTGCAGCGGCTTTTCAACCGGGAGAAATACTAATAGTTTTCATACCTTAATCTCATTTACAACCGCTAAGCCAGCATGTCAAGCTGACAAGTCCTGATTTTTCTTACCGATCCCTCATACCATGTTTGACCACCGGGCGTGAATCCTGTATTTTGTTGATATGTCATCCTTACAGGAACCTGGAGGCTCGACGGATTCGAGGATTAAAGAGGCCCTTCTTTACAAGAAGCTGGCGGAGGGAAAGGTGAGATGCGGCACCTGCGAGAGGTTCTGCAAGATACCTCCGGATAGATTCGGATTTTGCAAAACCAGAAAAAATATAGACGGTACACTTCACACCGTGGTTTACGGAGATATATCTTCTCTTAGCGCGAATCCTATCGAGAAGAAACCTTTTTTCCATTTTTATCCTGGAAGCCGGGCACTAACCGTGGGAACCTGGTCGTGTAACTTCACATGCCCATGGTGTCAGAACTGGGAGCTGAGCAAATCATATCCTGACGCAAAGAGAGGCACCTATATCAGCCCCTCAGAATTTGTGAAGCTGATGAAACGATATGACTGCCAGGGAAGCAGCATCTCCTTTAATGAGCCGACCCTTCTTCTGGAATATGCCCTGGATGTCTTCGATCTGGCAAGAGATGCGGGCTATTACAATACCTACGTCACGAACGGTTATATGAGTGAAGGGGCCTTGAAGCTGTTGGCCGAACACGGCCTTAACGCCATGAACCTAGATGTCAAAGGGGACAAAAAGGCCGTTCAGAGGTATTGTGGTGCCGATGTCGACAAGGTCTGGAGAAATGCGGTGCAGGCTAAAACATGGGGTATTCACATAGAGATGACGACCTTAGTCATTCCGGGGATAAATGATAATCATGCCTGTTTGAGAGGCATAGCAAAAAGGATCAAGAATGAACTCGGCAATGACACGCCATGGCATCTATCGGCCTATTATCCGGCATACCGATTTGAGTCGCCGCCAACCCCTGTAACTACCCTGGAACAAGGAAGGGATATGGGAGTAGCCGAAGGCTTAACCTATGTCTATGTGGGCAATGTCCCCGGACACCCCTATGAGAATACCTATTGCCCCTATTGCAAAACGCTCTTGATTGAGCGATATGTCTTTGACATAAGGGCATACCACATAACTGCTCAGAAGAGCTGTCCCAACTGCCAGAAAGTCATTCCCATTGTGGGCAACTACATCAAAGGATAGCTGGCCCTACAAAGTCTTCTGCCAGCGTCTCATCGGCTTTCTTCTCCCAGGTATCCACATTCTCTAAGATATGTGCGAATCTCGCTGTCCACCTTCTTTTCTAAGGGCTCGGCAAGAAATAACTTCGCAGAGTTGGCGCTCAGATTTAGGTTAGATTTGGTCGATCCGATTGAGCAAAACCACAGGAATAGCAGGCTATTTCGCGGATTTTGCGAATGAGAATCGATCAAAGATGACTTGAAGCTGAGATGCGAAAATGGGAAGTTATTTCTTGCCGAGCCCTAAAGATCGTTGTAACCTGGAAAGAGAAAGGGGACGTTATGTTGTCAGTTTTGCAGGTTTCAGTTTGAGGTTCCATGGGTCCGCTACAACGCTCAATTGCTCTATCCTCCACTTTCTTGCCATCATGAACCTGCCCTAAAAGGATTACTTAGAAACTGTAGAAATAGAGGGCATCCCCACAAACTTAAACCATTGCAACGGCAAGTCGGTTCCTTAGTTATTTTTAGATGTTATGACACTTACTTATTTATTTATCTACGTCCCCATTGGTCCCCCTTACAAAGGATTTTTTCACCTTTCGGAGAAAGGGGTTTTCACGCTGAAAAGGGCCAACAATGGGTGATAGTCTCAAATTCTGTTTATTTCCGTTGCCGATGTTACTGTTTGGCGTGGCCTCAGCCCAAATTAGAGACGGATATGCAGAAGAATTTGTGTTACAGTCTGTATCCAAGATGAAATATCTACAAGAACTTTCAAATTGTCAACTGTGCGAACATCGCTGTGGTGTAAACCGCCTCGAAGGGGAGGTAGGTGTTTGCCGAATGACCTTGCCTATGATCGCTTCAGCTACATTACATCCGGCTCCGCCCCAGAGCTATACCATCTTTATGGCTGGCTGCAACTTCAAGTGCCTTAATTGCCAAAATTGGTCCATCTCACAGTACCCTGACAACGGGATGGCTGTACGAGGAATGGAGGATCCAGAGACCTTGGCCAAGGAGAGCATCTATCATTTAAGATCTCATATTGGTCAGTTGATGAGGGCTGATAGAATATTTTTCTCTGGTGGTGAGCCCACCATCCACTTGCCTTATATAGAAAAAATAGTGGATGCAGCCCGTAAAATACAGCCTTCCCTGAAGGTGAATTTTGATACCAACGGCTTTATGACAGAGGAATCTCTCAACAGAGTTCTTGAACTAACTACTTCCATCACGTTTGATATCAAGGCCTACGACGATGAAGTCCACAGAGCACTCACCGGAGCACAAGTATCTCCTGTGTTAAGAAACGCTGCTTTCGTGGGCAAGAACGCAAAGGATAAACTCTGGGAGTACAGGATTTTGGTAATTCCTAACATGAATGAGGGAGATGTCAGGCCGCTTTCAAACTTCATTGCATCCATAGATCCATCACTGCGCGTATGTTTCCTGGCCTTCCGTCCCAATTTTGTTCTGGAACAACACCCGGGAGCAACCGGCGCTTTGATGCAAAGGTGTGTAGATATCGCTGAGAGTGAAGGTTTAACCAATGTCTATTGGTCGGGCCGTGTGGGTCTGCGAGGCAGCATATCTCCTGTGGCTGCCAAACTATCTCGCAGCTATCAGAATATTGAAGCCAGGCACCTTGCGACCTATGCCCTAAAGGCCGGCTGTGGTACCCACCCTCGAGATTGTAAGACGTGTAAGACTAATCAAAAATGTCCCATCAAGCGATATACTCCGAGGATTTCTACATAAAATGGGGTGTGATGAAAAAGCTGGTATCACTCGGACACGATCACTTTGGCGCTTCCCACTTGGTTAATACTCGACGCACTACCTCCTCCACTTGTGCGCGGGCGTCCCATCGCTCACAGCCTGTCACCAGGAGCTCGTCGTACTGTGTCTCCGCGTGTCGGATATGGGCAACAACGGCTATCCTGACTGCGTTTTCATCGAGGCTTTTTGCTGCCGCCGAGCGACCGATCCGACCGCTGTACTTAAGGCAAGCGTGTTCGGCTATGGCAACCTCTTTTCCGGAAGGGCATCGAGGGAAGAGCTCACGCACACGCATCGCAAAGTGCTCCACATATTGATAATCCAATTCCGCCCGTCGCACTTCTTCGCGCTTTCTTCGTCGAGCCCTGGCCTCGCTGTCGGCCAAACATTCTCTTTCGGCTCGCTCCAATGCCTCAGACTCGACTAAAAGTCCTTGTCGCTCATAGCGTTTTCGGGCACGACTCCATTTCAATACTACAGCAGCCAAGGTCGAGTGTTTACGCGCGCGCCTGGTAAGTGCCGCATCGCCGGACGGAAGAAAGACAAGATGATCCAGGTCGGCACACGAAAGGCACAGTGCTCCCTTGTCTTTGACCAGTGTAATCCACGCTCTGCGCCCAAGATTTTCGCCGCATTCGTCGCACGTCGAATCCTGAGTGGAGATGAACACCTTTAGGTCAGCGGTTTGTTTTATACGCTTCATTTTACTCTTGTTAAAAATGAATAAAAGTCAAATGTACACATGACCCCTTCATTTCTTTTTGGGCTCAGGCATCAGTCCCCGATTCCGTTTTGCGTGAAAAAGCAAATCGTTCCGGTGCAATAGCTCCCCCAGATACAACGAAGTTCATTGCTTCGTCGATTGTCCAGTCCGTGGAAACCAGCCTGTTCACCGGCACGATCTCCAAATATCCCGATGTCGGATTGGGCGTGGTCGGCACGTAAACGGCGGCAAGCTTTTGACCTGTATCAGAATCAGTCATCGTGCGCGTCACGAGACCGATCGTCTTCATGTTCTCGTTAGGGAACTCGATCAGGACCACGCGCTCCACCTCATCTGGTTCTGTCTGTAGCGCCGAGATCAGTTTCTTTACCGACCCGTAAACTGTGTGCACCACCGGTAGGCGATCCACCAACCTTTCGAAGAAGTTCAGAACCTGCTTTCCGACCACTCGGTTGACCATCCAGCCCAGGACATACAGCCCAATAATGACAATCAAGAAACCCACCAGCTCCAGAAACCAGGGTTGCAAGAGCAACCGTGAAAAACGTGGTGCCCCGTCCTGGATCTTTGTCGAAATCGTCCAGACAAGCGGTTTGCCGAATTTGGACAGTTGCCGAAAAGTGAATTCGAGTACCAGCCAAGTGACCCACAAGGGTATGACCGTCACAATCCCGCTAATTAGGTAGCGCCTCGCATGCAAACCCCTGGGTTTGTTCTTCGCCATTGATGCACCTCCCGCAGTTTTGAATGCACCCCGGGTCTCCGCTCCAGACTAAAGAGATTCTCTCAGCACTCAGCATCGGGGTCAGAGTCTTCATTCTTCACGTTAGACCGAAATCTGTCAAGAATGAAGACCTGACCCCGATGTTCCCCCTGACCCCTATGTTCCCCCTATGTTCCCCGCAAGATTTGACACCTTATTCACTCCTATGCCCGGCTAGTTAGCATGGTCCGGCCCCCAGCCCATTTTAGCTTGCGCGATCCCGACCAACCTATTTTGACCTCGTCCTGATTCTCTGTTTTTTAACTTCCGTTTTCAAATAAACCTTCTGATCTTCATTGGCAATCTTAGTCGCTGTGGCGTAGACTTTATTATGAAAAGATTCGTAGCTATCCCTTTTTATCAAGGGAATTGCATCACTGGCATATTCTTCAGGCGTTGATATTGCGGATAAAGATGATAGATACGATTTGACAAACCGTTTTTCATCTCCGGTGATCATCCAGGTACCATATTCATCGGCGAAGACAATTTCATCACCGTCCTCCATTTTATCGATCAGTTCGTGAAGCAGTTTGAAACATTGTACTGCCATTTCATGATCACCTTGGTCGGTTAATCTGGAGCTATCTTCAAGGTAATCACTTATTTCATCAAACCAGGCATCGGTTTCCTCTGGGATGTGTGAGAAATTTTTGGAATTGATGTCAAATGTAGCGTAATAGTAACCGGCCATCGACTTTTCATAAAACTGCTCAATGGTGGCCAGTATTTCTTTTCCATCAACTGGGGATTGTGGCACTTCTTTGGCTGTTTTACCAAATACATCCTGTCTTTGGTTTGTATCCATTGTGTCAAAGGCTAAACTCAATAGTTCCAACAGTTTCGATTGGTTTTGTGTTTTAACATATTCAAACAACCGTTCTTTATTCATTGTACATTAG
>JAFDKF010000084.1 GCA_019307135.1 Deltaproteobacteria bacterium
GATTGCGGAATTGAAATCGAAAATCCGGGATTCGAAATCCCAAAAAGGAAATTTTTCGTGTCATGATCGGAAATGTATTGAAAAAGGTATTTGGGAGCAAAAACGAGAGAGAGCTTAACAAGCTTAAACCGGTTGTTGGACAAATCAATGCTCTGGAGCCGGAAATGCAGGCCCTGAGTGATGATGAGTTAAGAGCTAAGACTCAAGCCTTCAGGGAGCGGATTGACCAGGGCGCCACCCTGGATGAACTCCTTCCGGAGGCCTTTGCAGTGGTCCGGGAAGCCTCCGTGCGTACATTAAAGATGCGCCCTTTTGACGTTCAACTGATTGGGGGCATTGTGCTCCACCAGGGAAAAATTGCCGAAATGAAAACCGGTGAAGGAAAGACCCTGGCTGCCACGCTCCCAGTCTATCTGAATGCCCTGACCGGCCGAGGAGTGCACGTGGTGACTGTAAATGACTACCTGGCCCGGCGTGATACTGAGTGGATGGGGAGCATCTACAATTTTCTGGGCCTGTCGGTCGGGACCGTTGTCCACGGGTTGGACGACTCCCAACGCCAGGAAGCATACAACGCTGACATTACGTACGGAACCAACAACGAGTTCGGGTTTGACTATTTGCGCGATAACATGAAGTTCTCCTTAGAATCAATGGCGCAAAGGGAACCCCATTATGCCATTGTGGATGAGGTGGACAGTATCCTTATCGATGAGGCCCGGACCCCGCTGATTATTTCGGGCCCGGTTGAACAGGCCGGTGACAGACTGTACGAGGAAATAAAGCCGCAGGTCATCAAGCTGAAACAACACCAGGACCGCATCGTACACACCATGCTGGATGACGCATTGAAAGGGCTTGAAGAAGAAGGCGAGACAGATAGCACCCTTGAGTTTTTGCTAAAGGTGAAACGGGGAGATCCCAAGAATCCGCAATTTCTGGATTTGATTGCCAAACAGCCCGGCTTGAAGAAAAAGATGGAGAAACTCGAGGGTCAGCTCTCCACAGAGAAATTGCTTCCCCAGATTGATCAGGACCTTCTATGCACCATCGATGAGAATCAAAACCTCGTAGAACTCACAGACAAAGGGCTCAAACTCATCTATGGGGGTCACGCTGATGATTATATCGTACCCGACCTCGACGAAGAGTTGCGAAAGGTCGATGAAAACGACCAGTTGACCAGCATGGAAAGGAGGATACAGCGCCGTAAGGTCGAGGCTTTCTATCTAGAAGCTTCTGAGCGGTTTCATGTCACCCGGCAGTTGATCAAGGCCTACTGGTTGTTTAATAAGGACGTGCAGTACGTGGTCAAGGACGGGCAGGTGGTCATCGTGGATGAGTTCACCGGCAGAATGATGCCCGGCAGACGCTGGAGTGACGGATTGCACCAGGCCGTTGAGGCCAAAGAGGGGGTGACTGTGGCTGAGGAAAACCAGACCCTGGCTACCATCACCTTCCAGAATTACTTCAGGATGTACGACAAATTAGCCGGCATGACCGGTACTGCTGACACCGAGGCCGCCGAATTCAAGAAAATCTATGACCTGGATGTCATCGTAATCCCGACCAATGAACCGATGATTCGGATCGACAATCCAGATGCTATTTACAAGACTGAAGCTGAAAAATTCAAGGCCGCAGTCGAGGAAATCGAGCAACTTCATAAGAAGGGACAGCCCGTGCTCGTGGGGACCATCTCCATAGATAAGTCGGAAAAACTGAGTAAAATGCTGATCAAGGCCAGGATCAAGCACGAGGTTCTAAACGCCAAGAATCACGAACGGGAGGCCGAAATTGTGGCCATGGCAGGGCAAAAAGGACATGTGACCATATCTACCAACATGGCTGGCCGCGGTACTGACATTGTCCTCGGAGAAGGGGTCAAGGAACTCGGAGGTCTTCACATCATCGGGACCGAACGGCATGAAAGCAGGCGTGTTGACAACCAACTTCGGGGCCGATCCGGCCGACAGGGAGACCAGGGCTCCTCACGATTTTATCTCGCCATGGAGGATGATCTTCTGCGAATATTCGGGGGAGAGCGTATGTCCTCGATCATGGAACGGCTCGGTATGGAAGAGGGTGAGCCGATTGAACATAGCATGATCAGCAAAGCCATAGAAAATGCCCAGCGCAAGGTAGAAGGCCACAACTTTGAAATACGCAAACAGCTTCTGAAGTACGATGATGTTATGAACCAGCAGCGCGAGGTGATCTACAAACAACGCCGTGAGGCATTGACCGGCAAAAGTCTCAAGCCCGCTATTGAGGAGATGATAAGGGGGTTGTCGGAAAAAATCACTGGCGGATTTGCAGATGAAAAGGTGCTTCCTGAAGAATGGGACTGGAAAGGCTTAAGGGAAGCCGCCTACCACCAGTTTGGTTTCCGGCTCAACACGGATCGCGATACCATGGACGGCCTCACCCGGGATGGGCTTGCTGAGTCGATCTTTGAATCCGCCATTAAGATATATGAAGAAAAAGAGACGGCCTTTGGGACCGAGGAGTTTCGAAACCTGGAACAGATGATCGTGCTTCAGGTCGTGGATAATCTCTGGAAGGAACATCTTCTTGCCATGGACCACCTGAAAGAAGGCATAGGGCTCCGCGGTTACGCCCAGCAGGACCCACTGGTGGTTTACAAGAAAGAAGGCTTCGAGATGTTCATGGACATGATTGAACGCATTAAGCAAGAGACAGTAAGGTTTCTGTTTCGTGTCCAGATCGCTCGACCCGAGGAGATGGCCGCAAAAGAAAAGACCAAGCAGGATCAGCTCGTTTTTTCACACGGTGGAGAGGCTGCCAGGCAGCCGGTGCGCCGTTCCAAAAAGAAAGTTGGCCGCAATCAACCCTGCCCGTGCGGGAGCGGAAAGAAGTACAAGAAATGTTGTGGAAAATAGTCAGTGTCCATCCAGAAACGGCATCTTTTGCCCCGATACGGCGTTCTCCGCAGGTTTCTGTCCTCAACGTAGCCCTGCTACGCCTGCGGTAGAAACCTTTGTGCGGCCTTGTCTCGGGACAAAATCTACCATTTCTGGCTGGACACTAGGGAAATTGGGTTGATAGAGTTTATTGGGTTTGTTGAGTTCTTTGAGTTAACCCAACAAACACAACAAACCGTGTAAACACAACAGACTGAACAAGATGAAACTGCAAGTTCCAGGATTTGTTGCCGGTGCCGTTGCTGCCGGGCTAAGAAAGGACGGAAACAAGGATCTGGGCATGATCTTCTCTGAAGTGCCTGCCTGTGCAGCCGGTGTTTTCACGACCAACCAGGTACAGGCAGCCCCGGTGCTTTTTGACAAAGAGCGAATCAAATCCGGGCGTTGTCAGGCCATTGTGGCAAACAGTGGCAACGCCAATGCGTGTACGGGCAAACGAGGCATCGAAGATGCCGAGGCTGTGGCACGTTCAGCAGCCACAGCCCTCGGGATACCTGAGGAGTTGGTGCTGGTAGCATCCACAGGTGTCATTGGCCGACACCTGAACGTTTCTGTCATTGAAACTGCCATGCCAAAGCTTGCCGGCCAGCTCAACGCCGCAGGGCTTTATGACGTCGCCCAGGCTATCATAACTACTGATACCTTTCCCAAGACCGTTTCAAAACAGAGTAGTATCGGTGACAAGACCTTCACTGTGGCTGCTGTGGCCAAAGGGGCCGGGATGATTCTACCGGATATGGCCACCATGCTCTGTTTTGTTTGTACAGACATCGGCGCGGAGCCGCATCTTCTGGGTCAGGCCCTAAAAGATGCGGTGACAGCGTCCTTTAATGCTATCACAGTCGACGGGGACACCAGCACCAATGACACAGTCCTTCTCCTTGCCAACGGCCTGTCCGGCCTAAACCTAAAAGAGGCTGCGTGCGCCGCAGCGTTTCAGAAAATCTTGAATGAGGTTCTCTTCGCACTTGCCTTACAGATTGTCCGGGATGGCGAGGGGGCTACCAAACTGGTGAGCATCCAGGTGAAGGGGACATCAAGCAAGGCTGATGCCACCACAGTGGCTTACACGGTTGCCAACTCCCCCCTGGTGAAGACCGCCCTCTTTGGAGAAGATGCCAACTGGGGCCGTATCATGGCCGCTGTTGGCCGAGCTGGTGTGCCGATTAATCCACACACAATCGACATCTATTTTGACGATGTATGCATGGTCAAAGATGGGTTGGGGTGTGGTGAGGAGACCGAAGCGGCCGCAACCACAGTCTTAAAGGCAGATCACTTCACGATTACTATTGATCTAAGGCTGGGCAGCGAAGCTGCAACTATCCATACCTGCGATCTTTCCACTGACTACGTGAGGATCAATGCCGATTACCGGTCATAACATCCCTCAAAGCCCTTTCTTGTACTCCCGAATTGCCTTTTCTGCTCAAGATGTGATTAGATGTAACACCAAAATGTGATTTTCTGCCTGCGGAAGCCGGATCGGTTCCATACAGCCTTGATATTCGCAAAGATATCCAGAAATACCCATAAAAAGACTTGACCTGCACTGCTATTGGATATATATGGATATTATTATGGATACACCTGAATTCCAAATTCTACCGGAACACCTGAAACTGATTTCTGAAATCGATGAGTTCAAGGGTAAATGGCAAATGCTGCGCAACCTGGCGCCGGACCAACTATCGTTGCTAAAGCGTATCGCAACCATCGAGTCGATCGGATCGTCCACCAGGATTGAAGGCGCCGGTTTGACAGATAGCGAGGTTGAGAGGCTGTTGTCTGGGTTGAATACGACTTCTTTTGAGTCAAGAGACGAGGCGGAAGTTGCGGGCTATGCTGAAGCCATGGAGATGATATTCGAATCCTATGATGAAATCCAAATAAGCGAGAATCATATCAAGCAACTGCACCAGGTTCTGCTAAGATTTACATCAAAAGATGCCCGCCACAGAGGCGAGTATAAGAAGTTGCCAAACCACGTGGAAGCCTTTGCTGCCAATGGCAGGAGCCTCGGGATTATTTTTGAAACGGCCCCGCCTTTTGATACACCATTCAGAATGAAAGAGTTGATCCAATGGTTTAGCGAGGAATCGCAAAAAGGAACGCTCCACCCCCTTCTGCTTATGGCTATCTTTATTGTACATTTCTTAGCAATCCATCCCTTTCAGGACGGCAATGGAAGGTTATCTCGAATTCTGACCACCCTGTTGTTAATGAGGTCAGGATATTCCTACGTGCCGTTCAGTTCGCTGGAGAGAATTGTAGAGGAGAATAAAGATCGGTATTACCTGTCTCTCAGACGTGCCCAGTCAACCCTTTACACAAATAACAGCAAACTTAACGACTGGTTGCTGTTTTTCCTCGGTTGTCTAAGAAAACAGATTTTTGTGCTGGACTCCAAGGTCAAGACCGAACGAATGATTGCCGAACTTCCACCCTTGTCTCAGGAAATCATGAAGATTATTAGACAGCACGGCAGGGCCAGGGTACGAGACATTCAGATAATTACAGGGGCTAATCGCAATACGATCAAGGCCCATATAAAGAGATTGGTAGAAAGAGGAGAGTTAAAGAAAATGGGCGCCGGCAGGGGAACTTGGTACAGGTTCCCGTAGGAGGGAAAATGGTGTCAGACCCACACATTTGACAAAGGCAGTTCCTTATAGAAAGCGCAGGGGAATTCTATCCTTAATGGTCTGGCCATAATCAAACTGAAGCTTTTCTTGATGTGGTAATATTCGCAATCAATTACTGTCCTCTCTACCAATTCAGGACAGTTTTGTCAAATGTGTAGGTCTGACACCCTTGTTTTTCCCATGATTACAGGCAGCGCCCGTCTTGATGTATACGGAAAAGGCGGTGATTCAATGCTGGGAAGTTGTGTTGCGGCAAAGTTATGATTACTATAGATACTCAATATTTGATCATCTCACTCGACTGTTGACAGTAGTCCGTCGAAAAGATTAGAAAATTCAGTCAATTCAAATAATCAGCCCTTCCTATGCAGCATCTGTCTTGCGCCCATAAGAACTGAGTCCCCTTATCGTTCTCCTTCCATGGCAGCCTATACCATCCCAATGGACCCTGTTACTTTTGATGCTCTAAGTTGGCATTTCTTTTCCCAATGTTGGAACTCAATGACCCAATATTCTGGGGCTGGTTTTTGGTCCCGTTGGAGCTAAGTAACGAGAAACATACGCCAAACACCGTAACTTTCAAGTTTCGCATGATTTTTGCGTCTTCCAATAAAAAACTTGTTCACCCTCGCCGTTTGAGTCTCAGCCGAGGGAAGCCGTATGGATCTGGAATAATTAGCTAAAATCTAATCCAGAGAGATTGATACAAAAATTGAAACACGAAAAATGTTTTTCTTGACATTTGCCAAGAAAGCGGCTATAGAATCGACTTCAAAATCTCCGTTAACCCCTACATATTGGTTCAGCAAACGAATAGAGTGCCATATGTTGTATAGTAGCGTCACTCTTTGGGTCTGCGGCCTTTTTTCACTCAATCAGGCGCAAGCACAATTGCCCAAAGGGGGTATCCACTTCGCTGCCGTCAATTCACTATAACCTCTTGAATTGGTGAAGCTTTTCGCACGTTTCTTGATAAAAGGCGAAAACCACAGAAAAGCCTATATATTCAAAAACATAGCGACGGTCAACGCCAGTCAAGGAGATACCCCAATTGCCCAATTTTGTTCAGAGAATCAAAAAGGTAAGGAACTTTTGTTGTGGCCACTTGTTTTTTTGCTTTCTAACTTGAAGCTGCGTTCTCCCGTAGAGTTTTGCATCAGTTAGTCATTGTCTGTGTCTTTTTTGCCCGGGGGCTATGCTGGCGAAAGGCTCCTAGAATAATTTTTGCAGTGGGTAATTGAATATACAAGAGTTGAAAAAACTTGGTTTGACATTGCCGAAGCAACAGGTTATCGTTTCAATTGCCGTTGTAAAGGAGGACTCTTGAAGGCCTTAGCATTTGATTTGCGTAAGGAAAGCATATTTGACAGAAGAACCTCTCGGGTCCGAGCACGTCGAGGGGGGCGTATAGATGGTCATTCTGTAGAACAATCGTCCACAGACGTGGTCTACAAAATAACAAAGGCCATAGATCCTCAACTGAAAGGTACTCTGGAAATACACAAGGATGCCTATTTGAAAAAAAAGAGGTAGCCCTTTATAATTAATCAAGGGTAAACCCCCGGCTATGCCGGGGGACTCCCAGAGTTTGACATTTCCGGGAGTATGCTTTTGGGCCATTTTGTGGGGGACGGAGCCCCCACGCTACAAGTAGCGTGCCCCCTCTGTGGGGCACATATCCCTTTGGTGGTTTCGTGACCAGGTCACACAGGTAGAAAGAACTTGCCATCATTTGAGGCTATAGCGCTCAGATAAATTGAGACACTTTCGCTCAGGTAAATTGAGATGTTCGTTCACACAACAACGAAGAGAGAGCTTGGCCAAATCCCGCTACCCCGCCCCTATAAGTAAAATACTACCCTGCCTGCTGCTTACCCCGCTGTAGCTTAAGGAGAGATGGAAGGTTAAATGAGATGCTCAATGACAAGCAAATTCGCACATAGCCTTATTCCAGCCTGTGCACAGATTATTTGGCAGGAAGCCCAACGTTAATCGTTCGGACTATTTTTTCGATTTGGCGACCCAGATATTCCAATTGTTGTTCCAGCTTTACGATACGATCTTCATCAGCTTTTTGATAAACAGCTACAGATTTATTCAGTTTGTATTCGGCAGATCGTTTTTCTGAGATGCCACCGTGTTCTGGTGGCAGGATGCTACCAAGAATCTTTCCGATATGACATGGACCGCTGTCTGATTTTCCTGATGGTGTTTTGAGTTTCAACCGGGAACCAATCTGTGGGTTGGTCCCGGATATCGTCTCAAGGTCGCCACGATCTTGGCAGACAGAATCTTTTTGATGAATTGACTGCAGGAACCTTACGCTTTGAACAAAGTCGGCTTGTCTGATCAGCATCACCAGATCGATCGTGTTAAGATTTTTCTCGCAGCGAAAACATCTGGCCAGGTTGGTCTTTGGGTTTACCGCGGTGTCAAGCCCGTTGCACAAGGGACAAAGAAAACGAAAGCAGCCCTCGGTCATCCGGCACGGGATACGCAGTGTTTTTTCGATCAGCATCCGAATATCGATATCATTACGCAATACGTACAGTTGCCGGCTGGAAAAACACCGCTTTGTCATGTCAACCTACCGGATCGAGTTTGGGTCTTAAACTGACGCAGTTTTTCATGTTGATCACGTGGCTGTTTTCTGTCAGTCGATCGATCAGCGCTGCGGTCAGATGGTCGTTCTTCAAAAAAGACGACCATTGAGAAAACCCAAGGTTTGAGGTGATCAGCGTGGTTTTTTTCTTATGTCTTTTATTCATCAAGGTAAAAAACAGCCCGACCTGCACCGGCTCTACTTCGACATAGCCCAACTCGTCGATTAACAGGCAATCTGAGGCGGAAAATGCTTTGATTACCTTGGCTTCAGTGTGATCAGCTGCCGACTGGTAAAGCTGTTCGACAAGTTCGGCAAATGCGATAAACCGACCGTTGTATCCCTGATCGATGGCATGGGTGAGAAAAGCGGTGGCAAGCCCTGTTTTACCGGTGCCTGTCGGACCGATCCAGACCACATTTCGGCATTTTGACATGTAATCAAAGCTGTCATACATGTTCACGATTTTCTTTTTGTTCAGCTTCGGCTGCCTGCTAAAAGGGAATGTCTCGACAACGAATTTCTCGGGGATCTTGGCACGGGTCAGCCGCATCTTTCTAGAATTTTCCTTTTTGATTTTATACTCTTGCTCAACGACATATTTGAGGAGACGAGCATGAGAATAATTGCCCTTTTGGGCGGCTGAAAGATACTGGTCCCAGTTTGCAAGCAAGCCGCCAAGCCGGATATATTTGAGTATTTGCTTCAGTTCTTCATCCATTGTCATCCTCTGTGATTTTGTCATAGACGGTCAAGTCGACTTCATCGGCAAGACACCCCTCGATATAGGATGCTCTGTTTTCGAACTGCTGGTTGATCTGCGGCACAGGCAATTGAAAATTGCCTGCTGTCAATTGCAGTATGGCAATGCGTTCAACCGTTTTGATATCGGTAATACGATACTTCAATGCCCGCTTGACCGCTTTGATAAACACCTCAAGGGCAATTTTTCGGTACAAACCATATAGCCCACGGATGAACCGGTGTTTCTGTTTGCCGCCGTTTTTGACGGCAAAATCCAGGTAATCGTTGATCTCCTGGGCCGCTGTACGCAGAATGTTCTCCTCTTTTGCGGTGGGTTTTTTACGATACTTGGGCTTATACGGCGGTTTTGACTGCCCTTCGGGGGGAATCAGCTCATTTTTAACGCCATCGGGGGGCAATGGGTAGCGACCCAGCAGTTTGCGGTTCCGGTAGATCATCAAATGCTCGGCATATTGCAGCACTTTTACATCGTGGCGCTTTGTCCCCGGTATCCAATAAAAATTGCCGTCAACCGATGCATACCCGTACTGATCGGTGCCTCTTTCATGGACAAGGTAGGGGGCGGGAACATACCCAGGCAGCTTTTTAAGATACGGTTGCTCATATTCAAAGGTTTGCGCCGGAATCAGGCGCGTTTTTCCCGTAGGCCTGTTGGCCATCCGAACCGTTGCCCACTCAAAGGCTTGACGATTCATATCCTCAAGATCGGCAAATTTGCGACCTGGAAAGAAATTCGTTTCAACAGTGTAAAAACTCCTTTCATTGCCTGCTTTCCTGTTTGCATGCCCTTTTTCATGGCAGGCAAACTCAAACCCGTATTGCTTTGCAAATTGTTCCATCTCCGGCACGATCACTGCGTTTTTACCCGTACCCCGAAGACGGGCTAAATTTGTGTTGTCAATGATGCACACATATGCCGCGCAGCCCCAGAAACTAAGCGCTTCATGTAAAAAACATTTCATCTTGAACCGATCAAATGAACGGTAAAATTTCAAATACCGGACCTTTGAGAAACGAAAATATAGAAGACTGCCTTGAACCAGAACCGGTTTTTCTTTAAATTTGACACGATATGGGGACGTATCATGCTGCATCTCCACCCCGGGTTCATCAGGTACTCTATGGCAGCGTTTTTTCTGACTTTTCCCAAGACCAAGTTCACAGATCATTCGGGTCAATGTGGAATAGCCGATGCGGATGCCGTGCTGTTCGCTCAGCATCTCGTGTGTCCGCTGAACCCGGCCGTCGCATCGATGGTAAATACGGCTGACCAGATCCGCGTCGATCTCAATCTTATCTTTGCGGGTTGTTTGCGGTACTTCACCGGCCTGGACAATAATGGTATTCACCGTATTGGTACTGATGTTCATGTGGCGAGAAATTTCTCGTATACCCATGCCCTCTTTGTGGAGAAGATAAATCGCCTTACGTTTGTCCGGTTCGATCATAAATTTGCCGTATCGCTTGATTAAAAGCGTCCAATTGTCTCAAGATACCACCCGACAAAAGATTCGCCTGGGCATAAAACGTGTTGGTTTTAAACCGGGTATCGTTGCATCTTAAAATGAGCCGCTGCATATATTTTTGGGTGATCTCAAGGGCCTTTAGCATATGTCGTTCCCGTTCGGTGCAATCACACCCTGCCGGATGAGATTGCTTTAGCCGGTTGAGTCCCCACGAGATATTTCCATTTTTGATCTGCTTACGAAATTCGTCCGGCCCTTTAAAATAAGCGTTGGCAAGCAAATCAATGTCCCGGGTGGACAAATGCCTGCCGGCAACAGCGTTTACAAACTCATCAACTTCGTCTTTTTTTACGCAGTTTATGCGCATAAACTGACGCAGGGTGTACATAAAGCTATAGACCGGGAATTGTCCGTTAAATATCTTGTCCATCACGCTCTGGCTCATCTGTGATATGATGCCTGCCCGCACACTGACCCACGCCTTGCTTCTTTCAAGCAACGTTGCGATCTCAGCATTGCACATCTGATGGACGTTCATCAGTTCGTCGATCAATCTGGCCTGCTCCAGGATACTGAGGCTTCTGGCGTTTGAGATCCGGAGCAGCTCGATAATCCCACATGGCTCATCATCACCCAGTGACAGGTACGGCACGATCCCGATGTTCAGTTTTGCAGCGCATCTCAACCGTTTAAAACCGTCCAGCAAAATGCGTTCACCTTCTGTACCCACTCCCTGAAGAGGCTCTCGGATACCATGAGCCGAAATCGACAACAGCAGGGCTTTCTCTACACCGGCAGACCTCATTCGGTAACCCTCATAACGCAGATCAAAACTGCAAATCTCTACTTGATCGACCACTGTCCATCCTTAAGGGGGGTCTTTTTGATGACATAGCGCCCCATAACGCAATTTGCCGTATATGTCGATGCTGTGTTGTCTCAAAATTTTATCCAACATAGCTGTAATCTCGGCCAATCCAACATCACGGCCTTCTATGAGACTTGTAACCACCCGGATGTGACAAACAGTTGTATCATCAATTTTAGATCCTGAATCATCATTGCCATTTTCATCCCGGCTTGATTCTGGTAAATGGTTTTGCTGACTACGTCCGGCGTTCAAATACTTTTTCTTCTGCTTGCCTTCTTTGGTCCGATAATATTCAGTGCTTCTGTGTATGGCGCTTTTCCGCCGATGAGCCTGACGACAACCAAAAGGACAGCCAAGATCACTACGACCTGCATTCCGGGGATGTGTGAAAAACAATATGTGGCAGTGCCTGCATCGAGTCAGGCATTTTTTCAGGTGGGGCTTTTCCTTGAGCACCGATCGAACAACCCAATAATATCGCGCAACAATACCACGAACTTCTCCCTGGTGGTGCCAGTCAGAAATAGATTGAAAAAAGGGTTGAATCTGTATTATAAAAAAGCCAGATGCTCACTTATGTCGCTGATGTATTTGGGCATGCCCTCGTTGTACCTCCTTTTTTATCTTTCCAATAATTAAGGTATAGGTATAACGAGGGTTCTTTTTTTGTAAAGCGGGAATCTATTCTTAAAGGCGGGCAATTACGGAGAAAGAGTGTATCAGTTTATCTGAGCATAGCTGTATCACTTTAGCTGGGCGCTATAGAGCTGTGTTTTCGTTTTCTTAAAAGAACGCTAAATGGTATACATCTACTCTGCCACGATCCCAAGGGTATTCAGATTCAATTCTACTTATACATGATCGGTTATCTTCTAC
>JAFDKF010000312.1 GCA_019307135.1 Deltaproteobacteria bacterium
ATGAATATCAGCAGCATGTAAGAAGGTCAGCATAAAACCTCCGGCAAAAGACAAGAGTTGAAAGGTTAAAAAGTTAAATTGTATTTCCGTCCCATAAATTTGACATTTACAATAACCTACAGTTACTTTGATTCGTATCCGGCCTGATGTTCACGGAGTTCGATTTGATAAGCACGTATTCCAATAGGAATATCTGTTAAATTCTTTTTTGTCATTTTTCCTCCTTTTATGGTTTTTTTGCAAAACCAAGAAGCTTGTCGCATAATGTTTCCAAAATAGCTGATTGTTTTCCTTCAGATGATAGTTCTTCAAGAGTTGCAGCTACTAGCAGTCTGTTTTTGCGTCTCACATTTTCAGTAAGCCCCATCAATACCAAGCAAAGATTGTTTTTCGGATTTCCATGCCAGATCGAACCACACCTGAATTGCATGCCACTGCTATGGATCACAGGTTCAGAAAAGTTGTTGAATAATCAAATCTCAATATGCTGAAAAATGTTATTTAACAATTTAAGGTCGTCCCGCGTTCCCATCCAATAATGACATCCAGATTGTAGCAATGGGTGGGTTTGGTGGAAAATTCGGAATTTCCATAAGTGAGGGAATGTTGATTCTCATGCAACTTAAAAAAGTTCACTTAGAGCCAACGTCCCTCTCTGCCACGCGGACAACCTGTAGAAGATATAGTTGCTTTTTCTCTTTTCGCGGGAAACGCATGTTCTTCATCGGAAAGGTCAATCTCCGTATCAAAGATTAATCATCAGAAGATTTCCTTGGCAACACGGTCTTTAGGTAATCTTCTGTAGCTTCAAAATATGGTTCGACCTTGTTTTCACGCATCATAAGTGGAATCACTTTGGTGCGGATGCCCATACCGCGAAAATCAACATAGCCATAATCGCGAAGGACTTCCATGATAAGTGTGTTTCTTGGAGAACGTTGCCCTGCGACCATCTTTTCAATAGTCATCGTGTTCTGTAATGCTCCAGGGCTGATGACTTCAAATCGGTCCGCATAGATACCAATTTCAACATCTACAAAGCGTGTCCAATCCCTGTGCGCCAGAGCGTTGACGACAATTTCCCGCACGGCATCCAAAGGATAGAACCATATTTTTTCTCGACGCAGATCCTCATCTATTTCGGAAGCCTCTTGCGATATAAAGGGGCCGACACAATCCATGAACTTTTCAATCAATCCCGTATCTATCAATTTCTTGCCCGAATCGCCGATTTCCCATCGACCGACCAATGGCCCGTCCAGAATATCGTCAAGTAATGCCTGATACTCCTTGTCCATTCCTTCAAACACCATAACGCGTAATCCGGACTGTTTCAAAAAACGCCGCGGATTGATCCCGAACAGCAACAGACCGGCGATTGTGCAGAAAATTTGATTATCCTGGCCATCGATCAAAAAACCAAGACCAAGCAGGCGTTTCTCCCATTCCTTTGGAGTATCCGGAAGTTCAATGTCACGGATAATATCTCGCAGATAATTTTCCAATCTGGCCGCATCAAGAGATTGAAGAGATGTTCCTCCGATGGCATGCAATCTTGCCTGTTGTTCCCTGCTTGCCCGTTGTGAGGTCGTTCCCATACGAATATAAATCTCTTCCCGGCCATGGTGCCGAACCACATACGGCTTGGAAATTCCCTGAGGAAAAGAAACAACGGCAACTCTCCTTTGAGCATCCATCTGCAGCTCTTCATAAAACGGAAGAATCATAGGATGTATCTTATCTCTGAAGACATTCATGACCCATTCTTCTGTCTTGTCGCGTTGCAAACCGGAAATGGACCCATCGTCCTCCACGCCGAGAATGATCCTTCCTCCCTGAAAATTCGCCAAGGCCACAACTTCCCTCGCCAACTGCTCCGGACGAATATCGTCACGTTTGAATTCGATACCGGAGTTCTCCCGGTTAGCGATTATCTCCAAAAGTTCACTCTTAAGCATAGCTCACCTCGTTAAAAACCATATTTATCTTTTCTCTGAATGAATGCTGTTTTCCCGCCCTCAAGAATCTCCGAAGCTTTCTTCTGGATCACCGGCAGATCAATTGCTCCCTGTGATTCAGCAGGAAGAAAGCCGTGCCCTTCGTCGACTTCAAAAACACCGATCCACTCC
>JAFDKF010000235.1 GCA_019307135.1 Deltaproteobacteria bacterium
CCCCACAGGAATAGGCTTCGCCCCAGGGAAATATGCTTTGCCCCAATGAAATATGCCTCGGATTTCATAGGGCAGGCATTCCACCCCAGTACGATGGTTCCCACCTACGGGACAAGCAGGGCAGCAGCAACGCTCTCGCTTACTCTTTCACTCT
This sequence comes from Deltaproteobacteria bacterium, assembly GCA_019307135.1. Classification (GTDB taxonomy): domain Bacteria; phylum Desulfobacterota; class Desulfobacteria; order Desulfobacterales. The sequence continues at coordinate 155 of JAFDKF010000235.1, forward strand.
TCTTCCCTCGGCTTCTCTACTTCAAAAACCTCCCAAAGACGAATCTCAATACGTTCCAATGCAACAACGGGCAAAACCTCCATGGGCCCGAAGATCTCCCCCTTTCCATAAAGACCATCTTCGCCCAACAGAAAACGCTCCACGTATTGGTCGGTCGGGTCAACAATAATGTACTCCCTTACGCCATACTTTTCATACTGTGCCTTCTTTTCCCTTTTATCCTTGAGAGCACTAGTAGGGGAAATGACTTCAATGATTAGATCGGGGGCACCCTGGATATTAGCCTCAGTTATTTTGTTTTCGTCGCATACAACAAAGACATCCGGTTGAACCACATCATGTTCGGCAAATACCACATCGGTAGGCGCGATGCCTACAAAACATTCGGCTCTTTTCTTGGGATGCCTTGAAAGCAAGATGTACAGGTTGCCGGTGATTTTCTGATGAGCAACGGAAGGAGCGGGCGTCATATTGTAAGCCTCACCATCAATCAACTCCCAGCGCTCGTCATCTGGCCAGGTAACGTAATCGGCGTAAGTAAACTTCTTTTCCGTTTCTTGGGCTAAGGGCATGATTCTACTTCCTCATAGAATTATTTGCTACTCTGTCGATAAATCGCTATTACTCCATCGGCAAGTTGGGGACGTTCTTAACTAATTAACTTATTTATCAATTTCTCATCTTCACGACTTTAGGGCTTGCAGTATTTCTTTCCTTGTTTTCTGATTTTCCTCAACTATGAGTTTTGCAATGAGTTTAAACCCCTCATCCATCCTTCTAAAGCCCTCATCTATTTTGTACAATACCCTTCCATTGACCTCGACAGTCCCTGATATCGGCCTCAGGATACGACATAGGATCTGAGTGTAAATGGGGGACGGTAAACGGGGGACGTTGCTACCTAACTGCTTTAGTTAATCATTCAAAGCCGTGAAATTCCTTCTGGACCTTAATGACCATTCTACGATAGTCTTTTAATTATCCTTTTAGCGAGCCCATCTTCTATTTCAGTATGCCTTGCTATAGGTTGACTTTTCCCTGATTGAGGATTTTTATACCAATCATGATTTCTTCCATGGCGAACAAAGACGCAACCGTTTGATTTAACGATTCTAAGCAATTCTTTTCTTTTCAAATTGCTACTTCCATTCGCTGAAAAGGTTCAGCATCAGGTACTAAACCTTCATTGATATCATTATAGATTTCTATTAGATTTTCTCTCAATTCATCCAAAGTTCTACCTTGACTTTCATAATCAGGGTATTCTTGTATATGCCCGATAAACCATTCTTTTTCTTTTTTATAGAAAATGCTTAATTCCATGAATGTCTCCTTCGTGCGAAGTAATAAAAGTAAAAAAGGGGGTCAAGTCTCCGTTTGACTCTCAAAGCCTAATGAGGGACGCTGTTGTAAGGATGTGAAGGAGGCTAAGGGACGGGAGGCTAAGGGACGTTGGCACTTTGTCACTCATAGCCCAATGCTTGCCACGACCTCTTATGTTTGTTAAGTATTTTCTTCCCCCGCTCTCCACACCGTAACGCACTGTATTTTCTAATGTTCAGAAATTTGCCTACCGAGGCACCTGAATATTTCATCTCATTAATTGCCATATGGCAAATAGCTGATCGGTGGAAATATAAGGAAATGAAGGCGCCAACCGGGGCGTTCGTTCCGAACGTTCATAGCCCCGTTGGACCCCAGAATAGGCATAACATGACGGGTAATTTCCCGTCCGCGTGGTGCCTGCGGTTAATCCGGCATTTAACCATAGGTGCCATCCAATACTGGAATCTTAACGATCTCTTCAACAAATTTTCTATTCCTAATTTTCTCAAATAAATCCTGACTAACCTTCGGAGAAAGAATTTTTTCCCCACAGGCGAGACATTCTTCATAGGAGACATTTCTTACAAGATATAGTTTCTCTTCAATCCTAAGGTCGATTTCTCCCTTTTTCTTTACCATTTCATTATGGCAAGCAGCACATTTCATAATCTGGAAAAGATTCTATAATTTCCAAGGCTTCATCAAAAGTTGTAGTTTCCATAAGGTCTTGACCTCCCAGATGTGTTTGGTGTTTGGGTGTGTTTGGAGGGGAACAGGGGAAATAGGGGACATCCTTATGGACTTACGCCAAGTACTCGCCTATAATTTTTGGGTTGTCATACCAGTTAAATAGGCTTAGGATTTAGTGAACAAACTCCGCCTCCAGCGGATCAAAAAGTTCATACAAACGCAACTACGTTGCTTCAAGTTCTGTATCCAGAACCTGTCGAATTTTCTCAGCAGAAACCCTGCCTATCCCTTCTACCTCAACCAACTCATCTATTGAGGCGTTTATGATATTCGAAACAGACTTGAAATGTTCTATCAACCTCTTGGCAAGCATCGGTCCAACCTGAGGGAGTCCCTGCAATAGGTATAACTGTTTTGACTTCAATCTCTTGGGTCGATATCCACCTCGTAATGGCACTACATCAATATAGGTTTCCTCCTGCCTACCAATCATCATAAAAATGTCTCTGGTGTCTTCTTTAGTTCGAGAAAAAAGAACTGGTATATACCATATGGCTTCAGCAGATACAAGGGCTCCTTTAATCGCCATATAGTCAAAATTGAGATCTGTCTTGTAAGGATTGCCTTCAACAAGAAGAATCGGATTGGTACAATATTTTTTCACGTTTGAAAGTTGGTTGAATAGCCTTCCGTCAATGATCGAGACTAAAAAATCCCTTGCAGTTTTTCGCTCGATGGTTATGGAATCATTGATAATGTAATCGCCGTAAGGGACCTTTTTAACCTCGATAGAAATATCCTCATTCTTGAGCAAATCTATGAGCCCTGATGCCTCCTCTCGATAGTCAACCGTGATCTTCAATTTTGGTTTTCTCTAGCCAAACCTTGCGATTACTCTATTCATATCTTCCATATACTCACGATAGAGATCCACAAAATAACCAACGTTTCTTCTCTTCCAAACAATTTTGATCCCTGCATCAACGGTAGCTGCTGGCTGGTGTGCGAATCCGCGTTCATTTGTGTACTGCATTCATCTATTCCACGCACTCAAGAACTCGACCCAATTCTTCATATCTTCAGCAGACTTGCCCACGATCAATCTCAGGAGACGCCGCATCTGCTCCCCAACTGAATAGTGCTGCTGGCGCATAAGGATGATCCCGGCGTGCGGCTTGTTATGGGCCACGTAATCGGTATGCAGACGATAAAAATCCCCTACGTTGAAACTGCACAAGACGCGGCCTTGTTGTGTAGCATAATCCAGATGTTCCGCATCTTTGCGCTCAATCATCCCTGCGTCCAACGCAGTTACAACATCTACGCCTCTGGCACGCAAGGAAGGAGAATGGGGGACGATACGGAATGGGGGACGTTGGCACTTTGTCACTTTGTCGGAAATATTTCGTAAAAGTTCACTCACCTACATAATACGGGACGTTGCCACTATTCTCTTACGCCTTCAGAACTTCCTGTA
>JAFDKF010000085.1 GCA_019307135.1 Deltaproteobacteria bacterium
GGATTTCCAGTCATAAGCATCGGTTCTAGCTCCCGGGCACTGTTTTTTCTTTAGGCTCACTTATAAGCGAGTTTCAGACGTTTTCAAATTTAATTGCCTGTCGGCGGGCTCCGTATCATCCCGGAACACGGTTAAAATCCGTGGCGGTCCCGCCGCTGTAATCGAGGATGAGGTTTTGCAAAGAGCTTACGCTCGGTCACTTCCGAGGTTAACTTCGGGGGGAAGGCCGCAAATCCTCAGATGATACGAAAGCCAGAAGACCTGATTAAGAACTTGTTAAGGGAACCTGATGGTAAAAGGAACCCCGGATGAGCTTTGGCTTATCCGGGTTTTTTTTATGGGTAAACAACTTACCAATATATATATAACTTAAGGAGGCTATTATGAAAAAAGAAGGTATCATTTCCTATCGTCGTCGCTGCCGACAAATTGGCACAGGACTTTCTCATTTTATTCTGCTCGTATCAAAAACAGGCAAAAAATAGCCTGTATTTCTCACAAGCTGAGTTTGCCACAGGCGCAAGGCGCTGGCTATGAAGCTGTAGTGCTTCGTGCTGAACTGGTTAGAAGACAAAGATAGTTATAACTTTCAATAATACAACTATGTTATGCATTATTTTAGTAACTTCTCAAAAAGTTCGGGTATGTTTATTATGAGCCAGTTTGCTGGATGCCCGCTTTCGCGGGCATGAGGGGGGATTTATTACATTCGTCATTCCCGCGAAGGCGGGAATCCAGGTGTATTACCCGAAGTTATTGAGAAGTTAGTTATTTTATGAGTTGTTCATGAGAAATGCGGGATAGAGGAGTAATTTCATGTGTGATGAAAATCAGTTGGAAGCAAAATATGCCAATACAGGGTATGGGCCTCAATTTGTCTTTCTGGACATAGGTCTTCCTGATAAAATAGCTGTTGTGGAACCAAATGTCGCCTTTTGGGCTCTGGTGGATCACGACGCTGTTCAGGCTGCCCTTGCCGGTACATTGGTTGCGGATTTTCAAAGAAAAGCCGAGGATTTCAAAAAAGAAATGGATTATCTTCGTTTTGGTCTGAAACCCTCGGCCGTTTACTTTAATCCTACGGAACTTTGCAATTTTAACTGCACATACTGTTATCTGCCGGAAAAGATGCGCCGCAACGGCAAGACAATGACGGTCAGTGAGCTTTGTGATGCCCTGGAGCGTCTTTACAGTTATTTTCACAGGACAATGCCTGACGATTCAAAGCCTCAAATCATTTTTCACGGAAGTGAGCCAATGGTGGCCAGAGAATCCATGTTTGCGGGAATTGAGAAATTCCACGACAAATTTCATTTTGGAGTCCAGACAAATGCCTCGCTTCTGGATGACGAGGCAATCTCATTTCTTACAGAACATAATGTGGGAATCGGGATTTCGTTAGATGCTCCTGAAGCCGCTATTGCAGACAATCTGCGTAAAAACTGGCACGGTAAAGGAGCTTTCGACACTGTGGTAAAGGTTATGGACAAGCTTGTAACATATCCGGCTTTTAACGTAATTACCACGGTAACTTCCATGAACGTACACACTTTACCGCAAATGGTAGACTTCTATCATGATCATGGGGTAAAAACGGTTATGTTCAATCCCGTGCGGTGCACTCAGGAAGGCGGCAAAAAGCTGAAGCCTCACAACCATACAATCACGGAATATTTCTGTAAAGCTCTCGACAGAACTTATGAGCTTTACTTCAAAACAAGCCAAAAGCTGGTAATTGCAAATTTTGCCAATGTGTTAATGGGGATTGCCGGCCCCACTGGCAGAAGGCTGATGTGCGATATCTCTCCCTGCGGAGGCGGCCGTTGTTTCTTTGCGCTTTCAGCTCTGGGAGGTGTCTTTCCGTGCAGTGAATTCATTGGTTTCCCTGAATATCAGGGTGGTAATCTGTTTCAAGATGATCTGGATGTTATCCTGAAAACCAAACCTTTTCAGCAAATTACGACTCGAACAGTCGAAAACATAGAACCATGCGCAAACTGCGCTATCCGGCATTTCTGCGGAGCGCCGTGCCCTGCTGAAATCAAAATGTTTTCAGGAACCGTGAATGCCCCCAGCCCTTACTGTGAATTCTATGAAGAGCAGGTTCGATATGCGTTCAGGGTAATTGGGCAGGGTCGTGAAGATGCTTATATGTGGGATGGCTGGCGGGAAGATACTGAAGAAACATTTAACTGGGTTGGATGAAGCATCAATAGTTTTGTGTTGCCATCTTGCGGTTTGCCTCGATTACTTTTCACCTTTGCTCATCGGGTACTTATCCAGATAACCTCTCGGTGTAATCATAAGATCTTGAAAGACATATGACTTGCTGTTTCCGACAATCACGATGGTTCGCATGTCCACCTCGATTGTGTGCATCTGCGACAGGGTAGTGATATGTACCTTCTGACCTGCCCGCATGGCTTTTCTCACGATTCCCACCGGCGTATCTTTGTCTCGATACTTCAACACTATTTCTTGCACCGCCCCTAACTGCCAATCCCGTTTCTTGCTTCTCGGGTTGTACAAGACAAGGACAAAATCGGCCTTTGCGGCATGTCTTACCCGATCGGCAATGACTTCCCATGGCGTCAGCAGGTCGCTTAGACTCACGGAAACAAAGTCATGCATTAAAGGCGCTCCAAGAAGCGCGGCAGCCGCACAGAGTGCAGGGGTGCCGGGGACTATTTCCAGCAAGATGTCGTGCGGGCTTGCCGAAAATTTTCCCGGCAAGGCAACTCGAAGATTTCTTTGCTGACACACTTCCAGCACGAGGCCCGCCATTCCATAAACACCCGCATCCCCGCTCGACACAATGGCCGTATTCCGGCCCTGCAAAGCGTGCTCCAGCGCCATGTTGACGCGATCGATTTCGGCTCGCATCCCGGTGGAAATAACTTCCTTGCCTTCAAGCAGTTCATCAATCAGCCTGATATAGGTCTTATATCCAACGACCACCCGGACTGAATTCAATATCTCAACAGCCCTTTTTGAAAGGTAAGCCAGATCGCCCGGGCCCAGACTAACTACATACAGACGGTTCGGGCCACGGCCACTGTTACGTCTTTTGCTACCTGTTTCGGTACGACCAGTCGATTTATCCCTGCTGCCAGTAGTGCTGCTGCTTCGCATACGCCTTGAACTCCAGTGTATTTTTCTACCAGGTTTGACGGGGTTTCGAGCCCCTTTGCCTCGTTGAGTTCATCTGATGAGAAAAACGCGATGGGGATACTCAATTCCGCGGCCAACTCAATCAAACCCACCTCATCCTTCTTGATATCAATGGTCGCCAGCCTGTACAGACTCTTTGCTGAAAGCTTGTGTTTTCGAAAAACGTCGTACAGGAAATGCTTAATCTCTTCTTTTCCAGTGCCTCGATTGCAGCCTATGCCCGCAACAAGGGTGCGGGGTCTCAAGATCAGGCAAGCCGGTAGGAGTTCTTTGATTTCATCACCCACATAGATCATGGGCTGATTTTTACCCCCACCCAAAGCCTCCCCCTTCAAGGAATCTTTCAAAATTCCGTATGGATCAAAGACTTCTATGGTCTCTCTTTCAAGGAGTGCCATGTTAACGGATTTGATTATGCCCGGATTTTCTATGGCCAGATCAAGCTCTTTGGCTATAAGATCTATGCTGGGAACATCATTTGTATCCGTAGCAGTGGTGATAACCGGGACAGCCTCAACAATTTGGGCGACTTGTCTTGCCAGTTCGTTTGCGCCGCCTATGTGCCCTGACAACAGGCTGATGCAGTGATTGCACTTTTCATCCAGCACCACGACAGCAGGATCCACGGTCTTATCCTTGATAAGGGGCGCTATAATTCTGACCACGATACCCGTAGCCATGATAAATATATGGCCACAATATTGATTGAACAGGTGCGCCACTTCTGCTTTTAGGCTTTCAAATCTAAAACACCTAAGCTCATCATTTGCCAATCGACCAGGGAGATAAAGGTGAACCACGTCGAGTCCCTTCATGATTCGTCGGGCCACTCTTATTCCAGGAGCAGTAATTGCCCAAATTGCATATCTACCCTTTTTTCTTTCGCCCGTGACCATTTGGTAATGTCAGTGGTCCGTTGTTAGTAGTCAGTTGTACTAATATTTTCAACTCATTACGTGGCATACCCCTCCTGGATTCCCGCCTTCGCGGGAATGACGGGAAATAAGATACAATTGTCATTCCCGCCCCTGCTTCCGCAGGGGTAAACTTGTCCCCGCGAAGGCGGGGAGCGGGAATCCAGAAAATTGGCGCAACAAAGCATTCAGCCCAAACTTATTGAGGAGTTGTGCCCGATGACCCGCGTGTATTTTTGCTATCTATCTGAATTAACCGCATTTAGCAGTTCCTGCCCGCCATTGCCGGAGATGCTAGCATGTGAGCTGTACGCCTTACGTGGCGATGGCAGGCGGGTTGGCAATGAGCAACTGACAACAATCAACGGACACTACCCTATTTCCTGAAACTGTGAGAAAAACCTTTGTCGTAGAGTTTTGATCTTTGTTCTAATCCGGCTCCCTTCACCTCAAGCACTCTACCCACTATGATCAATGCTTGCCTGGTGATTCCTTCCCTCTGAACGACTTCCGGGAGGTTCTTTATCCTGGCATGGATAATCTTCTGATCGGGCTGGCTCACCCGGTAAGCAATCACGACCGGAGCGTTGTCTCCGTATGATTTCGCCAAGAGTTTCGATACTTCGTCAATCATGGAGATGCTTAAATAGACGACCATGGAAGTCTTGTGGGCTGCAAGGCTCTCCAGAGATTCGGCCTCGGGCACCTTCGTTCTTCCTGTCATGCGTGTGAAGATCAGGCTTTGGGCAATCTCAGGGAGGGTGTATTCCTGACCCATGGCAGCCGCCGCTGCAAAGGCAGCGGTCACACCAGGGATAATCTCATAAGGCACAAATCGCTTTTCCAGTTCTGCAATTTGCTCCTGGATAGCGCCGTAGAGGCTTGGGTCTCCGGAGTGGAGACGGACTACCCTTTTTCCTTCTTCATGGGCCTGGCATATCCTGGTAATGATCTCTTCAAGGGCCAGGGATGCGCTATCAATCTTGACGGCATCAGGAGCTGCCCACTTGAGCACCGCATGTGGCACCAGGGAACCGGCATACACAATCACATCCGCATCTTCGAGCGCCTTTTTCCCCTTCACGGTGATCAGATCTGGGTCTCCTGGCCCTGCGCCAACAAAAAGAATCGGATACTGGATACTGGATGCTCGATACTGGATGCTGGTTGGTGGATGCTGGTTGTCTTCTGTTCCTTGGCCGTTGCTGGTTGCCCCTTGCTTGATGATGGATCTTTGGTTTTTTCTCACATCGGAGTCCTTTCTTCTCACATGTACTGCTATGCGTTTGGAACTCTCAGTTCGCTTCGCTCGCAATTGGAGTAATGGGAGGATAAACCATGGATTGTAAGTAAGTTTCCAATTTGGTTAAACTATACCCTATTCTCAATACCTATGGTGCCATGGACAAACTTGTTTGTCCATGTGGATGGTGGAGTTCCCCTTGTCGAGTCCAAAACAGGCACGGACAAACAAGTTTGTTCATGGCACCCGGCCTGAGTCATAATAAAACCAACCGCAAAGTCCGTAATGAGATTGCTTCGCTCGGCTCGCAATGACCAACAAGGAGTGCTACGTCAAGACTAACACCACAACAAGTTAGGAGTTGAATATCTTTCAACGAGCCAAAATGATACGAAACTGGAAATAGACATCGATGATTCTTCAAGTTTCGAATTTCAAGTTTCAAGTTTCAATCCAGTGATAATCCAGACAGGGTTCAAGGCTTCCAGCCTCTCGCCCGAGGGCATTGCCTTCCCCCTGCTAACCTGCACGTGGACCACCTCCGTTGAAAATCCGAGTCTTTGCAGGGTTGCAATAGCCCTATCCAGGCTGCCGAACAGAATCGTATTTATCACGATGACCCCGCCCGGGTTTAGACGGTCTCCTGCCGCCTTGATAATGCGCAGCAAGTCTCTTCCGCCCCCTCCGATAAAGATACGATCAGGCGGGGGCAGAGCCTTCAAACCACTGGGCAATTTGACCTGAACAATATCAAGGTTCCTAACCTTAAATTGCTTCTTGTTTTGCCTGATATCATTAGCCCGTTCCGGGTTTTGTTCCACGGCGATGATTTTCCCGCCTTTGAGCAGGAGCGATGCCTCAAGGGCCACTGATCCGCTTCCAGCTCCGAGGTCCCACAAGACCAGGCCTGGCCACAAGCGAAGCTTGGCAATGGAAATCGCTCTCACCTCAGCCTTGGTGATGAGGCCTGCTTCGTGATGATAACACGCTTCTGGCGTGCCGAGATGTAATCGTGGATGATCCTTGAAATGAAGGGAAGATCCCTGGGCTGTTTCAGGAGTATCCGATCTTAGCACGATAACAACATTGAGTTTTGCAAACTCCTCACTGGCAGCTTCTGCCGGTGAATACCAGACAATCCGTTCCTCAGGAGTGCCCAGGTTTTCTAAAACGCACATTCTGACCTTTTCGTAACCGCCTTCAATCAATTGCCGGGCCAGCCACCCAGGTGTTTTTCTAGAATCTGTGAGTACAGCCACCTTGTCATCTCTCGCCACGGCATCAAGGAAAGATTTTTCAGGTCGCTCACCATGCAGGCTCACCACCGTGGCATCATTCCAGGATACTTTGATCCGGCTAAAGGCCGCTGCAACACTGGAGATGTTGGGATGGATCACAACATTTTCCGCCCCAAGCGAAGCTACCAATAAAGGCCCGATGCCAAAGAAATTGGGGTCTCCCGAGGCAAGGACAACAACTTGCTTGCGGTGCATTTGGCTCTCGATCTGCCTGATAAGACCGCGCATATCTCTGGTAATCACCTTTTTCTTGCCTGGGTGGTCTTTGAAATAGGCCAGATGCCGGCGACCCCCTATCAGGAGTTGAGCCTGTTCAATGATCTTGAGGTGCCTGGCCGTGAGATCCTCCGGCCCAAGGCCCATACCTATTACATGGACTGGAATCATGGCATTACCTAACTTCAGTCGAATAGTTAAGTAGTCGAGTTGTCGAGTGGGAAGATAGTCAAGTGGGTAATCCCGCTGGGCCGGAACGATTCGACCACTCGACCACTCGACCAGAGAACCGCGCCATCATAATCAAAGATAACACCTCCCACCTTGCAATCTACACCAGCAAAATCCTGCGCATGCCCGAGCATCCTCTCTCCTACCGCACTCACAACCGCAGGATAGTCATTCCGGACAAGTCCCAAGACCTCTTGGGCCGTGTTTGAGCCTTTTATCTGTCTTGCCAAACCGCTTTCGTTTGTCACCTCTAAGGCCCACTCTGCCAGCCTTTCCATGCTCATCTGCGCCCTTGCTGCATGTGTGTAATGAACTCCCTGGGCCATCTTGACTGCCTTGCCAAAGAACACGGCGAGCACAATTTTCTCAAAACCGAGCTTTGCCGCGCACTCCACCGAGAACTTGAAATAGTCCCCTATCTGGACAAAGGCTCCCCTATGGTGCCCGTGCCATAGCATCTGTGCGAATCTTTCGCTTCTGCGGCCGGTTGTTAGAATGATCTTTGTTAGCCCTGTTGCCCTGGACACTGAAAGGGCAGACCTGATGGTCGCTTTATAGGCCTCATGGGACAGGGGATGGACTATGCCAGTAGTTCCCAAAATAGAAATACCTCCAACGATTCCGAGCCTTGCATTCATGGTCTTTTTGGCCAGTTCCACACCTTCTGGCACAAAGATTTCCACAAAGACGTGCTTGCTTTCGCTACCCGGAAAAGATTCCAGGACTTCCCTGACCGCAGCCTGGATCATCCTTCGCGGTACAGGGTTGATGGCCGGCTCACCCATATTCACCTCAAGGCCCGGCTTGGTTACTACACCGACTCCTTCTCCGCCTTGAATAGAAATGACAGTGCCGCCTTGAACATTATCGGTCATCCAGACTCTGGCGCCAATAAGAGCCCTATGAGTGACATCTGGGTCATCCCCTGCGTCTTTTATGACGGTACACTCTGCCTTTTTGCCGATGAGCCAGCACCCGTGGATTGAAACCTTCAGTTTGTCGTCAGCAGGAAGCCTTATCTGCACTACATCCGGAGCCTTTCCCCCCATAAGGAGCATTAACGCAGCTTTGGCCGAGGCAGCGGCTGCTGTGCCTGTGGTAAAACCCGACTTTAACTTCCTCTTGGGTTTCATTTTACGACCGTAGCCGTTCACAGGTTCAGAGTTCACCGTTCAGGGTTATCTTTTTTTCGTTGACCTTGCTCGTAGGCTAGCAAGTACTTGATGAAACCACGAATCGTTCTATTCTCATGCCTTACCCATTCAGAACTCGCGAATCAACGGTTCAGATTTTCGGTGAACCCTGAACCTCTGAACTCTGAACCCGTGAACGCTTACTTACGACCTATCCAAGAAAGAGATAGAGCAAAGCGACTAAAAAAACACTCAAAACGCGAAAGCTCTGGCTCATTAATAGCATCTGAGTCCCCAGTTTGGGCGAAAAGATTCCCACGTATCTCGGCAACTGGTGCCGCAGGGCACGTACGGGGAAGGCGATAATGTTTCCGAACAAAAGGGCGAGTACTGTCTGTTTTACGGTGAGCGCCCCTGCCTGCAAAAGAGCACCCGCTGCTGCAAAGCCTGAGGTAAATTCGGCTGCCAGGCTGAATATGATCACAGAGACCGCTTCAACAGGCATGAGCTTTGTGGTGACAAAGCCAGCAGTAACCTGGCGCAGCCACAGAAAAAATCCTAACTTATTGATGATAAAGACAACGATATATATCGGGACAACGTAAAGGGCAATTTTTAGAAAGCGGCCGGGAATTTTCTCCTTTATCCCGTGCCATACCTGGGCCCAGGCTTTTTTCTCGGGCAAGGGAACAGCCATGGTGCACCGCGCGACATCCAGGGCGAACCGGCCGTAAAGCAGATAGCAAAATGTTCGGAGTATGGCCGCAAGGAAGGTGAGGACAATGTAAAGGATACCAGCAATTCCCGTGAGTGGCAGGATAATAAAAAAGGTGGTCGGAATATGGAGGAAAAAGGCAGGAAGCCCATTAACAAAGTTGGATAAAAACATCTCCTTTTTGCTGATCTTTTTTCCCTTGTAATATTCTACGAGCATGGTGTTGGCTGCTACACCCGAGAAAAAGGCCGTGGTGAAAGCAGCCCCGCTATAGTCGCACAAATGTCCAAAACTGAGCAGAGGGCGGGAGAATGTGGCAATTTTCGTGACCCAGCCCAGTCCTTCTATGATATTTCCCACCACAAGTCCAAGTGCGATCAGAAACATAAGCCTGGTAAGGGGCCAGACGAGGCTGTTCAATACCGTGGCCCGGCTTATGGCAGGGTTATTATAATTGAGGAAAAGGACTACCGAGAGGGTTACGAAAAAAATCAGAAACCCAATTCGGATGTCTCTCCGACTAAACTGATTCAGGAATGACATTGCAAGAAGCTATGGGTTTCAGCTGTACCCAAATCCGTAATCTTTATTTCTTTTTCTCTGGCAATAGCAGCAGTTACGTCTTGCGTTTGTAACATCTCAATAACTCGGGGTATCAACTCTTGGATTCCCGCCTTCGCGGGAATGACGGGCAATTAGATACAACTGTCATTCCCGCGAAGGCGGGAATCCAGAAAATTGCCCTACCAAATTTAAGATTTCTCCCTTCGGTCGAAATGACAATACGGGCTGAACTATCACTTAGTGTCTATCCAGAAATGGTAGATTTTGTCCCGAGACAAGGCCGCCCCAGAGAAATATGCTTCGCATTTCACAGGGCAGGCACAAAGGTTTCTACCGCAGGCGTAGCAGCGCTACGTTGAGGGCACAAAGGTTTCTACCGCAGGCGTAGCAGCGCTACGTTGAGGATAGAAACCTGCGGAGAACGCCGTATCGGGACAAAATATGCTGCTTCTGGATGGACACTACTTATTCTTTATGATAAGCATGGTGAAGTAATTTGGCTTTTTGCCCACCATTTCCTTGATATCGGTTACAATTCTTTCATCAGGCTGGCCACAGCATGTTATTCCGATTGTGGACTCCACCAAATCCATCTCCTTAAGAGTCGAATAGATATCTTCAAAATTACGGTAGGTTTTTAACATCACGATGTTTTCCACCTGACTGCCAAGCCTTCTTAAATGTTCACCTCCTTTTGACCCCGAAAGAACCAAAAGGGAGTCTTCTCCTTCGGCCAAGGGGAGATGGACCAGGGCTGCCGCGGCCTGGTAAGATGCGATGCCCGGAATCGTCTGGATCTCAACATGTGGCGCAATCTTTTTCATCTCTCGAAGAACGTAGCCATAAGTCGAGTAGGTCAAAGGATCTCCCAGTGTAATAAAGGCCGCGTCTTTTCCCTTTTCAAGCTCTTTTATTATGGTAGCCGCGTTTTGTCTCCAGCATTCCTCTATCATCTTGCTGTCTCTCGTCATGGGAAAGGAAAGCCTGATCACCGGAGTCCCCTGGGGAAGATGGGGGCGGGCAATCCTCATGGCAACACTGTGACTGTTCTTGGTCGATGATGCTGCAAAAATGGTGTGCACGCTACGGAGAATACGCACTGCCTTCAATGAGATGAGTTCCGGGTCACCTGGGCCCACCCCTACCCCAAAGAATTTACCTGTTTTCTGTTTCATCACATGGCTTCCTCTAAAGCAAGTTTAATCAGCGCGTTTACCACGCTGGCCGCCACGGTGGTTCCGCCCTTACGCCCCGCATTGGAAACAAAGGGTGTGTTGACTTTCACGAGAGCCGCTTTGGATTCAGCAGCATTCACAAAACCGACAGGAAGTCCGATGACCAGCGCAGGGTGTGCAACGCCTTGTTCCAGTAGCCCCAGGAGCCTAAAGAGGGCTGTTGGGGCATTTCCAATGGCGCAAATACCATCTTCCATAAAGGGAATGGCGTGGTCCACTGCGGCTGCCGCTCGCGTGGTCCCGGCCTTTTTTGACTGCTCAATAACGCCTGCTTCATTCAAAAAGCACAGGACCTGGACACCAAAAGATTCCAAATCTGCTTTGCGAATTCCGGCCCGGAGCATTTCAGTGTCCGTAATGATATTTTTGCCCTGCTTGATCGCCCTGACGCCGGCCTGGATGGCCTCGGGGTGAAATCGAACCGTATGGATATAGTCAAAGTCGGCTGTGGTGTGGATCATCCTTCTGACAATGCTCCATTGGTCTGGCGGAAAACCGTGATCGCCAGCCTCCTGGTCTATGATCCTGAAACTTTGCTCTTCAATCTCGTGTGGTTTCATCGCTACTTCTTCATTCCGTTCTCAGCACATTATCGGCCACTTCCCCAATTTCTATCCAAAACCCCTCTTAAGGCTATGGCCAAAGTCATGATCAACCCTCGTTTTCGTATTCAAAGCAAAGCCGAACAAAGTTTTCGGCCACGGCAGGATTACTGCCAAAATGGAGGTGCACGTAGCTCCCCAAGGTATTGTTCACCAGAAAACCTTCTCTGTGAGCATCCCTGCCTGCACGATTCGCAATGGTGTATGTGAATTGAACACCCGCCGGCTCTTCAATCATTTCGGAATAATGGAATTCATGCCCACGAATGGTTCGTCCGGAAGAGCCCAAAGGACAGGAGGCAGCCAACGTCACCTCCCTGTATCCCATGGATTTCAGGCGTGAAAGCATACGTACCGTAAATGGATAAACACCCGCCATGGGGTAAAAGCTCCCTTCTGTGTCCTGAATGCCCTGGCAGAGAAACATAAACCCGCCACATTCAGCATAGATGGGAAAGCCTTTTTCAGCCAGGCCCCTAATTTCGCCTCTCAGTGACACGTTACCCGATAGTCTCCGGGCAAACAGCTCAGGATACCCGCCACCTAAATAGAGTCCGGTGATCCCCCCTGGCAGACGTTCGTCCCGAAGCGGCGAGAAAAAGACAAGTTCGGCTCCAAAGGATTCGAGTATCTCCAGGTTGTCCTGGTAGTAAAAGGAAAATGCTTCATCCTTGGCCACACCTATGCGAACAGGATAGCGCTTGCCTGAAGAAGGATGCTTTTCCACCTCTTTTTCGGGAATGTCTCCAAGCCTCGCCGAGATGGTTTCTAAGTCGATTGACTTTTCAACTAAGTCGGCAAGTCTTTCAACATATTCTGATGACAGGGGGTTATCCTCACTGGTGACCAGGCCGAGATGCCTTTCCGGCAGCGCCAGACCAGACTCTCGCGGCAATCCTCCCAGACAGGGCATTTTTACTGTGCCAGCCATGGCCTCTTTCAAATACCGGAGGTGAGAGGAGCTTCCAATCCGGTTAAACACTGCCCCCGCAAAATCAAGGTCTTGATCAAAATGTTCAAACCCGTAGATCAAGGCGGCCGCACTCCGTGCCATCGACCTTGCGTCCACCACTAGAATCACAGGGAGCCGGAGCCATTTGGCCATCTGGGCAGTTGACCCGGCCTCACTCTTACCGTCGCAACCGTCAAACAGGCCCATCACGCCTTCCACAATGGCAATATCAGAACCCCGTGCATGTTTTTGGAAACTCTTCCTGTTGTAACCTTGCGTGAGCATCCACCCGTCCAGGTTTCTGCTGACAGCGTCGCAGATCTGGCTGTGGTAACCCGGGTCTATGAAATCCGGCCCCACCTTAAAAGCACAGACCTTTAGGCCGCGCCTCTTAAAGGCAGCCATAAGACCAAGGGCAACGGTTGTCTTTCCAGACCCGCTGTGCGTGCCTGCTACGACCAATCCTTTTATCACAGTTTTGTTGGTATCCATTATATTACCACCAGCTCGGCGATGAATAACAGGGAGATAATTCCGAAAAGCCAATCCGATGCATGAAGTTCACAGCGTTCAAGAATATAGAACTCCCCCTTGAACCCACGGCAGAGCAGGGAAAACAGACCCGCTGTGATGATTTTTACGCGTGGGTCAAGGCGGTGGACAAACGAATTGCCGTATGCAAAAGGTTCAACTATGTTCAAGACTTACTACCTTTGCGGTGTCTAAAATATATAGCAATCCCCATGAGGCCTAATATGTACCCGATGCCGCCGAATATCTCCGTGGGCGAAAATCCTGTCTTGCGCTGGGATTTTGCAACAAGCTGGATAAGGGGACGTAGTCTTCTTTGTATGACTCTGTCAACGATTGCTTCAATCTCCTTCAGGTCTATTCGGGCAACGGCTTCTGATGCCCCCCGGGGTTTCCGACTTTCAGTGGCCAGGGCAGGCATAGCTTCCGCCTTGGCTGTTTGCCGACTGGTCATGTCGGGCAGCTCGTCGACCGGCACAATATACTCGGCCCTATGTCCCATGCCGGCATTAAGCACCAACTTCAGGTCAGTCTTTTGGGGTGGCTTGAAAGAAAACTCCCCGTCTTCATTGGTTTTACCTTCCAGCAGCTTGTTGCCTGAGGGATCAAATACCTCGATTTTAGCATTCTTACAAGGTGTGCCATCACTGAAGCCGCCTTCCACAAAGACGGTGTCTCCTTCCACATAGGCTGTAAGAAGGACCTTGTGGGCCAAAGCGCATGGCACTGTCATTGCCAAATATAGTACGGTGAAAAGAAAAAAAACAGTAACTTTTGAAATTCTTGTATACTCTTTATGTAGATTGAATCGGTGCATGAGCTACTCCTAATATTTCGGGTTTAACTCTTTTCAAAAACACCACACAAAATGCAGTCATAATCCCTTCGATGATCATAACCGGAAAGTGCGCGATGACCACCAGTTTCGACACTTCCATAAACGCCTCTCCCGTGAAGACTAAAGAAATACCCACCATGACGCTCGTTAAAAACACAGCCAGGAACCCGCAGGCAAATGCTGATCCCAAGGAGATGAAAGCGTTTTTACGTCTGATCGCATAACTAAACATGTAAAAGCAGACAAGGGCCGGCACCACCACGTTTACCGTATTGACCCCAAGGGGTGTAATCCCTCCGAATTGAAATAGAATGGATTGCAGGGTGAGGGCCACCAGAATGGCTGGAAAGGCCGCCCAGCCTAACAGGAGCCCGATAACACCATTCAATAAGAGGTGTACACTTGAGGGTCCAATGGGAACATGGACAAGGGATGCCACAAAAAAGGTTGACGACAGGATGCCCACCTGAGGTATGCGGTCATAGTCCATTTTCTTGAGTCCCACGGCGCAACCGGCTACCGTGATGGCGGCACCTGTGATCAGCACGGGTGCAGATAACACGCCTTCTGAAATATGCATAATACCCCTCCTTTCTCCTCTTCCATCCATCTTTTTTGCTCATGTTACCTTCACAAAAAATCCCCAGACTGATCGCTCAGCCTGGGGATTTCCCTTTTTTATCCTCAAACCGTTCTGTGTCCACAACCCGGCACACGAGGTTTGTGATACACTATTTTCTTGTGGCAGGTCTTCTGGCTTCCCCGCCCTTTTAGCCACCTTCCCATCCCGATTGATTAGAACAGTGGTATTAAGGGCTCGCCCAAAAATAACTTCCCATTTTCGCATCTCAGCTTTAGGCCACCTTTGGCCGATACTCATTCACAAAATCCGCGAAATAGCTTGCTATTCCTGAGGTTTTGCTCGTTCGCATCGACCAAATGTAACCCAAATCTGAGCGCGAATTCTGCGAACTTATTTTTGGGCTAGCCCTAAATGCTAAAAGGGTTCCCTTTTCTTGATAAAAAAGGGCGGGGTTACAGCGGCGGGCCCGCTCCCGAGTCTAACGGGATTCCCTATTAAGCCTCAGAGGGCACCACAAGCATGCTTTTTATGCGAAAGTGTCCGTTAATGTCAAGGGCAAAAAAGTTTATCCTACCATCCTTTGAATCCGTTCTCGATGGATATCCCCTGAAACAAGCAGATTCTGAGACCCTGCATACCTTGGTCGGTTTTTTGCTAGCGCACCCTGACATTGACCGGGTTTGTGCAAGCCTGACACCAGCCCTTTCCAAGGCGCGTGATTGGTATCGCTGATACGGATTTCAGAGTACAAATATCATAATGAAATCACAAGAGTTTCTTGGGAATGTTGCAGTACAGATGTATAGCAGACATCGCAACTTTACTTGGTGGGAGGAGAACCACAATGTAAATGGTGAAATAACAACTTTTGCCGATGTCTTGTTACCAAAGGTCGACACTTTCAATCTCACAATGCACAGAATCAATTTTAACGTTCGTTACTTCTTCGAATGCGCTGAACGAAAAATCCAAAGTAATTGTATTAGAATCTGAACCGTGAGCATAAAGGCTATGTGATTCATGGCGGCACTCTGATTCAGAACTCCAACCATAGGTGTTTCGTCCTGTGTATTCGATCTCAGCTTCACATTTCACTTCTACATCCAAATATGAACCACCCTTATAGTCAGTATTCAATTCGTAATATACTGTAACTTCACAATCATCATAATAATTACCCATGTAGCTTTCGTCACAGTCCAAGTCGACGTCGGTCACCTCAACGCAGACCTCTGCACCTGTCTCATATTCTGTCTCACAGTCATCACCACTTACCCCCCGAGAACGACGTTCCTGTATCTGCTTTAAGATAGCTTGCTCCAATTCTTTTTGCTTTTTGACCTCGGCGTCCGTCATGGGGCGACATTCATTTCCAGAGCGGCGATACCCACGGTTACATTCCCAATCATTTCCCAAGATATTGATATGTGCGTTTTCGGGAACTTCAAAAGCCGCAGCGGCAGTAGCGTCGAAGCAAACGAAGACGAGTGGCAAAAACAATAGGTATATGGTTTTAATCATTTCTTATTTTCCTAATTCAAGTAACTGTTTGAAACCCCTTTGCCACCTTTAGGAATACACCCGTCATTAATAGCTTGCCAGCAGATGCACTCGCCAAACAGGAGATCGTTTGATAGGTTTCTAATGGATATCGCAAATTTTGTCAATGTCTTAGGCCAAATTCCAGCAAATGCCTGCTATAAACAACCCCGTCCCCTATATTAAAGTTGCAGGAAGTATGACAGCCAAATGAGCAGCCACAAGAGTTAGCCGCTACTGGGGGCGCATTTGGTTCCCACTGTGAGGCATCGGCTTGGTTCGTGAATACGACTGTGGTCCCGAACCTGCATCTGTCATAAGTCTCCAACAAATCGAAGTCTCTGGAAGCACGCATTCCGCCCTTTGTCAGAATCATAACCCGCAGCCCATTATCAATCAGAATCTGGATGGCCTGCCTTGTGGTGCCCAACTGCATTTCAAGAGGCTGGTAAGGGTCGGAGCTGAAGGTGACTAATATTTCCCTGGACGAGGAATGGGGACGCTGGTAAGAAAGTAACAAAACCTTATTCGATTAATTGCAACCCATTTTCGCGGGCAATGGTTTCTCCCCTTTCGACCGAGAACTCCACGCCAGGGGAGCTCATTTCCAGCCGCCTGGTCAGTTCTCTAAGCGACATCCCCAACTCACTGACTGCCCAAAAGCAGAAAAGACTCCTTGCCTTCACTTTTCGTTGCTGCTTACCCTTATGAATATCTTTCGACGCTCGATTCCACGGATCATGATGTGATGCAGGACACCGGGTGCGTCAAGGCGGGCTTGTCTTGGCATGGGATCTATTTCGCATTTACCCTTTCCCTTGTCAACTTAATTTTTTACCAGCGTCCCCATTCTTCCCACAAAAATACGTCATCGTATTTGCGAATCGAGGCACTTAAAAACTGTAAAACTAAAGGATGTCCCCAAACTTTCACAAACTTTCACTCACAAGCCTTCACGTAGCGGGACAACCTTCAACCACAATATGTTGCGCCATTTTTTCTCTTGACACTCATCTCTATTTCCCCTATACTTGGTGGACTCAAAAGCGAATTCTTATCAATTATCAATAAGATATTTTCATGAATCACTCGATAATTAAGTTTATAAGATATAGATACAGGATACAGATAGATGAACAGTATTGGAGGAAAAGTATGAAAAAAATTTCTTTGTTGAGCTTCTTGGTGGTTTGTATTCCGGTTTTAGTTTTTGCCCAGGAAAAACCGACTATGAATGAAGCAAGAAAGGTTATGGATTATTATTATCATGGTCAGGGGAAGGGAGCTGTTCTTAAGGATTATAAATTTTGTCATAAAATCAAGGAAAGTGAATGTGATCAGGAAATCGCTGACGGGAAGATGATTAAGGGACAAAAAGTATTTTTATGGATGGATTTTTTGGTTCCTGTTGGTGATAAGGCCGACATGTATTTGGAATTCAAAAGAAAAAATAAAGTCCGAAAAGTAGTAGATTTTGTTATTTCCGGTTCCATACGTTATAGAACATACCAGATTGCTCCAACCAATAAAATCGGAGACTGGGTTGTTAATATTATCCAGGAAACGGAAGACAAAGATATAAATCTGGGGGAATTTAGATATACAGTTGTAGATGTTAATGATTAGAATGCTCGATTCTTTTGATCTGGACACCTTTGTAATAATGCGTCAAAATATCCCTGTAATCATATCCGGTCTGTGCCATACGGTATGCCCCCCACTGACTCATACCAACTCCGTGCCCTAAGCCGTTACCATTAATCCGAAGCCCATCTGTGGTCTTATGGATACGAAGGCGAGTACTTCTCAATTTCATGGCTCCAATTTTCAGGCGAAAATCGTTGCTCTTGAGTTCTATTCGACCGCGACTTGATACTACCGCTATTCTAAGGGGACGGCCTGAAGAACTGATGTCAACTGGGCTGACTTGATGTATGGTGCCGATACTCAGGCCATACTGATTCAGCCGGTCCTGTATGACCTGATAGGAAAGGGATAGATCCCATGTCCCTCCTGGAATATTGTCACTATAAGGGTCGGGTGTTGCCGTGAGGTAAGGCAGGTCAGCCACCCAGACACTCCTGGCACCTTCAGTGAAGCCTCCGCTGTTAGCATGAAAGTAGGCGACAACCAACCGGCCCTCATAGGTCATGACCTCTCCCCCGGTAGCATCCACGGCTCTGGTAGAGGTGGGCGATTCTGCGCCATAGCCCCCGTAGACCTGAGATGCAGTGGTTGCAACCAAATCGTAGAGCTTGTCAGAGCTCTTTCCTTTCACGTACAGAGCATAGCTCCTGGCAGCTACGGCCTGGGCCTTGAGGGCATCTTGTGCAAAGCTGCTCTTTGAGTAATCCCGCATCAGGATACTATAAAGTCGCAGTGCTTCGTCGTATTGATCCAAATATAGGCTATAGATCGCTCCCATAAACAAGAGGCCTTTGGCCCGATTCTCATAGCTTTCCGAATAAGTGACAATCTCCTGGTAGGCCCCGAGGGCCTCCAGATAACTTCCCTGGTTTAACAGATCGGCTGCCACGCGAAAGCCTCTGGCGTCATCAAAGGCCGCAAAGCTTGCAGAAACGTTGATCAGCGTGAATAAGCATGCAGTAAAGATGACCCGCAAAAAAATTCCTCCACCCCCCTCTGTTTTTCCCAACGCTCAATTCCTCGGGCTGTGATGTGACGTAAGAATTTATGTAGGGAGAATCGGACGGGGAATCGGGACGCTGGTAAGAAAGTAACAAAACCTTATTCGATTAATTGCAACCCATTTTCGCGGGCAATAGTTTCTCCCCTTTCGACCGAGAACCCCACTATGAATATCTTTCGACGCTCGATTCCACGGATCATGATGTGATGCAGGACACCGGGTGTGTCAAGGCGGGCTTGTCTTGGCATGGGATCTATTTCGCATTTACGCTTTCCCTTGTCAACTTAATTTTTTACCAGCGTCCCACATTCTCCCACAGATACCCCAACACACATCCCTTGCCAACATCATAACCCAAGAATTCAATAATCTTGTTGTAGATTTGTGATATAAGCATTTGTCAAGTTGTTGGGCCAAGTTTTGGCAAACTAATATGGGGGGGGAAAGCTGTTGTCAGGGAAAAGGATCAAGAAATCAGGCTGGAAATGGTTTTGCCTGGATATGACAAATCGTCGGAGGCAAAGAGCCTGAATTGCCGCATAGACTTTGACAAAATTTGTAAAGCAGCTTAAACAGTAATGGTGCGCTTCTTGACCTCAACCATGTCAGCTGCACAAGAATAAAACGCTTGTTGGATTCCTGGAGGCAAGAAGCGCAAAGGAGTTCCAAGGACAAGTCGTGAAGCTAAGATTGAAAATAACTTGGCAGATTTCGCGCTCAGATTTGGGTAAAAAATCGCCATTGATAACTCATTTAAACTGTTGGAGAAATAAAATGTCACGAAACAATGGACGTCGTGAAATGCCAACCACAAGGATCAACTGACACTGCCCAATCCGGAGAACAACGCACAGATGTTTCTGAAGAACAATAAGATAAAAGTGGGCCGAAATGATCCTTGCCCTTGTGGAAGCGGTCTCAAATATAAAAAATGTTGCCTTGGCAAGAAGGTCCCAGGCGCCAACAGCCTAAAGGAGCTGTATTTTCAAAAACATAAGATTCGGCTCAAGGGAGAAAAGGATATTGAAGGTATCAGAAACGCTGGACGTCTGGTGCTGGATACCCTCGATCTTGTGGAGGCGAAAATTAGGCCGGGAATGAGGACCGACGAGATTAACACCCTCGTTCATGAATTCACCATCAAGAACGGCGCTATCCCTGCCCCCTTGAACTACAAAGGCTTTCCGAAGAGTGTGTGTGTTTCTGCCAATGAGGTGATCTGTCATGGCATCCCTGGAGAAAGAGTTGTAGTGGAAGGCGATATTGTCAATGTGGACATCACTTCCGTTTTGAAAGGATATTATGCCGACGCCAGCAAGACTTTTTGCGTTGGAACATTAGGTGCGGATGCGAAAAAGATTGTCAGGGTGGCTCGGGAGTGTCTGAGATTGGGCATGACGCAAGTGCAACCTGGAAACACCATAGGAGACATAGGTTGGACCATTCAGACGTACGCGGAAGGGCAAGGCTGCTCAGTAGTCAGGGAATTTGTGGGCCATGGTGTAGGGTTTGAATTCCACGAACCTCCTCAGGTCCCCCATTACGGTCGAAAAGGGCAAGGGGTTCGCCTAGTTGCAGGCATGGTCTTTACGGTTGAACCTATGATCAATTTGGGCAAAAAAGATCTTCGGATTTTGGAAGACAAGTGGACCGCTGTCACAGCCGACGCATCTCTTTCTGCACAGTTTGAACAGACTCTTCTTGTCACGGAGGATGGTTTTGAGAGTCTTACCCCCTTCTAGCAGCTTACCATATTTCCCCTCCACCCTTACTCCGTGAACTGTCACGCTCATTTTGTCATTTGAAACAAGACAGGGAAATTTCCGAAAGGAGCGAGGTTTTCACCGATTTTGGGGGCACCACTGCTGTATGACCCCAAACGCATGATCGGATAAAACCTATTGAAGCCAATACTCTATTTCAGGCAGCTGCGAGCCCTGTTAAATAGTATGATCAAAAGTTTGACGATACTTACGGTTGACAGCAGATTCAAAAAGGAGAATTGACGATGCGTTTCGTTTGATTGAACAGGGTAAATATGATGGGTCGATGATCAGTTCTGGAATATGTGTGGCCTTTCGGACGGGCGGATCGTGGTTCCTTGTGTCCCACAAATCAAGAATGCTTGCCAATAGTTACGCTCGTCAACCAATTGATTTCGTTGTAGATCTCTACCTGATATCACAACCTTTGTTAACTCTTGGGCCAGACTTCGGTCAACCCACAGGCCGGATAGGTGACGTCGGCGGCGAGAGCGAAAATCCGTCTTAATTCTTCCCATTAATTTTGTCTCTCAAAGTCCCAGAGCACCTGAACGTTACGACCTTCCTTGCCCTCAGCCTCATGTCCTTACCCGTCTGGGGGTTCCTACCCCTGCGCTGGTTCTTTTCGTGAACGCAGAACCTGCCGAACCCGCTGATAAGAACATCCTCCCCGGATTCCAGGGTTGTCTTGATGATTTTCAGGATGGATTCGATCACTTGAGCCGATTCAGATTTGGACAGCCCAAGATCGCGATAGACTGAGTCTACGATATTTGCTTTTGTCAATGACATGTGACGGCGCTCCTGATTGGAAATATTGCAAGGTATCAAGCTAAAGTAACTTCATGTCCATGTTTTGTCAAGAAATTACATGGGTTAGATGTGCCAAGCGTGGTCAGTCAGACCAAAAAGATGTGACAACTTGGAGTCAGTGTTTACCAAATACGGCTTCCACAATCGCCGCCTCTATTTCGGGCGTTGGCTCCCATGTGTGTGTATCTCTATAACGCTTTTGAAGAAAGCGGTGCTCGGCATCCACCACGTTCAGGAATACATGTTCAGTGACCACAGGGGGCAGCATATCCACACCCAGTCTCATTTCTTTCTGTAGTTCGGCTGTGTCGATTCTGCCTTCAGAATCAAAGAAAAGATAGGCATACTGTATCAGGAGAATCTCAACCGGCTTACGATTGACAAGATCTACCGCTGCCAATGCATATCGGACCCGCCTGTTGGAAAACTGAGGGAGACGTTCGTCAGGATGGCCCTGGAAAAGGCGTTCGAAGCGGCTAAGCGGAAGACGCTCAATTGAGTCGTCATCGTTCACAAGAAAGATTCGCAAGCTTATGCCCATTGTATGCGGTGTAGTTTGGAATTTTAAAGATATGAAGCGGATCAAGATTGCCCTAATGTTGCATAAACAACACGCCTGAGATGTTAAATAACCAATAATGTCACCCAGTTGTAACACTTTTGAGGTTTATGGAAAACATCACTCGTGGTGACATGCTTGTTCAATGCTTTTTTCGGCCTGTTGTTTACCCTTCGGGAAAGCCGATGATACCGCATTTCCTGCGTTGTCGAGGGCTCGCGGTAAATGACCAACGTTAGGGATTGAAAAGAGAACCGCGTTTTCGGGTTATGGTTATTGGTGATCAGGTGTTTAGGTGTTAAGCTGCAGACCGGTTCTCAAAAATAAATTTCGCATCCAAAGAGTTACAAGCTGCTGTCTTCGACGGTGCCTTCTGACAAATGCTATTTTTTGTCCAGAATCTCCCTGATTTTTCCAGACAGCTCTTTCACATTAAAGGGCTTCTGAATAAAACCATCACAGCCGCGTCCCAAGATCTCGGTGGCCTGGCCATCTATGCTGTAGCCGCTTGCAAGCAGGGCCTTTACCTTGGGGTTGCTCTCTTTTATTCTGTCATAGGCCTCGCCACCACCCATCTCCGGCATGATCATGTCGAGGATGACCAGATCAATCTCGTCCTTGTGTTTCCTGTAAACTTCTACTGCTTCTTTCCCGGTCCTGGCCATCAAGACCTTGTAGCCCATTTCTTTCAGCATCTCCTCGCCAACACCAAGAATCACGTCTTCATCATCTACAAGAAGAACAGTCTCTGTACCCTTCAAGATCTCGTCAGCCAGCTTCTTTTCTTTTATTGTGACCTCCTTTTCCGAAGCTGGCAAGTAGATGTTAAAAGTTGTTCCCTTGCCCTTTTCACTGTCAATATTGATAATGCCGCCATGACTCTTGATAATGCCATAAGCAGAGGCAAGACCTAAGCCTGTTCCACGGCCCATCTCTTTGGTGGTAAAAAAGGGGTCAAATATCCTTTGCTGGGTAGCCTCATCTATACCGACTCCGGTATCGGTCACAGATGTCTTTACATAATTGCCAGGCTTCACACCAAAAGCCTTGGTATAGTTTTCGTCAAGCACAACGTTGCTTGTTTCAATACAGAGGTCTCCCCCACGCGGCATGGACTGCCAGGCATTGATATAGAGGTTTAACAACACCTGATCAATCTGTCCCCGATCTACTTCGACCGGCCAGATGTCTTTCTGGTGTTTTCTATGAATCTTTATCTCTTTTTTGGTGCGGCCAAACATCTCGGAACTATTCTCGATTAGCTTGTTTAGATCAGTCGGTTTGACCTCGTATTTGCCGCCCCTGGCAAAACCTAGAAGTTGTTTCGTAAGATCTGCCCCCCCTTTTGACCATATCTTCTATTCCCTTGAGATGTTCAGAATGGGGACGGCCGGAGTCAGCATACAGCAACGCCAAAGACATATGCCCCTGGATACCCATGAGGACGTTATTGAAGTCATGGGCAATGCCACCTGCCAGGGTACCGATGGCCTCCATCTTCAGGGCCTGGTGGAGTTGGGCTTCAAGTTTCCTCCTTTCCTCCTCCGTTTGCTTGTGCTCGGTGATGTCAAAAACAACACCATCGACTCCCTGAAAAATCCCTTCTTTTTTGAATCGTGAGGATTTATGGTCTTCAACCCAACGAATGCTGCCACCTTTATCGATAATTCTATACTCTTGTACAATATTCATATGCTTCTTTTCCAATTCTACAGTTTCATCTAAAACCCTTTCCTTATCATCGGGATGTATAATGTCTAACCAGTTTATTTTTTGAGAATTAAACTCTTCGGCTGAATGTCCACAAATATCTTCACTGTTAGAAATGACTTCTGTTGACCAATCAGGTCTCCCCCTATAAACCATGCCAGGAATGTTATTAGATAAACTTCTATATATCTCCTCGCTCTCCCGCAGCGCCTCCTCAGCCCGCTTGAGGTCGGTAATATCAACCGAAAAACCGATGATGCCTACATTGTTACCCTCCTTATCTCTATATGGTATTTTGTCTGTGAATACCCACATAGTGCCGGCAGGCGTCTGTACCCGTTCTTCAACATTTTTCTTTGGTTTGTCGGATTCTATTACCTCCAAATTGTCACTATGATATTTCGTGGCCTGATCTTCAGGATATAAATCGAATAAAGATTTTCCGTTTATCTCATCCGGAGATTTTTTGAGCGCTGCAGCAAATGGCTCATTCACTCTTATGAAATTGCCCTCTTTGTCTATCCAAAAAATCATTGCTGGCACTGCACTTAACAATACAGCCTGCTCATCTGTAATTCTTTTCAGCGCCTCTTCCGTCTGTTGGTGTTGAAATGATTTTTTCTCTAACTCCTTGACCCTGTGTTCCAATTCTTGATAGGTTGGTTTTGTATTCATTAGAACATCCTCCAATTGATATCTTTTGGAGATCATAAGTACTTAGGGCTCACGCAAGAATAACTTACCATTTTGGCATCTCAGTTTCAGGCCGTCTTCGACCGACCTGCCCGCCATCGCACTCGCCACAGCAAGTAAGATGTTCGTGCTTAAGATGCTCGTGCTCAGGCTGAGGCGGGCGGGTACTCATTCCCTGGCCCAGACCTGGTCTATAGGCTTTAGTGAGCTAGTTTTCCGGTTCCAACGGAAAACAAAGTATGCCAGTCAGTCTGTCGCATAGCGCCAGGGCGGGCGCAAAATCCGCGAAATAGCCAGCTATTCCTGTGGCTTTGCTCAATCGGATCGGCCAAATCCGACCCAAATCTGAGCGCCAACTCTGCCAAGTTATTCTTGCGTGAGCCCTTAGTTCGTGCTTTGAGTTTCGAGACACTACGTGTATGTGAAAACTGCAGGTCCGACCTCCGTTGGGAAGCAAGTCAGACTGTCACGGACGTCACGGATTTTACAGAACCGATTTACTGACTGAAAAACACCGGCTGTGCCTGACCCACTTACACCTAAAGTGATCGGTTCCAGGTTCAGGGTTCAAGGTTCAAAGGTTATAGTCTACTTTACAAGGGTTCAGGGTTCACGGTTCAGGGTTGTCAACCCTGAACCGTGAACGTTGAACCGCTCAACCCAGGTTACACAGATATCCATCAGGGGCCAGGCTGGTCGCCAACATCACCATATTAATATCGCGATGCTGTATCCAACTGCTGGCTTCTCTGTTTTTGCGTTCAAGCCAGAACTTCTCAATTATTTCACTCAAGGGTGTATACCGCATCAGGGGGTCAATCCGATCCTCAACCCCCCTTTTGTAGGATGCATTTTGCCTTCCTGCTCATCGAGGCCGCTGATCCAGCCGGTTCGTGGGTCGTCTTCACGGTGTCGGCCGAGTATGCTATGAACCTGATCGACGAGGCGCAATGCGAGATGCTTGTATTTTTCCTCAGCCGTTTGGCGATAGAGCTCCAGGAAGTTGCATACGGCAAAAGCGTCAGTCCACAAGTAGCGCCCTGGAACCTTCTCGGCTGTTGAAAGTCCGGTGAGATTGGCAAATTCAGTCATGATTGCCCGAACAACAGACCTGGATGCGTTTGGTTTCATCATTTGGCAATTCAGATGTTCGACATAGCTTGGATTAAAATGAATATTTTGAGTTTAGATCATGTCTATTATCAAAATGCCTATTGACTTAGCTGCCAAAACTCATTCGGGTGGCGGAGGGTCGACGTATGATTTCGTTGTATGTGACGGTTTGGGTGGTCACACAGGCCCGAACCAGCCGATCAAA
>JAFDKF010000236.1 GCA_019307135.1 Deltaproteobacteria bacterium
GGTATCTGACCAACAAATGCGGCAGATCGTTTTGAAACGGTATACTCAACGACCAAATTGGAACTACTCGATCTCGCCATCAAAAATGTGAATTTATTTTTGCGCGAGCCCTTAGTTTATATTTATAAATTTGCTCATCTCTTTTCTCTATATCCATCTATACTTCCTCTTATCGCCTTACGTTATTCTCTTGGGAATATACGTTTTAATTTGGCACGTCTGATTTGAGGCGCACGTTGAACACCCTCTTGGATGAGTTCGACAGCCTGCGGAAAGAGCGTATGAGCCGGCAACTTGGGCACCATGTAATGAATACTCATCCCCAATCCTACTTTCTAGGTTACTACTTTTCCCCGGAATGTTCGGATGCCCAGACCAGTATACATTTTTCAGGCCAGCATCCTTGGCAATCCGCACACAAGTTTGCATAAGTTTTGTCTTCGCACCCGGGTGATTTTCCAAAACAAAGTTCGGCCTGAAGGCCAGAAAACATACGGTCACAGATGGATCGATGTTGGCAATGAATTCGGTTAACGGCTTTACCTCTTCTTCGGTTATTTCAGGTATCACGACGATTCTATATTCCCAGAGTCTGTCCCTTGCATATCTTCCGATATACTCGGCATTCCTAAGTACCGGCTTGGAAGACGTCCCGGTTAAGGACAGGTGAACCTCCTCATTATACGCCTTTAGGTCATAGGTGATTGATGTGGAAAAAGACAATACCCTTTCCAGACTCTTCTCAGTCATATATCCATTAGTGTCAAAATTCACCTTTGTGTCTGGATCTATTTTTCTTGCCTCTTCAACTACCCTTTCAACATATGGCAGATAAATGGTGGGTTCACCACCTGAAAATGATATCCTATCCGCTCCTATGAGCTTGGCTGCAAAGGAGTTCAGCTCTTGTACGCATTCTTCGGCTAGTGCTTTGGGATCTACATATCCCCTTTGGTGGTATCCGTTGTCAGGATACTGGGAAACTGTCCAGCTTTGACAGTTCAAGCACTTGAAATTGCAGCCAGCCATGAACACAGTGTAGCTTGCTGGTGCGGCCAGATGCAAGTTGGCGGAGGCGACAACCGGCGTTGTTACTCTGCAAACGCCTGTTTCTCCCTCCAATCTGTTTACCCCGCATCTATGTTCGCAAAGCCCACATCTCTTTAAGTCATCCACAAAGCCTGCACTTGTCATTACATATTCAAATAAAACCGAGACGTCCATAAATTCATAAATAAAGTCACTGCTGTCCGGAATAATTTTTCAAAATACGGCATAACTGGTTACAATTACAGTTATTTTCACGGATAGAAATCGTTATCGACTTGAAATGAGATTCTGGGCCATAATTCCGAAAACTTCGGAAGGAGTGGCCCATGTACACAGGAAAAACAGTCTTTTCACAATTGATGGATTTTTTACCCCTGTATGAGTTTCGCCGTTGTGTAAAGCGCTACGACGGCAATCGCCACGTGAAGTCATTTTCATGTTTGGACCAGTTGCATTGCATGATGTTTGCCCAACTTTCTTACCGGGAAAGCCTTCGAAATATCGAGTCGTGCCTGCGCGCCATGCAGAATAAGCTTTACCACAGAGATATAAAGGGGACGCTCCTTAGTTTTGCAGTTTTAGTTTGAATGTCTTTGGAAATTCCACAACGCTCAATTCCTCTATCTTCCACTTTCTTGCCATCATGAACCGGCTCTAAAAGGATTACTTAGTGCTTCGATTCGCAAATACGATGACGTCTTTGGTTGAATCAACTCAAAGCAATTGCTCACTCAGCACTAAGTGCTGAGTGAGTGAGTTCGTAATCGAACTTATGAACCGAAGGACTTAGAAACTGGAAAACTAAAGGGCGTTCCCAACTCTTCCCTTCCAAACCCGCCGCCCATGGACACTTCCAATCTTCGCCTCAGACTTATTCAACATAGTCAACAACGTTCCCTCTGTTCTCCCGGTAAACGATAAATCCTCAACTGCTTTTTTGCTCATAAGGAGCAGTTAGTTACTTATTTACGGACGTCCCCTTTGCTTCTCGTCCCCATTGCTTCTACTTTTTCGCCATGTATCAATATTCTCTTATCAGCCAGCATCATTCAGCCAAATCAACCTTTCCAAGGGCTTCCTCAAAGGCTCGCAGTGCTCTTTCACTCCGCAGCACAAAGCAAACCCGCTCAATCTCAGGGTGTTCACGCAAAAACTTGGCCACCGTGCGCAGAGCCACCGGAGCTGCCTCTTTCAAGGGATACCCATAGACTCCTGTGCTAATGGATGGAAACGCGACCGAACGGATTCCTTTAGCTCGGGCAACCTCCATGCTCCTTTTATAGGCGCTTTCAAGCAACCGCTCTGTCCGCGGATTCGAACCTCGATAGACAGGCCCCACCGTATGAATAACATACTCGGCCTTAAGCCTGTAGCCTCGGGTGATTACCGCATTCCCTGTTTCACAGCCCCCAAGTGTTCTACATTCGGCTAGCAGCTCCGGGCCTGCTGCCCTGTGGATTGCCCCATCCACGCCCCCTCCGCCGAGAAGGCTGCGGTTGGCCGCGTTGACGATAGCCTCGGTATCCTGCTGAGTGACATCCCCCTGTACCAACTCCAGTACAGACGATCCGATCGTAAGTTCCATCGTGTTGCCCCCTATTGTTCTGTGGGTATAACCGTTGTAAAGCCGACCAACTGAAAACAATATGCCAGTATACTTGTTGATGTTGGTTTCACAGTTTCGGGTTTGAGCCCTCGTTGCTGTAAGAACACAAAAAGCAATCAAGCATTGCCTTTCGTTAGTTCAGCCTGTGTCTTAAATACGTGTACCGCTTCTGGGTCTTGTCGCTCTTGACCCCAATGGCCAGTGCCTTCCGAGTGCCGACCATTACGACCAACTTCCTTCCTCCGGTCACCGCTATATAAATCAGATTACGTTGCAATAGCACATAATAGACCTCTTTATCATAATTGTTCTTGATCTGCATAACCTTGCGTTGGCCCTGTAGTTCCTGTTGCTTTGATGAAGGTGATCCTCTCAATCTGGCCCTGCAGTTCGACAAGCATCCTCTTGCCTTATTCCCCCATTTGATTACATCGTTTGATTATCCAATTGATCAATAACCATCCGAGCACACAACCAATAGCATAATGAGGAAAATCCCACCAAGAAAACGATGTACCTATCAGCGCCCTTCCCAAGAAATATGAACGAATCCTTTCCAAAACCCGAGGATGCCACAGTTGAAGTATCTCCAGCGCACAGGTGATTGTGAATACCCAAAGAGGGATCTTGTTGGTCAGTGCTTTCTTTGGCAAAAAGAAAAAGATGACCAGGATCCAAAAAACTTCATAAAGGAGACCAGCGCCGTAATCGTTGAGCCACCATTGGGTAGGCCCTGAATAGAATTTGAACAAGAATCCTGCTGGGGTCACTACGAAGAAGGCGAAAACAATGTATTTTCGGATAGAAGATTCTTGCGCGACTGTGTTATTGAGAACAGTCAGAGGAACCATTAGATGTACGGTCGGCGGTTCATAAGTAAGGAAAGGCTTGACCATTGCCAATTTATTGTATAGTATGTCCACGTTTCATGGACATACTATGATTTCAATTGAGGTGAAATCCGTTGAACGCCATTGCGCA
>JAFDKF010000086.1 GCA_019307135.1 Deltaproteobacteria bacterium
GGCATCCTTCCCTATTCGGAGCTGCTTTGGCCGGTCCAGGGTGGTGCCAAAGGTGGTCTCTGCACGCACAGCAATGCCGTCCATGGCCGCTGCATGGTAACTGGGGGAAGAAAATCTGGCAAATACCGGCTCTGCCGTAACCCGGCCAGCCGCCTCTCGGGCAGGAACGGTTTCCGGCCGGAGATATTTGTCAAAAGAGAAACGATTAAAGAAAATCGCCCGGGCCTCTTCCAGGGATTTCATTTGCAGGTAGATATGTCTCTTGGTATTCATTGGGAGCTTAATAATGAGTTTCGTGTTTTTTCTGGCAGAAAATTTAAAAGATAATCACGAAAACACGAAAGATCGAAAGCACGAAATAGAAAAATATGGCATCCTTCATTTGCCTGTTTACACTTTTTCTATAGAGACCAAAAAGTAATGTTCCGCTCCTTTGGGCTTTGATCATGATTTTGGCAACTTCAACATGTGTGTGGGAGCGGCTTTCTAGCCGCGACAATCGCGGCAAGAATGCCGCTCCCACA
Source organism: Deltaproteobacteria bacterium (assembly GCA_019307135.1). Lineage (GTDB taxonomy): Bacteria > Desulfobacterota > Desulfobacteria > Desulfobacterales. Next base: position 525 of record JAFDKF010000086.1, read on the forward strand.
AATTGGCCCAAATAATGACGGCTTCGTAAAAAGTCCAACTTCTGCGTTGCGCTGCATCCTTCGTCACTGCGGCGTACCATAAGTACGCCTCATTCCTCAGGATTTGCGCGCCTTGAATTTGGAGCTTTTGACCATCAAATAATGATTGACGTCAAAAAGTGTAAACTACTTTTGGAGTTCTGTGAAGGATGTCAAAAATATTAAGATCTTCGTGTCTTCGTATTTTCGTGCTTTCGTGCTTTCGTGCTTTCGTGATAGAATTATTTTTTGTTCCGGCTTGTCCGGGTTAGGCCCTTTTTCAAGAATGAATTCCGGGTTGCATTGTTTTCTCTATTCATGTGGATCTTGACAGAGTAGCCCAACCTTTATTAGTTATTGAGACCACAGGCCTCACGTGCTGGAAAACTTCATACCAAAAGTTTTAACAACCTACCAGAGGATCTTGTGGAACATGGAACAGGTTAGGGTGGTGATTTTTGATTGCGATGGCGTGATGTTTGACTCAAGGAGGGCCAATGAGGCTTACTACAATCATATTCTGGCTCACTTTGAAAGGCCTCGGATGAACAGCGATCAGTGTGACTATGTGCACATGCATACGGCAGAACAATCTGTGGTTTACCTCTTCAAGAATGATCCGAGGTTGAAAGATGCCCTCGCCTATTGGCACCGTATGAGCTATTTACCGTTTATCCCTCTGATGGAGATAGAGCCATACCTGAAAGCTTTCCTGGAATACTTACGTCCAGCTTACAAAACCGCCATATCCACGAACCGGTCTGACACTATGGGTCCTGTCTTAGCGAACTACGGGCTGGCAGGATACTTTGACCTGGTGGTTTCTTGCCTGGACGTGAAACATCCCAAACCCGATCCTGAGTCGCTCATCAAAATACTGAACCATTTTGGGCTATCCCCAGGGGAAGCCATCTACATTGGAGACTCAGAGATCGATGAATCGGCAGCCATGGCTGCCGGAATTCCTTTAGTGGCTTACAAGAACCCGATGCTCTCGGCTGCCTACCATGTGACAGACTTCAAAGAAATAGAAGATCTTTTGAAAAAGAATTGAGGAATTGAGGGGCATCCTTCATGAGTCAGTTTACACTTTTTCCTGGCATTTTTGTTGCATTCAGGTTTCAGGTGTCAGGTGTCAGGTGTCAGGAGTGAGACGGGCAGAACCTGAAACCTGAACACTGAAACCTGAACACTGAAACCCGGCCTTCATTTCGAAGAAAGTGTAAACTACTTCTGCTCGATTTTGAAAGATGCCAATTTAGGAATTGAGGAATTGAGGTCTGGTTTAAGTCACAGCCTTAAAAAAAGCCTCCAGTCCCTTCATTCCATCCACATTATAAACCTCATGTTCATAAGTGTCAGGGATGATCTTGCGAAGCAATCCGGTTATCACCTTTTTGGGACCCACTTCGGCGAAAACCTCAATTTCGTCTTCTTGCATCCTGCACACCGAATCATACCACCGAACCGGGCTGCACAACTGCCTTGCCATGATCTCCTTGATCTCATTCGGGTCTGATTCAGAAGCTGCGGTCACATTGAACAACACGGGCAGCTTTGGCGCATTGAAGGGGATTTCTGCCAGAAAGGCTCTAAAGTCCTTTTCAGCCCCTCGGATCAATTCGCTGTGCCATGCCCCGCTGACTCTCAGGGGAATCGCCCTGGCCCCTCGGGCTTTGGCCAGTTCAGAGGCGGATTCTACCACATCGGGAGCACCCGTTATCACTATCTGCTCGGCGGTGTTGTGATTTGCCACGGCAACCACGCCGTTTTCCCGGGCCTCCTCAACAATCTCTCGCACTGCATCAATATCCAGGCCAACAATGGCATGCATGGCCCCCTTGTGTTTGGTGGCCTCCCGGTGCATCAGATGGCCCCGTTTGAACACCAGCCTGCACGTGTCCTCAGGGTTGATCACCCCTGCAGACTGCAAAGCACTGTATTCTCCAAGGCTGTGACCGGCAGTCACGTCGGGTTGGATACCCTCCTTTTCCAGGACCGCGAGACAGGCCAGGTTCACCGCTGTAACTGCAGGTTGCAGGTTCACTGTGAGGGTGAGCTCTTCCATAGGGCCCTTGAAACAGAGCCCGGAGATATGGGTTTTGGTCACTTCATCAACCATATCAAAGATCTCACGCACGAAATCATATTCCTGATAGAGATCAAGCCCCATACCGACTACCTGGGAACCCTGTCCAGGAAAGAGAAAGGCTATCCTTTTTTTTGACATCGACTCCCTCCGTTCGTTGTTCATGAATCGTTATTCGTTTCATCATAGGGGCAAGTGCCTAAAGTGAGCTAAAGTGAGCTAAAGTTAAAAAAAACAAAAGATCTCCAAAAAAGTTTAACCTGTGCGGTTACCTGAAAAATCACTCTTTACAACGGGTTGAGCCGGTTAGGCGGACCAACCAGAAGGTAGCGTGGGGGCTCTGTCCCCCACAATATGTGCCCCACAGAGAGGGCACGCTACGGGGTATGAATGTGTGGGGACATGCCCAACAGCAACGGGCCAAGATACTAACCGTACAGGTCGAAAAAGTTTGTTCAGGTCTTCAACTTTAGCTCACTTTAGGCACTTTAGACACTTTAGGCACTATTCGTTATTCGTTTCACGGTCATTCGATTGTCGATTGTCGATTGTTTCGCAGGATTGATTTGTTTTATTCAATCGTCAATCATCAATCGTCAATCATCAATCCTTCTCATCCAGGTTAAACATCCTCCGGGTAACGTCCACATGAAGAGACTTCTTATCCTCATGTTCGCTCTGCTTCAAAAAGAGTGTGGGGTCGTGCAGGATTTTCTTGACAAGGGCCCCTGTCAGCCGGTCAATGGCAGCCCGGTCCTCTTCAGATGCCCAGGCCAGGGAGGCAAAGGTTTTCTTGAGTTCTGCCTGCCGGATCTCCTCGATCTTTTCTCTGAGTGCAATGATCGTCGGCACGACATCAAGGGATTGGAACCATCTTCGAAACCGGACCACAGCCCCGTCCGCAATCCGCTCCCCCCTGCATGCCTCGTGTCGCCGTTCCTCTATGTTTTCCTCTATGGCACTCTTGAGGTCATCAATGTCGTAGACATAAACATTGGTGATCCGGTTGATCTCGGGATCTATATCCCGGGGCACTGCAATGTCAATAAGAAAAAGGGGTCGATTCTTCCGGGCGCGCATAACTCCTTTGAAATCGCTATGCCTCAAGATGTAGTCAGGTGCCCCAGTGGAGCTGATGACGATGTCCACCTGTTTGAGGTGGTCAGGAATCTCTTCGAATCGAATGGCCGTTCCTCTGAACCTCTCAGCAATTTCGAGACCTCGTTCAAATGTGCGGTTGGCGACAAATATGGGACCGGCATGGTTTGTGACAAGGTGCTCCACAGCCAGTTCTGCCATCTCGCCGGCACCAATAAGGAGCACTGCCTTTCGTTCCAGCTCACCAAAGATCTTGCGGCCCAATTCCACAGCCGCATAGCTGATGGAAACCGCATGGTCGCCAATGCCGGTCTCCGTTCGCACCCGTTTGGCGACCGAAAAGGACCGGTGCATGAGCCGATTCAGGATAACCCCGCAGGTTTTATGATTACAAGCCTCCCGGTAGGATTCTTTGATCTGCCCAAGAATTTGCGCCTCCCCTACCACCATGGAATCAAGGCTTGATGCCACGCGAAAGATATGGCGCACTGCCTCATCTCCATTATGCACATAAAGGGCCTGTTCAAAGGTGCTCCGAGGTGTCTTCTTGAACTCGGCAAGGAAATCCTTGATCGTCTCCACGGCTTTGGACACATCCTTTGTGGCCAGGAGAAACTCCACACGGTTGCATGTAGAAAAGAGAACAATCTCATCCACGCAGGGCTCCTGGCGCATGGTTTCCAGCACCTTAGGGGTGTCTTCACTGGCAAAGGCCAGGCGTTCTCGAACCTCCACCGGTGCTGTTTCGTGATTCAGACCGATTACTACGATCTCCCTCTTTTCCACCATTTACCCCAAAAAACGTAAGAAAAATGTAAAAACGAGTATCACAAATCCCACAATGGTCATAATGGCGGCCCGCCTCCCTTGCCACCCCACGGCCAGACGTTCATGGAGCAAGGCTGCAAATACCAGCCAGGTGATCCCTGCAAAAATCTCTTTAGGGTCCCAGCTCCAGAATCGGCCCCTGACCATTTGGGCATAGATAACGCCGGTAATGACCCCAAAGGTCAGCATGGGAAATCCGGCAATAAGGCACGAATAACCCATTGAGTCAAGCAGTTTCAGGGAAGGAAGCCGACGGAAGAAAAAGCCGCGCTTTTTCTCCTTGATCGCCTGCTCTTGAATCAGATACAGGATGCCCACCAGGAACGCTATGGCAAAGGCGGCATTCCCCACAATGAGGGTCCCAACATGAACCGTAACCCAGAGGCTTTTAAAGAGTGGATCCAGTTCAACCGGCGGCCCTGGCAAGATGGAAGCGATGACCACGCACAGGGTGGCCAAGGGTGCCACAAGGGCTCCCAGAACCATTAGATGAAATTTGATTTGAAGTATGAGAAAGACGCCGACAACGGCCCATCCAAACGTGGAAAGCGCTTCATGGAGGTTTTGAACCGGAACATGTCCGGCCTTAAAGTACTGCAGGGCGATGACTCCTGTGTGACACAGGAACCCCACCCAAAGGAGGATGCTTGCAACCCTGTACACGGGTCGTTTTTGAAACAGAACGTAACCCTGATAACCCAGCGAGCTTGCAATGTAGCATGCCATCGTCAAAACAAACAAAACGCTCATCGCTAGTCCTCATGAAAAGTCATAGATACGAATCAGAACCTTACCCCCGACAAGCCACTAAATCCGAAGCTCGAAATCCGAAATCCGAAACAAATCCGAAATCCGAATGTTCAAATGTTCAAAACAATATAACAGGAATCTTGTTTTGGTCATTTGAATTTTGAAAATTTGAAAATTGTTTCGAATTTCGATATTCGGATTTCGGATTTAACCATTATCAATATAAACAATATGTTACAAACATCGACTACATTTTGACGATGTTGCGTCGCTAAACGTCTAACGCACTTGCTCGATTCTCATCAGCTCATTCCACCCGTACGCTTCGCCCAGCACGTCTTTGAGGAGGCCGTCTACATCCTTGATGCGATTATCCCGGATCATTTCCAGCAGCCCCTCATCCAGCAACCGTTCAAACATCCGCTTATGGGCCTCCGGGCTCTTTGCCTCGGCCAGGAGTTTTTGGCGGATGGCACCCATCAGGTTCAACAATACGGCATATTCCGGCCCAAATTCCTTTTCCAGGGTCTGGCGTATCCTCCTTGCCACAGCCGGGCTCTTGTTTGACGTAGAAATGGCAATCACCAGGTCACCCTGGCGAACGATGGCCGGAAGGACAAAACTACAGGCAGCCGGGCGGTCGGCAATGTTACACAGCAGTCCCCTCCTGGCTGCGTCTTCACTGATCTTTTCATTTATCTCTTCGCTGTCAGTCGCTCCAATAACCAGAAACTTGCCTTTTAGGTCAGAGGGTTCATAGCCTCTCGTCTTTAAGTCGATGTGGCCCTCTGAGGCCAGGGCATGAAGGCGCTCGGTTGCAAGGGTGGTTACCACGGTAACCCGCGCCCCGCATTCAAGCAAGGTCTTGACCTTACGTTCACCCACACTGCCTCCCCCTACAACAAGGCAGCCTCTGTTTTGCACGTCCAGATTGACAGGATAGTAGCGCATATTGTAACTACTCAGGTTCAAAGTTCCAAGGTTCACGGTTCAAGGTTAGAGAGCGATGAAGAGTAGCTACACAGGTTCAAAGTTCCGATTCAGCCGTCGTAGCCATAGGCTACTATGGCGAAGTCGGCGGTTCACGGTTCAGAGATTAACCTGTCAACGGTCAACGGTGAACCGTGAACCGTGAACCGTGAACCCGACAACCTGAGTAGTTATATCTACTAATCATAAACGAAGCAGAGTAAAAATCAAGCCAAGATTACTTGATAGCAGGTTCTAAGGAATGGATATGCAGTCGAGGCTTCTTATCATAAACTGCCCCAGTGCCTATTTTGTCCATGTTCCTATGGGAACCTTCGGGCTGTGTGACTACCTGAGCCAGAAAAAGATCCCGGTCCGTATGCTTAATCTGGCCCTTTACGACGAGACCAAGATGGCCACGATTCTCAACCGTTATCTGGAGCAATTCCGTCCCACCCACGTCGGCTTGACCTTTCACTGGCAGGAAACCGCAGAGGGGGTCCTCTCGGTGGGTCAGCACGTCAGATCCAGAATGGATCAGGTCAAAATAATTTGCGGCGGCTTTACAGCCGGGTATTTTGGAGAAGAGCTGCTCAAAAAGTGTCCATTTGTCGATTATGTTGTGAAGGGCGACCCTGAAAGGCCATTGGAACTCCTCCTGATGGGTGCTGAGGCATCTGAGATTCCCAATCTCATCTATAGAGACGGTGGTGTCGTCCGAGCCAATAAGGCCTCCTATTGCATGGACGAAGAGACGATTTCCCGCATCTCTTTTTCCAGATTAACTTATCTATTTGACCACGAATTGTACATAGAGGCCCTGGAAGAAAAACTGGGATTTCCTCTGTTCATTGGGAGGGGGTGTCTATTTAGCTGCGATTACTGTGGCGGAAGCCGTGAGTCCTTCAGGCTTCACAGCGCACGAGCCAAACCGGTGACAAGGTCCATTGCTGCAATCATCGCAGACCTGAAGCGACTGAAAGGGTTTATGAAAAAAATCTATATCTGCTATGAGATCGACCGGGACTACATAAAGGCCCTGTTCGAGACCATGAAAGGTGAAAGAACGCTGGTCAAAACATTTCCACCTGTGCGGTTGGATGATTCCTGAGTCCTTCCGAATAACCTGATTCTCATGGCCAGATTCCCGTAGGGGCGGGTTTATCCCGCCCAAATCGATTTGGCGGGCGGCGTCTCATTGACAAAACACGGTAAATGCTAACCGCACAGCTCCAACTTTTTGGAAAGGCTGGAAAAAGAAAGACCCAACAATTTAAGGCATCAAAAGACAGTCTTTATTTTCCTCGTGGACCAAATCATGAGTATGCCTTATGAAACCTATCGCATGACCCTAAAGGCATTTGAGATGGGCATTTCTTTAGACCAATACTACGCGCTGATGCATCAAAGGGGCATCTTTGACGTATCGTATCACGAGAGTTTCCTGGCAAAAATGTTTCAAAGCGACGTGCTGTATTGAGGATATTGCCTTCCAGGAAAAAAAGTTGACTAATGAGGCATAAGGCATTAGGCTGGGTACCAAATGAGTTTCCAATTCATGATTGCAAAGCCTGCCGTGCTATGCTAACTATAAAAATCTTCAAGCGGCGGTGTAGCTCAGTCGGTTAGAGCATGCGGCTCATATCCGCAGTGTCCGGGGTTCAAGTCCCTGCACCGCCACCAATCATACCCTTCCCACATACCCTATTTCCTTGCCCGCCTGGCTGTGTTAGTAAACTCGAAACGGTCACAATTGGAGATTTCAACACCGAGACAGGCAGGGCTAAAGCCCTGCACTACATGTAGCGCAGGGCTTTAGCCCTGCCAAAAAAATCGCAATTTATGACCGTGAAAAGTATAAACAGGTAGGGGTTCACAGGTTCAGAGTTCACCGTTCAGAAATCAGAAGTCAGAAATCAGAAGTCAGAGATCAGAAGTCAGACCTCCGACCTCTGATCTCCGACCTCTATTCTTTTAACTGAACCTGTGAAGGGTTACGTAAACAGGCATGAATTGGTTTGTGCTATCCCTGGGCTGCGCGTATTTCATGTCCACAGGCGAGGTCCTCTCAAAGGTCTTGATGCGGGACAACGACGAATGGACCGTAGGCTGCGCTATGATACTGGTCGCCATCCCCTTCCTGTTGCCCCTCCTGATAGGAAGGGACTCGTTCCCGTTAAGCCAGGATCTGATACTTGTTGTAGGTATCGCCATTCCCTTTGAGATTCTTGCCTATTACATATATCTCAGTGCGATCAGGATAGCACCCCTGTCCCTTAGCGTCCCGTATCTGAGTTTTACACCGGTTTTTGCCATCCTGACGGCTGCCCTCGTGTTGCAAGAAAGGATATCCTTTCAGGGTCTTATGGGTATACTCATGGTCACGGTTGGCGCTTACGTGTTGAACATCGAGCTCTTCATCCACCATCCCCTTGCCCCCTTAAAGGCAATCTTCAAGTCTCCTGGCTCGCGGCGTATGCTTATTGTAGCCCTTATCTGGAGCCTGACATCCACTCTGGGGAAAAAGGGCGTTCAGCTTTCTGATCCTGTGTTTTTCGGGATCTTCTATATGCTAACCATATCCATTCCTATGCTGGCTATTGCAGGCTGGCGCATCAAGCGCCGTACGGCAACGGTCAACTTGAAAGGCCGAAATTCGATGTGGCTATTACTGGGAGGACTGGTAACGGCACTGGCCACAATGGCCCACTACCATGCCATCAAACTCGCCCCGGTTTCCTACATGATCGCTGTCAAGAGGACCAGTCTGATCTTCAGCGTTCTGTACGGCGGTTTGATATTCAAGGAAAAGCGAATCAGGCTCAGGCTTCTGGGCACCAGCATCATGTTATCAGGTGTCGTGATTTTATACCTTGCGTAACGTGACGTTTCGGAATTTCTACAACTGGTTGAATTCAAGAAGCTTCTATAGATTTTCAGAAATTAAATTTCACATAAACAAGAGGGAAAATTCGAAATTCGAAGCACGAAATTCGAAACAATATCAAATGACCAAAATACAAAATTCAAAACAAACTCGCATGCCTCAATAATAGCACACAGCGTAAATAGAGTTTTGAACATTTAAGCATTTGAATTTCGGATTTGTTTCGGATTTCGATATTCGGATTTCGGATTTATTTTTTGAAATTATTTATCTGAATAACTATAGTGACGGCCAATTTGCGCCAAGCCCCTAACCTCCTTGCTTCAGGGTCTCAAAAACCGCTTGGGCTGCCTGGCGGGTCATGCCTGGAACAGCAGCAAGCTCTTCAACAGACGCAGCCTTGATCCGTTTCAGGCTGCCAAAGTGCTTCAGGAGGCGTGTTCTGCGCCTCTCCCCGATCCCTGGGATCTCTTCAAGGACCGATCGGCGACAGGTCATCAAGCGGCGCTTGCGGTGATAGGTTATTACCGAGCGGTGGGCCTCATCCCTGATCCTTTGGAGAAACAGAAGCACATCTGTATCTTTTTTAAGGTTTACAGGGTTTTTTCGACCTGGTTTGTATATCTTGTCTTCGGTCTCACCACGCTCGGGGTCCTTTTTGGCAATCCCGATCAGGTCAAATGAACCATAAAGCTGCAAAGCTTTGAGCACCGCAATAGCCATATTAAGCTGTCCTTTTCCCCCATCCACCATGAGTAGATCCGGCAGGGGCTGTCCGGCCTCCACCTTTTTGTAGCGCCGTGCAAGTACCTCTCTCAGCATTGCGTAGTCATCCCAGCCTGGTGCAAACTTGATGCGATATTTCCTGTATGCCGCTCGAGCGGGTCTTCCCCCTTCAAAGACCACCATGCTTCCCACCCCCTCGGTACCAGCCATGTTCGAAAGGTCAAAGCATTCTATGCGCTCAGGACGTCGCTCCAGGGCCAGCCGTCTCTGAAGCCGATCCAGAAGGGCCTTTTCGGCCATGGCAGCATCAAGCTGTTCCTTGAGGCTCTTTCCGGCATTTTGATCCGCCATTCGAACAAGCCTGGCCTTCTCACCCCTTTGAGGCATCATGATCCGAACCTTTTCGCCTTTCAGATCGCTCAGCCACTCCTCAAGGAGCGCTCGATCTTCGGGTGGAGTCGGCAGCAGGACCTCTTCCGGGACAAAGGGAGCTCCTTCATAGTACTGCTTCACAAAAGAGGTGATCATCTCGGCATCAGAAACAATGGCCTCTGAGAAATAAAATGGCCGGTTTCCCAGCAAAAACCCGCCCCTGATAAACAGGACCATCATAAGGGCCGCCCTGCCCTGTCGGGCCATGCCCAGCACGTCACGGTCTTTGAAATCGGTTGTTGTGGCAACCTGTTTTTCCAGGGTCCGTTCAAGGGCAAATAGCCTGTCCCTGTGGGCTGCCGCTGCCTCAAAATCCTGCCGGGCAGCAGCAGACCCCATCTGCTTCCGCACATCCTTGATCAGCTCCGGCGTTCTTCCTTTCAAAAACATAATCACCTCTTCAACCACCGCCTGGTAAACCTCCGGGGCTATGGGCCGGCTGCACGGTCCAAGGCAGAGTCCCATCTGGTAGTTCAGGCAGGGTCGCTCCCGGCGCTTGAGGGTCCTGCTCTTGCACTTGCGGATCTTAAACGTGCTGTGGATCACTTTCAGGGTCTCTCGCACGGCACCGGCAGAGGGAAAAGGGCCAAAATATAGGGCCCCGTCCTTTTCGATCTTTCGAACAACAGTCAGGTTGGGATAGGGGCGATTGACGTCAAGCCGCAGGCATGGATAGCGTTTGTCGTCTTTCAGGATAACGTTATAGCGGGGGCGGTGTCGTTTGATCAGATTCGACTCAAGGATCAGGGCCTCCTTTTCCGTATTGGTGAGGATTGTGTCAAAGTGATCGATCTTTTCGATCACCAGACTCGTCTTTAAATCCTTTTGGCCTGTATCCCTGAAATAGGAGCCAACACGTTTTTTCAGGTCTCTTGCCTTGCCCACATACAAAACATGTCCGTTGCCATCCTTCATTAGATAGACACCCGGTGTAGAGGGAAGGCTTGCAAGTTTTTCTTTAAATTCCTTGTTCCTCATCGTTCGCCTAATAAATTCGTACTTAGATTAATTCGGCATCCTTCATTCCTTGGTTTACACTTTTCAAGAATGCGGGCGCCAAGAGATAAATTCTTTTGTTCGTACTTTTTGGTGTCAGGTGTCAGGTGTCAGGTGTCAGGGGAGAACGCAGTGACAACGAGGAACCCCTCCCTCAAGGCTGGCCCGTACCCGAGGATTGAGGTGTCAGGTGTCAGGTGTCAGGTTTAAGTTCCGCGGGCGTGTTTAAGGTCTTGCGCGATTTTTCCCTGACACCTGAACACTGACACCTGAAACCTACATGTGCCCTGAAACCTGAACACTGAACACTGAACACTGAACACTGGTCAATAGGTGTAAACTACTTTGTGGCGAAAATGAAGGATGCCTGCAATTATCTCAAATCCATATCCAGCTTACGAAGCTCTTTGATCTGGTCCCTCAGTTGTGCAGCCTTTTCAAAGGCCAACTCCTTGACCGCTTCTTTCATCTCCCCCTCAAGTTCCTCAATGACTTTTTCCAGATCATCTATAGATCTATACCCGGCTGAGGGTTCTGAGACCGTGGGTACTGTGACGTAGTCTGCCTCATAGACCGATGCGAATATGCTCGTAATCCCTTTTTGTATTGTCTCAGGGGTAATGTGATACTTCTTATTGTACGCCTTCTGAACCTTTCGCCGCCGATCTGTCTCATCAACGGCCCTCTGTATAGACCGTGTAACATGATCGGCGTAAAGGATCACCGTGCCAAGGACATTCCTGGCCGCCCGACCACAGGTCTGGATCAGAGAGCGCTCAGACCGAAGAAACCCCTCTTTATCAGCATCCAGAATGGCTACCAGGCTGACCTCGGGCAGATCCAGGCCCTCTCTGAGCAGGTTGATCCCGATCAGCACGTCAAAGACCCCCAGACGTAGCTCGCGTATAATTTCGATCCGTTCCATGGTCTTGATGTCAGAATGAAGGTACCGGACCTTGACCCCCAGATCCCTGTAATAATCGGTCAGATCCTCTGCCATCCGCTTGGTCAGGGTCGTCACAAGGACCCTCTCTTTGCGATCTTCGCGGACCCTGATCTCTTCGAGAAGGTCGTCCACCTGGTCCTTAGCAGGCTTTATCATAACCCCGGGATCGATAAGCCCTGTGGGACGGATGACCTGCTCCACGACCCGCCCTTCGGCCATCTCAATCTCAAAGTCGGCCGGTGTGGCCGACACATAGATCGCCCGGGATATCTTCTTTGTAAACTCCTCAAAGGTGAGGGGTCTGTTGTCCAGGGCCGAAAGGAGTCTGAATCCATAGCTGACTAAAGTCTCCTTTCGGGATCGATCCCCGTGGTACATGCCGTGTAACTGGGGAATCGCAATATGACTTTCATCAACAAAGAGGAGAAAATCCTCCGGGAAATAATCGAGCAAAGTCGGGGGCGGTTCACCAGGTTTTCTTCCGGTCAGATGGCGCGAATAGTTTTCGATCCCGTGACAATAGCCCAGCTCTTGCATCATCTCGAGGTCAAAATCGGTGCGCTCCTCGATCCGCTGGGCCTCAATCCATTTCCTGGCATCTCTAAAGTATTCGATGCGCTCTTTGAGCTCTTCTTTTATGGATTTAATGGCATTATTCAATGTGACCCTTGAGGTTACGTAATGACTGGCCGGATAGATGATCACCCGCTTAAGGGGCCTTGCAACCTTCCCCAGAAGGGGATCAATTTCATATATACGCTCGATGGTGTCACCAAAAAACTCCACACGGATGGCCCTGTCGTCCTCATAGGCCGGGAAGATCTCCACCCGGTCGCCCCTGACCCTGAAGGTATCGCGGTGGAAATCATAGTCGTTGCGGGTATACTGCATGGCCACCAGCCGGCGCAGCATGACGTCCCGCACAAAGTCGGCCCCTGACTTGAGTTCAAGACACATCTCCAGGTAGTCTTCGGGGGCACCCAGACCAAAGATGCACGATACGCTCGCCACCACAATCACGTCGCGCCGGGCCAGTACAGACCGGGTGGCCGAATGGCGCAATCTATCGATCATTTCGTTGATCGAGGCATCTTTTTCAATGTAGGTATCGGTGACTGGCAGGTAGGCCTCAGGCTGGTAGTAGTCATAGTAGCTGACAAAATACTCGACTGCATTGTCCGGAAAGAGGGTTTTGAACTCCTCGTAGAGCTGGGCAGCCAGGGTCTTGTTCGGGGCAATCACAAGGGTGGGTTTGTCCAACTGGGCGATCACATGGGCCATGGTAAAGGTCTTGCCCGAACCGGTCACACCCAGAAGCACCTGATGGGCAAGGCCCTTCCTGACCCCCTGGCTCAGCTCTTCAATGGCCCCTGGCTGGTCACCTTTGGGCGTAAAGCCCGAGATCAGTTTAAAGGCGGAAGTCGGGTTTGTTGTGTTTATTGAGTTTATTGAGTTTATTGGGTTTATTGGGTTTATTGGGTTTGTCGGGTTTGTCGGGTTTATTGGGTTAACAACACAACAAACTCAATAAACACAACAAACACAACAAACTATTTTATACATACCTTCCTCACCTGTAACAGATCGGTGTGGCCGGTAAAGACCTTCTGAACACCGTCCTGCTTCAGGGTCGTCATCCCGTCCTTGACGGCCTGATCCCGAATGTCTTCCATCTCAGCCTTCATCTGGATCAGCTTTTTCATTTCATCGGTTCCCATCAAGAGTTCATGAATACCCATACGACCCCGATATCCGGTATTGTTACATTCAGAGCACCCTGCGGTCTTATACAGCACAAGGTCCTTTGAATAGGGGATGTTCAATCCTTTGAAAGCTTCCGGGCCATATTCCCGAACCAGCTCATCATATTCCTCTCGAGAAGGATTGTACGGCTTCTTGCACTTTTTGCAAAGGGTCCGAACCAATCGCTGGGCTAGGATACCGAGTATTGCATCTGCGAAATTGAAAGGATCCATTCCCATGTCCAGCAGCCGTGTAATGCTTTCAGGCGCGCTGTTTGTATGCAGCGTGGAAAATACAAGGTGCCCGGTGAGGGATGCCTCAATACCAATATGCGTGGTCTCCTTGTCGCGCATCTCGCCTACCATAATGACGTCCGGGTCCGCCCTCAGGAATGCTCGCATGGCTGTGGCAAAATCAAAACCTATCTTGTGCTGCACCTGGACCTGCCGCAGACCCGCCTGGGTGATCTCCACGGGGTCTTCGGCCGTCCATATCTTGATCTCGGGTTTATTAATGCAACCAAGGGCAGAATGCAGCGTTGTGGTCTTTCCGGACCCGGTAGGCCCGCACACAAAGATAATCCCGTAAGGTTTGGTAACGATGCTCAAAAAGTTCTCGTAATTCTTTTCTGAAAACCCCATCTTATCAAGCGGTATGGGCTCACCTGCCGCCAGTATACGCATCACCACGTCTTCCAGGCCACCCGCGATTGGCACTGTTGCTACGCGCAGCTCAATCTCCTTGCCACCGTACTTCTTGAACTTTATCTTGCCATCCTGGGGCTTGCGGCGCTCAGCAATATCCAGGTCGGACATAATCTTGATGCGAGAGACCAGTGCAGCACGATAATTGTACGGAACGGTCTGGTAGAGCTGGCATGCACCATCAATCCTGAACCGGACTTCGGTGTTTTTCTTTCCAGGGTAAGGTTCGACGTGAATATCTGAGGCGTTCCGCGCGTAGGCATCCAGGATCATCTTGTTGACCAGTTGGACAATGGCGCTGTCCTCTTCGGTCACACCCTTTTGCGCCTCGTCAATCTCCTTCTCCTCTACCTCCAACTGCCCAATGATCTCGTCAATAGAGCTCTGTTTCTTTTCATCCTGGAAGAACAGATTGATATACTTCAGTATATCCTCTTTAAGCGCTACATGAAACAGAAGCTCTTTCCCGGAAAAGAGGGGCTTGATTATATCTACTTTCTGAAGATGATATGGGTTGTCAATGGCAACAATAATCTTTTCGCCATCCCTTCCGATCGGAACCCAGTAATTCTTCTTCATGAACGGCACCTTCAGGCCGCCCAGGAGTTCACCCGGAATCGGGGTCCGTTCATTGTACTCAACAAACGGTGCTTTATAATAGAGGCTCAGGGCCTTCCCAATATCCTTTTTGGAGATCTTATAGTTCTTCATCAGGAGGAATTCAATATCCTGCCTGGTCTTCCGCGCCTCATGGACCGCCCTGTCAAGTTCCTTTTGGGTTAAAAGTCCGTTTTCTACCAGATAATCAAATTTACCCGGACGCGCCTTGACCATCCTCTTTTGATTGAATAGAGCGATCCCAAGGGTCCTGGCCAGTTTCCGGACGGCTACTTCGTCCTGGTCGTTAAACGCCCTGCCATCCTTGCGATTCATTACCTGAATGGCACCCAGCAGATACTTCTGGAAGCTTACGGGCGACACCAGGACCTGTCGCGTTTGAAACCTTGTCTTTCGGTCCCAGGTTTTATCGAATCTCAGGTTCGGATCGATAGCGGCTAATTCATTATGATCGTGAACGTCCTTGATGTTGAGAAGCCTTCCCTTATACGCCACATAGCCTGCAAGGCTGGCGGCAGAGATGGGCAGGCGTATCTCGCTGATCTCGTCTCCTGATTTGACCTTGGATACCAACTCCTTCTTGATCCCGTCTACCACGTAGATCGTAAGACGCTCAGCTTCGAACAACTTGACAATCTCGTCCTTCAGATCAATCAGGATTTCATCCACGTTGTTTGCAGCGTGGATACGGTTCGTAATCTCCAGGACCCTATCGCCATGGCTCGCGTCTTGCTTCACAGCACCTCCGTCTGCTCACGAAAAATACAACCTGTACAATTTCTTGGCCCCGCCAACTATCAGGAACACACCAACAAAGTACCGCGCAAAGGTCAAGAAGCCAGACCCTGGTAACAAGCGAAGGGCATACGGTTCTTTGACGCAAAGGAGCACACCCATTGCAATCAAGAGCACACCCCATATGGTTTGGGTCAGGTTGCGTCTATCAAAGGCCATAATCTATTTAGTGCTTGACCGAAAATCTCTGTTTTTTCGGTCAAAAATTCGAAATCCGAAGCACGAAATCCGAAACAATGACAGAAATACAAACGTTCCAATGACAAAAACATCGAATCTCCAATCTATTAGTTTTGGTCATTTTGTCATTCGGTATTCGAATTTGTTTCGGATTTCGGATTTCGATATTCGGATTTTGCCTGAATATGACTTGTCGTTCAGACACTATTTAACCTTCTCGACTCTCAAGACAAGCCGATCCACCCCTACGACACGGACTTTGGCGCCTGCCTCGATCGGTTCTGGCGCCTCAGCGTTCCAAAGCTCCCCATGGACAAAGATTTTGCCTCCGGGCGCGAGCCTTTCCTTAACCACCCCGACCTCCCCGATCAACCCCTTATCGCCAGTCCTCGGTTTGGATATCTGGGACCGAAATACCAGGCCGGCCACGGCCACAAAAAAACCGGAAACCATAATAACCGTGGGAATCAGTACCCGCCAGGACAGACGCATCTCGGGCGCGTCCCCCTCGAACAGCATCAAGGACCCCAAAAAGAGCGAGATGATGCCACCCACGCTCAGAAGACCGTAGCTCGTCACCTTCATCTCGAGAATAAAGAGGATAAGAGCGAGGACAATCAGCAAGATCCCTGCGTAGTTGACCGGAAGTGTCTGAAAAGCAAAGAAGGCCAGAATAAGGGAGATGGCCCCGACAACGCCCGGGAAGATAGCGCCGGGATGGGAAAGTTCAAAATATACTCCGGCCATGCCGATCATCATGAGAAGATAAGCAATGTTGGGGTCACTCAAGGTCTTAAGGATCTTATCCCTGAGGCCTTCCGTGAGGATTACCCGCTTGACTCCTTTGGTGTGTAATGTTCCTTTGTCTTTCAACTCTCGACCGTCGATCTTTTCAAGGAGATCCTTCAGGTCTTCAGCAATCAGGTCAATGACCTTGAGTTCTAAGGCCTCCTTCTCGGTCACGGACACACTTTCACGAACCGCCTTTTCGGCCCATTCGCTGTTGCGACCCCGCTTTTCTGCAATGCTTTTGGTATAGGCCACCATGTCGTTGACGAGCTTCTCGCCCATGGTCTTATCCATCTTCTTTTGCCCGAGGGTCACGGGATGAGCTGCGCCAATATTGGTACCGGGGGCCATAGCCGCGATGTCTGCCGCCAGGGTGATCATCACCCCGGCTGAGGCAGCCCGCGCCCCACCGGGAGAGACAAAGACAACCACAGGAATCTCAGAGGCCAGCATGGCCATAACGATTGAACGCATGGAAAGGGCCAGGCCCCCGGGCGTGTCGAGCTGGATCACAAGACAGCCAGCCCCCTCCATGGAAGCCTTTTCCATACTTCTTATGAGATACTCTGCCAGACCCGGATTGATAGTGCCTGAAACCTTTACTACATAGACCTCCCCCTTGGTAGCTTGGGCTGCCAGCGGAAAAACTCCGAAAAGGAGCGCCGCAAGCACTACGGTGACAATTTTTCTAAGTACACGCATTCTTAAATACGATTCCGTATTATAAATAATTGGTTTATTCATTTCAAAATGTCGAAGTGCCTAAAGTGATCTAAAGTGCCTAAGGTGCCTAAGGTGCCTAAAGTTAAGGTATTTTGTTTATTATTTGCTTCTTTCAATAGGGATAAATATTGGATAAGAACACTTTGTTGTCCATTTCTAAAACTGACTGCGCTGAAAGCGCGTTCCTCAACTTTAGCTCACTTTAGGCACTTCAAACTTTAGGCACTTTTTTGATTCCAGCTTACCCGGGGTATACGTCCTGACACAAAATACGTCACCGAATTTACGAGTTAGAACACTATGCCTTTTCATAAGCCTCCTGAAGCTTTTGCATGTCTTCCCACACATCGCGTTTTTTGCCGGGATTGCGAAGAAGATAGGCGGGATGGTAGGTGGGAAGCAGGGAGGCATTCTCATAAGAATGGAAACGGCCCCGCAATTGCGAAATCGGCGTATTGGTTTCAAGGAGTGTTTGAGCCGCAAAGGTGCCCATGGCACATATCAGCCCGGGTCTTATGGCCCTCAACTGCCTGCGGAGAAAAGGGATGCAGGCAGCGATCTCGTCCGGTTCAGGATTTCGATTCCCCGGAGGGCGACACTTTATGATATTGCAAATATAGACATCCTCTCGGGTCAATCCAATGGCCCGGAGTATCCTGGTAAGCAACTGACCTGCCTGACCCACAAACGGCTGACCCTTTATGTCTTCTTCGTAACCCGGGGCTTCGCCAACCAGGACCAGCTTTGTCCCGGGATTCCCAGCTCCAAAGACGATATGCTTGCGCCCCTTGTGGAGTTTGCACCTCTGGCAGGTGCCAAGATCCCTTTGAATCATGTCCAGGGTTTCTGCCATGGTCTCTTTGTACTGGTCGTCCAGGATCCTGAAAGAGTTTTCAGACAGGGCCACGCCCTCGTACCCCAACCCCTTCACATATTTGAGATAGCCCTTGAAATCCTCAGTAATTTCAGACAAGAGCCGGGCGGAACCGTCACCAAAATGTTGAGTAATTTCTGTCATAGGTACCGATTCCTGATGCCCAGTGATCAGTGATCAGTGATCAGTGATCAGTGATCAGAGGTCAGATGTCAGATGTCAGATGTCAGATGTCAGAGATCAGAGATCAGAGGTCAGAGATCAGAGATCAGAGGTCAGAGATCAGAGGTCAGAGATCAGAGATCAGTAGTCAGTGAGCAGTGAGCAGTGAGCAGTATCGAGTATCCAGCATCGAGTATCCAGTATCGAGTATCGAGTATCGAGTATCGAGTATCGAGTATCGAGCATCGAGTATCCAGCATCGAGTATCCAGCATCGAGTATCCAGCATCGAGTATCCAGCATCGAGTATCCAGTATCGAGTATCCAGCATCGAGTATCCAGCATCGAGTTCAAACCAATGGCAAATACCGACTGACATCTGACATCTGACCTCCGAATTCCGACCTCTGACCTCTGACCTCTGACCTCCGACCTCTGACCTCTGACCACTGACCTCTGACCTCTGACCTCTGACCACTGACCTCTGACCACTGACCTCTGACCTCTGACCTCTGACCTCTGACCTCTGACCTCTGACCTCTGACCTCTGACCTCTGACCTCTGACCTCCGACCTCCGACCTCCCTCACGCTTTCTTAATTTCCAACACTTTATCCAATATGATACCTGCAAGATCCTCCTTATCCATAAGCGGCAGGGCCTCGGTGCGGCCGTCTCTGTAAAAGAGGCTCGCCTGATTGGTGTCCGAACCAAACCCTGAATCAGTCTGTCCAACGAGATTAGCGACAATAAGGTCCAGGTTCTTTGCAGTTAACTTGGCACACGCATTTTCCCGCAGGTTCTGAGTCTCAGCCGCAAAACCAACCAAAACTTGACCTTTCTTCTTTTCTCCCAGTACCTTCAAGATGTCCGGGGTCTGTTCAAGGCGTAAAGGCTGCGTCACCTCTTCCTTCTTTATTTTATGCTCAAAAAGACTGACCGGCCTCCAGTCCGATACCGCAGCGGCCTTTACTATGATCGTGGTCTGCTCCACATGGTCCATCACGGCATTGAACATCTCCTGGGAAGTACTGACCCGGATCATGCTCACACCCTGAGGGTCAGGAAGCACGGTGGGCCCGCTAATCAACAGGACTTGTGCCCCCCGCCGCCTGGCAACACGTGCAAGGGCATATCCCATCTTGCCCGAAGAAGGATTGCTTATAAACCTGACGGGATCGATCGGTTCCTGAGTAGGGCCGGCAGTTACCAGGATCCGCTCTCCAACCAGGTCCTGCGGACACAACAGGGAACGAAGTTCCTCTGCTATTGCCTCGACATCTGGCAGCCGCCCTCGTCCCTCGTGGCCACAGGCCAGTGATCCGGTCCCTGGAGGAAGCACCTTGATGCCAATCTGGTCAAGTCTCTTTATGTTGTCCTGAACCGCACGATTTTCATACATGTGGACGTTCATGGATGGACAAACCAGGATTGGCGCCCGAACCGCCAGGACAAAGGTAGTAAGGGGATCATCTGCAATCCCATGAGCCATCTTGCCGATGATATTAGCAGTGGCCGGCGCGATGACCACAGCATCCGCCTCGTCTGCCCATGCGATGTGTTGAAGGGGCGTATTTTCTTGGCGCCCGAACATATGGGTCCACACCGGGTGTCCTGAAAGGGCCTCAAAGGTAAGCGGGCCAACAAACGCCCGGGCACTCCTGGTCATAATCACCCGGATGTGTGAACCGGACTTGACAAGGACCCTGAGAAGATCCACGGCCTTGTATGCAGCAATCCCGCCGCAGACTCCAAGGACAATTTTCTTATCCTTTAAAGGATCTGGCATGTCTGGTTAATCGTTATCCGTTATCCGTTATCCGTTATTCCGTGCTGCATGGCGCATAGAGCATAGCGCATAGCGTTTTTTCTTCCCCTCGGCCCTCTGCCCACTGACCTCTGACCTCTGCCCTCTGACCTCCGACCCCCGACCTCTGCCCTCTGACCTCCGACCTCCGACCTCTGCCCACTGACCTCTGACCTCTGACCTCTGACCTCTGCCCTCCGACCCCCGACCTCTGTCCTCCGACCTCCGACCTCCGACCTCCGACCCCCGACCTCTGCCCACTGACCTCTGACCTCTGACCTCTGACCTCTGCCCTCCGACCCCCGACCTCCGTCCTCCGACCTCTGACCTCCGACCTCCGACCTCCGACCTCCGACCTCCGACCTCTGTCCTCCGACCTCCGACCTCTGACCTCCGACCTCCGACCTCCGACCTCCGACCTCCGACCTCCGACCTCCGACCTCTGACCTCCGACCTCCGACCCCCGACCTCTGTCCTCCGACCTCCGACCTCCGACCCCCGACCTCTGACCTCCGTCCTCTGCCCTCTGCCTTATTTCAACAGCCCCTCTTCTACACTTCCCATCGTAGGGGCGACCCAGATTTCGACCTCGGTCTTCAATTGTCTTTCAGTAATGTTGATGATGCAGCCCCGATTCGGCTTGTTGAAAAACATGATCGTGCAGGGGGACTTCAAAGAACTCGCCAGTCGCCAGTTATCCTTTGCCATGTTGTTTTCAAAGAACCTGATCAGAGACTTTACCTCCACGCGGCCTCTCAATACCAGGACACCGGCTGTGAAGTCAGGGGCATGATAAAAAATAAAAGACCTCTTCTTATCCACCTTGAGTTCTGAAGGAACCAGAACATCTTCAAAGTCGTAGTAAAGAGGTGCCGGTGTCTTATCCTGCCTGCTTGCGGCAGGTTCTGCTCTCTCCGCCCCTTTGGTACTTGTTTTCAAGCGAGCGCAGCCCAAAAAGATGGTGCAGACAAGCAATAGCACTGAAATACACACAAACATCCCGAATCGTCTCAAGTCTGTCATAGCAATCCCTCCTAATAGTATTTTGGGTTTTTGATTGCCGATTGGTTTCAGGTTTCAGTGTTCAGGTGTCTGGTGTAAAGAAAATGTTCTCCCTTGAAACCTGAAACCCGAAACCTGAAACCTCACAATTGAACTCAATAACCAACAATCTTCATTTACAGCACAGATTCCTTTTATCAATCTCAGAAAACATAGTCAAGCACCGGGTGCGAATGCGGATTTCGGAATGCGGATTTCGGATTGCGGAACTCGATGCTGGATATTGGATACTGGATGCTCGTTACTGAAATTGTCTTTCATTCCGCGGCAATGATCATAATTCCGGCCACCAACACAATCTGGTTACAATGCTCTGCGTTGTAACCCTGGCCCAGACCTGGCCTATAGCCTGAGTAGACTGATTCAGGTACCTTGCGCCAGGGCAGGCCCAAACCGCTGGACGCTCTGCGTCCAATACAGGTTATTTCTTTCAAGACGCAGAGCGTCTGATGGAATGCGTTCCCACGCAGAGCGTGGGAACGAGATGGTGTAGCGTGGGAACGAGATGGTGTGCGGATGGCCGAAGTTAGAACCAAGCCCCATTCCGAAATCCGAAATCCGCATTCCGAAATCGTCTCATTCCGCATTCCGCATTCGAATCATTCTTCCAAACGAGACAGCCTTTCTACCCCCAGCCGCATGGGCCAGAACACGGCCAACACATTGATAGCTGCCACCAATGCAAAGGAAAGGATGATCCACATCCAGTGCACCAGTGGTATGGCCTCCCCGCGAAGCCTGGCCATAAAAATTGTGTACACGGAACCTGCCTCCAGCACAATGACTGATCCAACAAAACCCATGCACAGGAACATAAAGAGCATGCCGCCAAACCCGGTAGCCACCTGCGCCATGTTCTCAAGACGAAAATCAGGATAGGCAGCACCCAGGCCCACTCCCATGGCCGTGATACCAAATACCATGAAAAAGACAGTAATTGTGGAAAGTCCCATCATAAAGGGGGTCACTGAAAGTAACTTGTTTGAAAGCACGACAAGTATTTCGGATAGGATGAGCAGAGGCCACAGGTACGTCCAGAACTTCACCCAAAGGAAGGTCTTCAGGGGGATGGGTGCCGATCTTATCACCCAAAAGGCTTGCCCCTCGATACTCACCGCAGGGAATACAAAGCGTACTGCGATAGCGGCAAGCACAAAACCGGCCAGGCCCATGTTCAAAAACGACAGGATGTTTTGAAGATAGAAGGTCTTGATAGGGGCCTTGTCGATAGGCAGCACCTTGAAGTTGTAAAGATAGACGACGATGAGTGCCACCAACAAAAAGAGCTGAGACCACTGGGTGTTATCCCGAAAGAAGGTCTTAATATCCTTGGAAAGAAGTGCACCGACCTTGCCGGAAATCGGCAGAAGCCGCTTCCAATAGATTCCAAAGGGTCTCTTTCTGCCCCGTAGCGCCCGGCGAGCCACCTGTGCCTTTGAAACGCCTTTGAAATAAAAGATACGAGCAAGGTTGATCTCGAGAAAAACCAGGGACAAGGCACCAGTCGTTGAAAGCCCCAGATAAAACAAGGGCGTACCACCTCTGCCCCTCAAGACAGGCCATAAGGTCTCGAGTATCCACGTGGTAGGCAGAAACGGGGAACCAGGGGCCTCAAGAGACCTGAGATAACCCGCCACGGTCGCCAGAGCGGTCGGGTCTACCAACCTTTCCGGCCTCATGAATCGAAACATAAAATATAAAAGGACGACCAGAACCATGGAAAGGAGAACAAAGATGTCCCGCATCCGGTTAGCCGGAAGAGATACTACCAGAAGCAAAACAAGCAGTGTCCCGATGGCAGAGGCCAGCAGGCAAAAAGGAAGGAGCGAGCCCAACAAGACGAGATAGAAATCCAGACCTGCGTCATAGACCAGAGCGTACGCCAGGAATACGGGCAGGCCGAACAAAAACAGCATCCAGGAGCTGTCAAAGGTGCTCTCAAGCCACCGAGCCAGGAAAACCTTTTCAACCATGACTGGAGCCGCATGAACCAATGGCAGGTCTTTTGAGAGATAAAGCGTGGAAAGGGCCGTAAGGATACTGCTGAATATAAGGATAGAAAAGAAGGTAAGAAGCACCATGGACAGGAGCTTTCTGGCCAGGATATCGCCGAATCCTTCAACACCCTGAAAGTAGCTCAGGACACGATAGAACACCGCAAAGATCCCTGCCCAAAACAGAAAGCTTATCAGAGCAAGGAGAATCCTCACCCATGCCCTACCTTCAAGCCGCCCCTGAAGCCGGTGCCTGAAAGCCCATATGCGAGGTTTCAGCAGTGTTAGTACGGTTTGCACGGTCTGGTTTGTCCTTGACAGCACGAACCTGTTCTTAATATACTTATTTGCAATTAACGTCCACCATCTATCGGTTACGCTGCTTGTGGGAGCGGCATTCCTGCCGCGACAATCGGGGCTCAAAGCCCCTCCCACAGCGTGTACCTGCCCGCCATTGCCCCGTCTGCCTCGCAAGCTCAGCGAGTGGGCAGCCAGGCGATGGCAGGCGGGTCGGTTTGTGTCGTTTTTCAAAACCCTGGCCCAGACCTGGTTTTTCTCGTAGGGGCGGCTTTACGCCGCCTGTCATTCGGGCGGGATAAACCCGCCCCTACGATCTGTCGCGCCAGGGCGCTGTGGGAGGGGCTTTCAGCCCCGATTGTCGCGGCTAGAAAGCCGCTCCCACAACCGAATACCGAAACGAGCTGCGCAACCCCTGGCCCAGACCGGGTTTTTCTCGTAGGGGCGGGTTTATCCCGCCCGAATGGCAGGTGGGCTTGCAAGGCAGCAAAAGCACATTCCTCTACTATTTCACTAAGTTGTAAAACTTCCGAGACGTTTTTGACCCACAGGGAGGAAAAACCATGAAAACATCCATAGGCATGACCGTAACCGAACATATTCTGGAAAAACAGCGCGAAAACCCTGAGGCCACAGGTGCTTTTACCCGGCTCCTTTCAGAGCTGATTGTGGCTGCAAAGATCATCTCAAGGGAAGTCAATAAGGCCGGGATTGTAGATATCCTGGGGTATGCCGGTCGCCAAAACATTCAGGAAGAAGACGTGCAAAAGCTTGATGAGTTTTCCAATCGCACCATCATTGAAAGGATGGGGCACATCGGCCAGCTCTGTGTTATGGCATCTGAGGAAGACGCGGATATCATTGAAATTCCTGCCAGGTACCCAAGGGGGAATTATGTACTCATCTATGATCCCCTGGATGGCTCATCAAACATCGATGTCAATGTCAGCATAGGCACCATCTTTTCCATACACAGGAGAATAAGTGACGAGGAAGATGGCACCTTGAGTGATGTGTTGCAACCCGGGTACAAGCAGGTAGCCGCAGGCTATTTTATCTACGGCTCCAGCACCATGATGGTCTATACAACCGGACAGGGGGTTCACGGCTTTACGCTCTTTCCGGGCATAGGAGAATTCTTGCTTTCCCACGAAAACATTCAAATTCCGGAGCGTGGCAAGATCTTCAGTGTGAATGAAAGCTATTACAACTACTGGAGTGATGGTGTCAGGCGTCTGGTGGAACACTTCAAGTCTCCTGACACCAAACCCGTCTATACTGCCAGATACATCGGCTCTTTAGTCTCTGACTTTCACCGGAATCTCTTAAAGGGTGGCATCTTCATGTATCCGGCAGACACCAAAGACCCGAAGAAACCCCACGGCAAACTGCGCCTCATGTGCGAGGCCAATCCTCTGGCTTTTGTGGTAAAGGAGGCAGGTGGCTATGCCAGCACAGGAGAAAAACCGATCCTTGAGGTGGAACCTGAAGAGCTCCACCAAAGAGTGCCGCTTTTTATCGGGAGCAAAAAGGATGTGGAATTGGCGGAAAGGTACGTGCAGGGAAAGATGTAGGATTGCGGAATTTGGATTGGGGATTGGGGATTGGGGATTTTGGGTAACAGTTCAGCCTGTCTTGCGACTCGAGCATATCGGACTGATTGGCCGCACCCAAGATGACAAAGTGGAAGTGCCGTGGGATATCGTGGAAGCGTAGAACTGACGTGAACAGAACATCCCCCGGACCTGGTATCCAAGCATCACGGTATACAGGAAAAGAAGTGATGGGCTGAGATGACAGATGCCTTCTGACTCAATTTTTTCAGGACTCCGGATCTATGGTTCAGTTGAATGATCGGAATATCACCGAGTTTCTTTGCCAGATTGAGAGCATATCCGGAGATTTTTAGCGCATCGGTCTTAGTCTCTATTAAAAGCACAGGGTCTTCCCCTTTGGCCACTAAAAAATCTACCTCACGCTTGGCTAAATCCCTCACAAAAAAAAGCTCATAAGAACCAAGGCCATTTTCCCTCAGTGTGTTGCATAGCCTATTGAGGCCCACGGCTACCATATTCTCAAACCGGGGGCCTTTATCTTTTTCAGGGATATAAGACCAATCATGCAAATAATATTTTTTCTCCTTTTTGATGCTCTTATGGATTTTTCTCTGCCATGGCGACAGCGCAAAGATCAAATACAGGGTGGTTAGAGACTCCAGCCAGGCCCGGACCGTACCATATGAGACCTGGAGGTCCTCCCTCAGGCTGTTAATGGACAATATGCTACCTACTCTCTTGGACAGGAGATGGACCAGCGTCTCCACGCCGTCAATATCTGAAATCCTGGTTAAATCCCGGATCTCCTCCCTGAGATATAGACTGAGATAGTCCTGGTGCCACAAGTTAGAAAAGGCCTTATCACCTTTAAGGAGCGGCTCAGGAAAAGGTCCAAATTCATACATCTGCTGCCACAAATCAAACGGCAGGGGCTTGTGGTCAGCCACGAGGTCAAACAGATCAGACCATTTCTCGTGTTTGGCTATATCATGCCATAGGGTCAGATCCTCAAAGGCCCTGGAACCCAACTCCGGGAGGGAGAAAGGGTAGAGGTGAAACAGAAAATATCTCCCGATAAGGGCGTCACCCGTCCGTCTGAAAAGATCCAGTCTGGCACTGCCGGATATGACGAAACGAAAGTCTTCACGAAACTGGTCGTAGTAGCCCTTCAGGATATCCTTCCATTTGGCCCGCTTGTGAATCTCATCAAGAGCAACCCAGACATCCCTGTTTTCTTTCTTTAACGACCTGGCCTCTGATTCAAAAAAGGTGGGGTCCTCCAGATACAATGCTTTGACCTTTGGTGTGTCCCAGTTAAAAAAAAGAGAGGAACAACCCTCTTCAGCCAGGAAATGTTCCAGTAAAGTGGTCTTGCCTGACTGTCGAGGCCCGGCGATAAAGATCATTTTAGGAGCCAGCACCTCTTTTTTCAGGCTCCAGATAGGCAGGTATCTTTCCAGGAATTCCATATCAATAAAATATCATGTAAGCATAAAACTTTCTATAGTAAAGTTTAATGGAACCATAAAACTTTCACATGATACCGCTCTCACCTCCTCTCCATCAACCATTATTTTTTTTCTTGATAGTTCTCTGGCAAAGAACTATTTCAGCTTAAAGCGTTCTTTTCCGAAGAACGCCTTAAAAAAACAGCTCTATAACCCTTTGAAGATATACTGCGTCGATACAGCTCTTGCCCGCTCCATAGCCTTTAAGTTTTCACACGATACAGGAAGGATTTACGAAAATATCGTTTTTGTAGAATTAATGCGACGGGGGAAAGAGAGCTACTATTGGAAATCTCCCCACAATTTTGAAGTCGACTTCGTTATTAGGGAAAGAAAAAGAATAACAGAAATTATTCAGGTATGTGCAAATGTATCCAAAAAGGAAACTCAAACGAGAGAAGTCCGTGCGGCTTTAGAAGGCGCATCCTCCCCCCCCTTTGCATCCCTTAATGGGGCACCATGATTTTCCCTTGACAATGATATGCGATCATGAATATTAAGCTATGAATAAATTTATTCAGAGAGTGTTGATCAAAAATGAGTAACACCCCCACCCCGCCCTCCCCCTTCAAGGGGGAGGGTTTGGGTGGGGGTGAAAAGGGGTTTGCCATGGATATCCGCTTTTCCCCTCATAATATCCATCTCGAGGATCCCGGCTCATTTGTCAAGCGGGACCCTCATCTGAGACAATTACGGCAACAGTTATTGGTCCACCGATCACACCTGCTGGACAGACTTCCCCGACACCAGCCCGGTATCTACACCATTGGCGGAGGCCGCCAGATCGGCAAGACGACGCTTATGAAGCAGTGGATGGCAGACTTACTCCAGAGCGGTGTTGCACCAAAACATATTGTCTATTTGACCGGGGAACTCATTGATGACCATCACTCCCTGGTCAGGCTGCTCACGGAAACTCTGAACGAAATGCCAGGTACGGATATCTGTTATCTGCTCCTTGATGAGGTCACTTATATTCGCGACTGGGACAGGGGTATCAAATACCTGGCCGATGCCGGCGTGCTGGAAAATGTAGTCATGTTCGTCACTGGTTCGGATCTGGCAATCATTAAGGAAGCGCGCATGCGATTTCCCGGGAGGCGCGGAACTGCGGACACCGTAGATTTTCATCTCTACCCTCTCAGTTTTCTCGAAACGGTCAGGCTAAAAAAGCGATTTTCTACTGATACACTGGGCAGGCTAATGAATCCTGAAATCAAACCGACTACTCCATCGCTCGATAGATTGTATGAAGAATTCGATCTCTACCTCGTTCATGGTGGTTTTCTCACAGCTATCAATGACATCGCAAGACACAAACGTATTATGCCTGCCACATTCTCCACATACAGCGACTGGATTCGAGGGGACGTTCTCAAGAGGGGGAAGCAGGAACATTACCTGCGTGAAGTCCTGGAAGCCATAGTCAAGCGTTATGGCAGCCAGGTTACATGGAATACCCTGGCACATGACCTTTCCATTGATCACCCAAAGACGGTGGCCGATTATGTAGCCCTGCTCGCATCTATGGATGCTGCCTTTATTCAACCTGCCCTGGTGGAGGATAAATTCACAGCAGCACCCAAAAAAGCTCGTAAGCTGATGTTCGCAGACCCATTCATTTTTCATGCAATAAGGGCCTGGTTAACCCCCCGTGAAGACCCATACAGCCAGCAGGTCAAGCCTATCGTATCCGATCCGGACTGGGCTGCCAGGTTGGCCGAGGCCTGTGTGGTCACGCATTATCGGCGATATTATCCCACGTACTACATCAAAGCCGAGGGCGAGGTTGACGTTGCGTACGTTGACCAAAATCGCTTCTGGCCTCTGGAAGTGAAGTGGACCAGACAACTCAGGCCCAAGGACCTCAAGCAAATTGCCAAATATCCTAACGGCCGCATATTCACCAAATCACGGCACCGCGGGGAGATTCTCGGAATACCTACCGAACCACTGCCCCTTGCGATACTTCGTCTCGGTTCAGTGAAAATACCCAGAGACGCACCATGATTGGCGAGGCTACTCAAATGGGACAAATCTCTTGTGTTCGAGTGATCTTGATCCGCAGATTACGCGGATTACGCGGATTTATTTTGTGTAAATGAACCTTTTGTGTTCAAGTGATTTTGATCCGCAGATTACCCCAGTACGATCTTCCGGACCTATGGGGCAGGCGCGGATTACACGGATTAAAGAGAGTAAATAAATCGTTTGTGTCGAGGGACTTAGATCCGAAGTTTATCCGCAGATTACGCAGATTCGCGCAGATTATAAACTAACCTTTTGTACTCAAGGGATTTTGATCCGCAGATTACGCGGATTCGCGCAGATTAATGACTGCATGAATAGTTCCCACATCACTTCTAATCCGTGCAATCTGCGTAATCTGTGTAATCTGCGGATCAGATTATAGGGACTTCTTGTCGTAAACAAACCGTTTATATTCTAACGACTCAGTTCCAAAATTGATTAAAAGACCAACCTTCATACCGGTAGCTTTCAAATAGTTAATGAGTTGTGCTTCTTCAATCCCAGTCAGTTTGGCCAGCGCTTTAATCTCCACTATAATCTCATTAAAACAAACAAAATCAGGTTGATATTTTTTCTCTAAAAGCACCCCTTTGTAAAGAATATCGATAATCGGCTGAGCCTTATTAGGAATTCGTTCTAAACTGAATTCTCGCCCCAACGCCTCCTGATATACAGCTTCTAAAAACCCACACCCAAGCTCCTTATGTACTTCAAGGGCTGCGCCAATTATTTTGTAAGTCCGCTCATCCCTCATTTTGGTTCCCTAATCTGTGTAATCTGCGTAATCTGTGGATATATTATCGTCTTTTTAATCTGCGGCAATCTGCGTAATCTGCGGATTGTACTTCAAGGGCCGCTCCAATAATTTTATAGGTTTTTTCATCTCTCATCTAATCCTCTTAATCCGTGTAATCTGCGCCTGCCCCGTAGCTCCGGGAGATGGTACTGGGGTAATCCGCGGACTGTATCTCAATCGCCGCACCAATTATCTTATACGTCCTTTCATCTTTCATCTTATTTTTTCAATCCGTGTAATCTACGTAATCCGCGGACATGCCTCTCCCCTCTTTAATCCGTGTAATCTAGTAATCCGCGGACATGCCCCTCCCCTCTTTAATCTGCGTAATCTGCGTAATCTGCGGACCCATTAGCTCAACATAGAGAGACTCTATATCCTCAAACAGCCGCTCTTTTGAAAACTTTTGTTCCACAAATAAGCGCGCACGCCCCGACATTTCTTCTTTCAGGCGAGCATGGTTTTCAACCAGATATTTCAGCCCCTCAGCAAGCCCCTCCACATCTCCCGGCTTCACCAAAATCCCCCGCTCGCACACCTCAAACTCACCCTTTTCTAATTCCGTGCTGTTTTCAAGGCGTAAGCCGCAATTCCGAAATCCGAAATCCGAAATCAGTTCCCTCACTCCACCTGCGTCCGTGGAAATGACGGGAACAGATGACGCCATAGCCTCTATAATGGAAACGGGAGTACCTTCGTTTATCGAGGTCAGAGCCAGAATATCCAGGTCGGCGTATACATTTGGCAAATCCTTTCTCCAGCCGCAAAATTTGGAGCTGTGCGGTTAGCATTCACCGTGTTTTGTCAATGAGTTGATGGTTATGAGGGAAACGTCGTAGGGGCGGCTTTACGCCGCCCGCCAAATCGATTCGGGCGAGGTAAACTCGCCCCTACGGGAACCCGCCGATCAGAATTAGATCATTCGGAAGGGCTCAAGAATCACCAACCGCACAGGTGGCAAAATTTCACGTAATCAGACAGCCCTTGCTGCTCACAATAGGCCATGAGGTCATCTCTCAATTCCCCGTCACCAACTATTAAGAATTTTGCAGGAATGTCCGGATTATGATCTAAAAATATTTTTGCCGATCTTAGAAACATCATGTGGTTCTTTATGGGAACTAGCCTGCCAACAATACCGATTTTCCATTCATGGGAGGCCATTCCCAAATTGTCTTCTGACTTCTGACTTCTGTCCTCTGACTTCTGACCACTGACTTCTGACCACTGACTTCCGACTTCTGACTTCCGACTTCTGACTTCTGTCCTCTGACTTCTGACCACTGACTTCTGACCACTGACTTCTGACTTCTGACTTCTGACTTCCGACTTCTGATAAGTCTCACCCTTGCAGGTCAGAAAAGGTTCCAGATCAAAGCCCAGTGGTATCACTCTAAATTTATGTGCCGGCGCTATATGGTATTTGCTGCAAAGTTCCCTCTTTTGACTCTCACTGACCACCACTATGGCGTCAGTAAATTTTGCCAGGATTTTCTCGATCCCCTGAAATAACCTCGTTTTGGCAGGAGAAAAGTAGCCCCGCAGGACATGGCCATGGAAGGTATGGACCACCTTGGATTTTGGATTTTGGATTGCGGATTGCGGATTGCGGATTGCGGATTTTAACGATTGAGATTTTCTGAAGAAAGCACAGCGGCGTGGACCTTAGGCTCTGTACGGTATTGTAAAGGAGAGCGGCAAGTCGTCCCAGGGTTCCAGCCTTGGCCGTATGCGTATGAACGATGTCAGGCCGGAACTTGAACATAAGGCGCAGGACTCGAAAAAAGGCCATTAGATCGTCAGCAGACCGAAGCCTCCGTCCCAGTTGAGGAATTATGATTGGCTTGACCGCCTGCGACTCAGCCAGATAGGTCATGTCCAACGTTTCGTAACCCAGGCTTTGCATGTGGCGGGTGAGAAGAATCGTATGAATGGCCGGCCCGCCGATGTTGAGGCGGGCAATGATGCGCAACACTCTGATACTATTCTCACACATCAGTTCAACGTCGTTGCAAGACCGCCTTCTGCAGCGCTTTACCTCAACCAGCCTATGGCATGATCAAAGAAACCCTGTCTCCTTAGACGCTCGGGGGAAAGATAATCCAGAAGCAGGGTTTTCAGTTCATTCCGAAACCATCGATCAATGGGAACGCCAAACCCCATCTTGGGTCTTTCAAATAGCTCGGTTGGCACGTACCGGGCCAGAAGCCTTCTGAGCAGATATTTGCCGGCGCCATTTCTGTATTTCAGGCTATCAGGCAGCTTTGAGGTATACTCCATAACCCGATGATCCAGGAGGGGCACACGAACTTCCAGGCTGACTGCCATGCTGGCCCGATCCACCTTCGTCAGCATAGCATCAGGGAGATAGGTCTTCTGATCGACCCGCATGAGTCTGTGAAGAATGGGCCAACCTTCGGTATTCAGAAAAATCTCATCATATGTACTATCCGACAATTGTGTCCCGGTCAAGGCGACGATTTCATCCACATGCCATAGGCAAATGGTTGTTCGGTAAATGTCCGACACAGAGTCTTGCCCCATCATGGCAACAAGCTTTTGCCATTTATCCGGGAAATTGGCCACCCTGAATCGTCGAGGAAAGAAACGATACCAACGAAAATAGTTTTTTTCAACCCAATGAGTGGAAATAGCTCCTAGAGAAACGGCCAAGCCTCTTTTGACCCATGTGGGCAGATGCCGGCAGTTTTCGACCATGGCCTTTGTGCTCCAGTACCGAACGTAGCCGGAAAATTGTTCGTCTCCGCCATCACCAGACAGCACTACCGTTACCTGAGAACGGGCCAAACGGCAGACCAAAAAAGTAGGAAGAGATGAGGTATCGGCAAAAGGCTCGTCGTACATGTCGGGAAGCTTTGGAATGACCTCCATTGCATCCCTGGGGGTGACATAAAATTCAGTGTGATCCGTCCCCAAATGCCTGGCCACCTTGGAGGCCCAAGGGACCTCATTGTACCCTTTGTCTCTGAACCCGATACTAAATGTCCTGGTCGGGGTGGTGCTGACCTTTTGCATCAGAGCAACTACCACCGAAGAGTCGATCCCGCCGCTTAGCAGGGCTCCGAGGGGCACATCACTGACCAGACGGTCGGATACGGCCCGGGTCAAAAGATCGTCCAGTTCTTCCAGTCTCTCTTCCTCGCTCGGGCTCGACTGCCCCGCATGTTCTGGCCTGTCAGGCAAGGTCCAGTACCTGCAGGATCTCAGATCATTGCCATTGTAGATCAGGTGATGGCCTGGAAGGAGCTTGTACGTATTCCTGAAAATAGTCCTGGGAGCAGGAACGTATTGGTAGTGGAAAAAAAGTGGAATAGACTTAGGATCAATATCCCTCTCGAAACTCTTGAATGCCATGAGGGCCTTGAGCTCCGAAGCGAACAGAAGCCTACCCCGGCTAAAGTGATAATATAGGGGTTTAATTCCCAATCGATCCCGGGCCAAAAAAAGACATTGTTTACGGCTATCCCACAGAGCAATGGCAAACATGCCCACAAACCTCTTCAGGCAATCAATCCCCCACTGAAGATAAGCCTTAAGGATCACCTCCGTATCGCTATCGCTTTTAAAGTGATGGCCATACCCTTCCAGGATTACACGAATCTCTTCAAAATTATACACCTCACCGTTGTAAACTATCCGCACACTTCCATCATCACTCGCCATGGGCTGACGGCCGGCTGCGGACAGATCGATCACCGACAGCCGCCTGTGCCCCAGCCCAATACCGGCCTCTGGATCAAAAAAAAAGCCCGAATCATCCGGGCCGCGATGGGTGAGACGGGATATTGCTTCCGGGAGTGTCGCTTGCAGCGACTTGAAGCTACCAGTACTTAAAAACCCGACGATTCCGCACATTTGTTTGTTCGTGATAATTCATGATTTGAAGGAGATAGGAAATGAAGGCTAATGATTTTGTTGGCAATGGTTTGCGCGATAAGTCGCAATCCTTTCGGGCTGTTGTGAGCATCAAAAGGAAATAGATAGAGGGATCTATGGTCTTCTTCTGCCTCAAGGGCGGGAGTCACGTCAACAAAGGGAACGCCAATTTCACGGCAAGCCTGCTCTACAAATCGATTAATGGCCTGCATATGAGAGTCGTTGAGCTGTACCGAATCAGGAATCATTACAACCAACACTTTGGTTCCTGCATCGTTGGCCGTGATAACAACCTGTTTTAAACTTTCTGAAAACTCTATATATTTTCGTTTTTCCATTTTTCCTGACATGATTTTGTAATTTGTATTTGTTGGATTTGCAGTCCCCCATTTTTTCTTTCTGTTCTCAACTGCCTTCATGTAAGCGTATCCGCGCCGGTAACGGTACTTATATTCAAACTGGGCATTTACATTTCTCAAAAAATTCCAGAGTGAAAAGTGGCTCATTACTCCAGAAACACCTTGATCCTCAAATGGATTTTCTCCTTGATACCCATCAGACTCGTTGTACGGGGGAATTGAACTGGCAAGGTCATCTTCAAACAATCCCAAGATAACCAAATCGGGCTGATAAAGAAGAACCTTTCTTTTGAGCATTTCATAATGCTGCCACATATTATGGCCTATGACCCCACAATTGATGACCTCACTGGCCATGTTTGCACGATTGAGAATCCCTTCGAGTTGTTTAGGATAGGTATCTTCCAAATTCACACGCGCACCAAAAGTGAAAGAATCCCCAATTACCATAATTCGATTGATTCCCGGCTGTCTCCTAAGGGTATGTTCGGCATCCCGAAAACCCACAGAGTTGATATGGTAAGACTCACCAAGGCTTCCAATTCCGGACGATCCAGGGACAAGTTCCCAGCCAAAAACAGCTGATGCCTGGTGAATCTGGTTCATTTCTGGTTTTGCCATTGGAGGGTTCCAAATACGTATGGCTATTTCCATAAACAACATAGTCATAAATATTGATACGAGCACAAGGACCATATTCTTGACCTCAAATGTGATTACCATTCGGATCAAAATTAGGGGAACAAGAATCTTGATAGGGCTGTATAAGTGATTCGCCTTGATGGAGATTCCCAGAATGCTTGTTTTGAACCCACCTGTGATTATGATAATTGGGATGAGAACTAAGCAAATTGCTATCCCGAGATCGAGCAATCTCTTGAAAATGCTTAAGATAAATGATCTGGATGACCTATCAATAATTGTCACTCTGGCCTCCAAACGAAATGAAAATTCTCAAAATGCTGAAGCTCTTTGAAAACATTAGAACAATGCATAAATAAAAGGAGCTACTGCGCTACCTTCGGTAAAAACAATCAAAGCGCTGAGTAGCCCTAACGTTATCAAAATGGGAAGTAACCAATAGCGTTTTCTAATCTTTAAGAACTCCCAGAATTCGGTAATGATGGATTGATTCGCCATGTTCACTCCTTCTAAAATCGTTTCTTAAAACGTTCCTTTGGCTGAGCTGGTTCTGACTGGGTGACCCAAGCCCACAATTCACTCTAAGAGACTTCTATAAAGACGGTCCGTGTCGGCTACCAGCCTCTCCTTACTATGGCGCTGCATGGCATATTCTCTTCCCCTTTGTCCCATTTGCTTGCATACATGAGGCCGTTCCAACAAATACTGGAGCCCCTTTGCAAAACCCCTCACATTACCCGGTTTCACCAAAATCCCCCGCTCACAGACCTCAAATTCACCCGCTTTGGTTGTTAATAGCGCCTGTCGGCTTGAGAACATTGCGCCTGGCGGCTTGAGAACATCCCCCGCGTTCCGCATAGCACCTGGCGGCTTGAGAACATTCCCGCATTCCGAAATCAACTCCCTCACCCCTCCCACATCCGTGGCCACTACAGGTACCCCGGCCGCCATCGCCTCAATCATCGCCACTGGCGTCCCTTCATTATCCGAGGTGAGGGCCAGCACGTCCAGGTCGACGTATAGTGGTGTCAGGTCCTTCATCCAGCCAGTAAAGATCACTCGGTCTTCCAGATGCAATGTGTGTGTCAGGCTCTCAAGGTCTTTGCGCAACTCTCCGTCTCCTACAATCAAAAACCGGGTTTTATTGTCTTCTTTGCTATTTGTAAGCAGTTGTACCGCTTCAAGGAACAAACGGTGGTTCTTGATCCCTGTCAGCCTGCCGATAATGCCCACCAACCTGCCGCTGTTTTCTGCGGGGCCAAGCCGCGCCGGGAATTGGCCCATATCTGCGGCGCCTCGACTAAATGGTGTTAAATCGAAGCCAAGGGGAATAACCTGGTACTGCTGTCGCCGACCAATCCCAAAATCCCTGCACAACTCCTCTTTCTGCTGCTCACTAACCACAACAATGGCGTCAGTGAATTTGGCCAGGATTTTCTCGATTCTCTGGAATAACCTCGATTTGAATGGCGAAAAATAGCCTCGCAGGACATGACCATGAAAAGTATGAACCACCTTGGATTTTGGATTTTGGATTGCGGATTGCGGATTGCGGATTTTAACGATTGAGATTTTCTGAAGAAAGCACAGCGGCGTGGACCTTAGGCTCTGTACGGTATTGTAAAGGAGAGCGGCGAGTCGCCCCAGGGTGCCGGCCTTGGCCGTATGCGTATGAACGATCTGGGGTCGGAACTTAAACAGAAGGCGCAGGACTCGAAAAAAGGCCATTAGATCGTCAGCAGACCGAAGCCTCCGTCCCAGTTGAGGAATTATGATTGGCTTGACCGCCTGCGACTCAGCCAGATAGGTCATGTC
>JAFDKF010000087.1 GCA_019307135.1 Deltaproteobacteria bacterium
GGGCATCCCAAGGCAGACCGGGCAGGTGTGGGTGTTGGGCGGTGCGCCAAACTCGGTGGAGCAACCGCAAAAGATCTTGGTCTTGGTTAATAGCTGGGCATGGACCTCAAGGCCGATAATGGCTTCGTAAGTCATATTAGAAAGTCCTCCTAATTCAACAGCATTGAGGGTATGGGCGGGGTGATGTTGGACAATCCTTTACCAGAGATCACCTTGAAAGGCAAACCACGCCGGCCTGATTTTCTTTTGACAAAGGAGATTCGGAGATACTATAACCTTCCAAAAATTCAGGTGAGGAGAATCGTGGATTACTTTTTGTGTGTGCTCGGAATGGTGATGATCGTGGAGGGCCTTCCTTATTTTGCCGCACCTTCCAAGATAAAGGCTTGGGTCCAAAAACTTGTTGAACTCCCTGATTCAAGCCTCAGGCTCATAGGATTCCTCCTCATGTCTGTCGGACTCGGTCTGGTCTATTTGGGAAGATCTTGACCGAGTCTGATGCTGGATGCCCGATACCAGATACCAATTAGCGGTCGGCATAAAGCCCTGGCCCAGACCGGGTTGCCGAAGGTTGCGTGCTCATATATTGGTGTCGCACCAGGGCAGGCCGACCCTACATCCACGTAGGGGCGGGTTTATCCCGCCCGGCTACTCAGAAACATGTATTCACTAAACGACTACAACTACACCCTCCCTGAGGAACTGATCGCACAGGTGCCCGCATCTCCCCGGGATGAATCCCGGCTGATGGTCCTGGAAAAAAAATGGCAAAGGGTATCCCACTACTACTTTGCGGACATTGCCCGGCTGCTTTTCCCCGGAGACCTTTTGGTTGTAAACAACACAGGCGTGGTTCCGGCTCGCCTGATAGGCTCGAAAGAGACCGGAGGAAGGGTAGAGGTTCTGCTTCAAGGGGGGGGAGGACAAGGTGGGGGTGAGGGTACGGGGAGCTTTACCTGTGAGTGTTTGGTCAAGACATCCAAGCGCCCACGTATAGGATCGAAGTTCCACTTTGATGGAGGCCTCCAGGCAATTGTGCTGGGCGGGACTGACGGACTCTGCGAGTTGGAATTCCGGTTCAAGGGAGACTTTGACAGACTGCTAAACAGGATCGGCCAGATTCCGCTTCCCCCTTATATTAAGAGGGATGAGTCAAAGCCCCCACCCTGTGACGATCGAGTCTGTTACCAGACCGTTTATGCCGAAAAAAAGGGAGCTGTGGCAGCCCCTACCGCGGGGCTGCATTTTTCAGATGAGATTCTCGACAAACTCACAGAAAAGGGAGTGGAGATCGTTCCGATAACACTTCACGTAGGGTACGGGACTTTTCTGCCGGTGCGGGTCCTGGATGTCAGGAAACATCGAATGTATTCTGAGGTCTATGAGCTTACACAAGAGGCTGCAAGGGCAATTAACAAAGCCAAGGACGAGGGCAGGCGGATCGTTGCCGTGGGCACGACCACGGTGCGCGTCCTGGAGTTTGCTTCAGGCCCGGACGGCCGTGTGAGAGCCGGGTCTGGTGAGTGTGATCTTTTTATTTATTCAGGTTTTGAGTTTAGAGTCATTGATGCCTTGATTACCAATTTTCACCTTCCCGAGACCACCCTTTTGATGCTCGTTGCCGCATTTGCAGGACGCGACTTTATTCTAAATGCCTACCAGGAGGCAATCCGCCGGAGGTACCGTTTCTACAGCTATGGAGATGCGATGTTGATCCGGTAGGCGGTTGAGCCGGTTTGACCGGTTGAGCCCGTTAACTACAGATCGTGAATCGACATGCAGAAACCCGATGCCTGATATCTTGTGCCGCCTTGCGTATAAGAGTCGGGCGGGATAAACCCGCCCCTACGTGGATGTAGGGTCGGCTTTACGCCGACCGCAGACTGGTATCAGACAGAAACGATTCAGGAATAACGAATCCAAACAGGCCAAACAGGCCAAACGGGCTCAACCGGCTCAACCGGCCAACGGGCATAACCGACCAAACCGGCATAACCAAAAAACATGAGCTTTTCGTTTGAGGTCTTAGACAAATCAAATGAAACCAGTGCTCGACTTGGAAAGATACACACGGCCCATGGTTGTATCGAGACACCGGCCTTTATCCCAGTGGGGACGCAGGCCACTGTCAAATCCTTGACGCCTGAAGAGCTTTGCGGACTCGGGGTGCAAATCGTACTCGCAAACACTTATCACCTCTACCTGCGCCCCGGACATGGTGTGATAGGCAAGCTTGGCGGGCTTCATCAGTTTATGCATTGGGATAGACCTATTTTGACAGACAGTGGCGGTTATCAGGTATTCAGCCTGTCAAAACTGAGGGAGATTTCCGACCGGGGGGTAACTTTCCAGTCCCATATTGATGGTTCAAGACACCTTTTGACACCGGAGAAGGTCATCGAAATCCAGGAGACCCTGGGCTCTGACATCATGATGTGCCTGGATGAGTGCACCCCCTATCCGGCCACCCGGACTGAGACCAGAAGATCTCTGGAGCTGAGCATTGACTGGGCAAGACGCTGCAAGGAGAGCCGCAGCACAGAAGGTTCCGCACTCTTTGGTATTGTTCAAGGGGGTATGTTTAAGGGCCTTCGTGCTTACGGTATTGAAGCCCTGACAGATATCGGTTTCGATGGATATGCACTGGGTGGCTTGAGTGTAGGGGAGCCAAAGGAGGCGATGCTGGATGTTGCAGCCTTCACCCTTCCCCTGCTTCCGGGCCCGCTCCCCCGGTATGCCATGGGCGTGGGGGCGCCGGAAGACCTGGTGGAGTTGGTCTCTCTTGGCACAGATATGTTCGACTGTGTGATGCCCACACGCAACGCCAGAAACGGCCAGCTTTTTGTCAGCAGCGGCACTCTCAATATTTGCAACGCCCGGTACCGAGAGGACGAACTACCTGTTGAAGTCGGATGCGCTTGTTATACGTGCAGACATTATTCAAGGGCCTACTTGCGTCATCTTTTCATGGCAAAAGAGTTGCTTGCTTATCGCTTGAATACCATCCATAACATTTATTTTTTTGTGACGCTTATGAGAGAGATGCGAGAGGCGATCCGCCAGGGACGATTCGGCCTGTTCAAAAAGGATTTTTATTCACAAAGAACCAATCTTTCGATTAATGATTGATGATTGAAAAAAATCGACAATCGACGATCGACAATCGACAATCCGATACCCGAATAGCGGTTGCAAAAACCGGTAATTCCGTTTATGGTGCCCGCGAATCTGAATATCCAAAGGAGGAACAATGAAGGAATCGGTTCAAGCGGTCATTGACATGATACGGCCCATGCTTCAAGCAGACGGCGGCGATGTTGAACTTGTTGGCATTGAAGGGGGTGTGGTCAAGGTGCGTCTTCAGGGGGCGTGCAAGGGTTGTCCCATGTCTCAAATAACCTTAAAAAATGGTATTGAGAAGTTCATGAAGAAGGAAGTGCCTGAGGTGGATAGGGTAGAGTCGGTTGACTGAGTAAGGAATCCTGGATGATCCTATGACAATTGCTGAAAAGGTTCAAATGTTCCTTGAGCGTTCCTCGTGGATCCGGAAGATGTTTGAGCAAGGGGCTCAGCTCAAAGCAAGACATGGGGCTGAGAACGTCTTTGACTTCAGCCTTGGAAATCCAAACTTAGAGCCTCCTGCCCGCTTCAAGGAGGTTCTGGTCGATGTGGCAAAGGCCTCAGGCAGCGGACACCACAGCTACATGCCCAATACAGGATATGCCTCTGTGCGCCAGGCGGTAGCCGGGTTTCTATCAAAGGAGCAAGGTGTGACCGTCACGGCAGATGAGGTGATCATGACCTGTGGGGCTGCTGGTGCCCTGAACGTGATCTTGAGGGCTATCCTGGACCCTGGTGATGAGGTAATAACACCGGCCCCTTATTTTGTGGAATACGGGTTTTATGCGGACAATCACGGCGGGGTCCTTAAGACCGTGCCCACCAGGTCGGATTTTACCCTCGACCTTCAGTCCATCCAGGCCGCTATCACACCAAGAACCAAGGTTGTGCTGATCAATTCTCCTAACAATCCTTCCGGTCAGATTTACTCCAAGGAAAGCCTCTTGCAATTGGGGTCTCTTTTGAGGGAGGAAGGCCGCAGACTAAGCCGGACCCTTTATCTTGTCTCTGATGAGCCTTATCGAAAGATCACGTTTGACGGGGCTGAGGTGCCGAGTATATTCTCCTGCTATGCTGAGAGCATGATTGTTACATCCTATTCAAAAGACCTCTCCATTCCGGGTGAGCGGATCGGCTTTTTGGCCGTAAATCCTCAAACGAGTCATAAAGAGGATCTTTTGGCTGGCATGGCCCTTGCCAATCGCATCCTGGGATATGTGAATGCCCCTGCGCTGATGCAGCGAACCATTCAGTCTCTTCAGGGGATTTGTGTTGACCCGGCTATATACGAACAAAAGAGGAATCTCCTGTGCGATGGTCTCTCTGAGTGCGGATACGAATTTGTCAAACCAAGGGGGGCGTTTTACCTTTTTCCCAAGAGCCCTGTTCCAGATGATGTTGCCTTTGTGAAGGCGCTCCAGGAAGAACTGATCCTTACCGTACCGGGAAGCGGCTTCGGAGCCCCCGGTTATTTTCGCATTGCGTTTTGTGTAGATGACGACACCATAAGGCGGGCTCTTCCAGGTTTTGAACGGGTTCTGAAACGGTTTTGATCATGCAGACCAGATGACCTTTAGCTAAAGTGATCGGTTCAAGGTTCAAGGTTCAAGGTTCACGGTTCACGCTTCACGGTTTTAACCTCTGAACGTTGAACCGTTGAACCGCTGAACCTTAGTACTTGAGGCATTATCCTTTTGATATGAGCCAGTTAGGCCTGCCCTGGCGCGACATCCCAAGATGATTTTGGTGCCCATGTAGTCCCGGCCCGCCCTGGCGCGACGTGCTTAAATTAATCTACTAAGCTCATAATCCCGGTTCTACTTCCTTATGATGTTTCCTCACATGAGATTGGCTTCAAAGTGTACCCGAGTTATTCATGTCTTATTTTCCCAGTGTTTACTACTCCTTACCCTGTTCGCCTGCGTCTACGCCAGCAGCGTCTCCGATCGCCATAAGCCTGGCATGGATCTCATTCCCGACAGTCTCATCAGCCTCGGTTCGGATGATGGTCCAGCCTATGCCATTGTCGTGGAAAAACATACCCAAACTGTAAGCCTTTACGAATGCAAAGACACCTTTTGTCTGAAGCACAAGTTTCCGTGCTCCACGGGTGAAGTTGCTGGGAACAAGCAGAAATCCGGAGACCGAAGGACCCCAGAAGGGATTTACTTTTTTACGAGGGCTTCCAAGAAAAGGTATTTGAACCCTATTTACGGCAATGGGGCCTTTGTCATGGATTACCCCAACCTTTTGGATCGAAAGTTTAACCGGGGGGGGAATAACATCTGGCTGCACGGGAGCAACAAGCCGATCAGACCCCGTGATTCAAATGGGTGCGTAGTGATGAACAATGATGATCTTGAAACAGTCGCTCGATGCATCCAGCTAAACCGTACGCCGATCATCGTCAAGCAAGACCTGGACATGGTACCGGCACAGAGCCATCTGGCAGATAAAAAGAGCCTCATGAGCTTTCTGGAGGACTGGCAAACTGCTTTTGTAACAGGAGACAGGGCCAGATACAGCACCTGCTATAGCGAAGCTTCTGGAGATTTTGACACCCTGTGGAGAGCATGGGATCGGATTCGCACCACCTGGCAGCGTGCCCAGATTCCATTTGACATGAGACTTCGGAACTTGACTCTCCTGCGGGGAAACCCCTGTGCCG
Organism: Deltaproteobacteria bacterium; assembly: GCA_019307135.1. Classification (GTDB taxonomy): domain Bacteria; phylum Desulfobacterota; class Desulfobacteria; order Desulfobacterales. Next base: position 5,789 of record JAFDKF010000087.1, read on the forward strand.
TGGCCCTCTTTGATCAGGTCATACACATGGATCGCCAGACGAGCACTGTGGGCACGAAGAAGCTCTTCCTGGAAAAGAATGGAAAAACCTGGAAGATCGTAGGGGAAGTATACCAGCAGGACGACTCGGACCATGGAGCCAATGGGCCGCTGGTGACTGCCCTTAATCGCTTGGACCGGGTCCGCAGAGACCACAGGGCGATCGCAGATCTGGTTGCCGAATGGGCTGATGCCTGGAGATCCAAAGACGTGCAGCGATATCGTGCGTGTTATGCACCGGATTTTCGAGCACGGGGTAAGGATTTGAGGGCCTGGATACGTTATAAAGAGAGACTGAACAGACGCTATGACTCGATCCGCGTTTGGATTGAAGACCTGAAGATCCAGCAGGGGCCAAAGCGAAGCACTGCAACCTTTTTGCAGCGATACGATTCAAGCGGGCACAAGTCTGTGGGCATCAAGCGCCTTCGGCTCAAATGCATCGGGGGAGCATGGAAAATCTATCGAGAAACCTGGCACAAAATGTCCAGGTAAAAACACCTGGCCATCCGCACAGAACACGGAGACGCTGGACAGTCCTTTTGATTGGCGATTTAGGCAAGATTGTCTCTTTTCGTGTAACCAAATCATTACTGCTTGCCTTGCCGGCCTTTCTTACTGCCATCTTGGCTGTTGTGAGTTATTCTGTGATTTCTTACAAGTCGCTCCGTCTGGAAAACTCACAGTTGAGAAACAACCTGGATGCGCTCAGGGCAGAGCTTGAAACCGCCGAGAAGGCCAGAGAAAAGGCATTGGTTGGCTTGATGGTGCTGGAGGACAATATCAAGCAAACTGCGAGAAAGGCCAGCCCTGCTTCTGACCGGAAGACCAAGCGCGTGACAGCGAAAGCAACAAAACCGAAGCCAGTTGCCAAGCAAACTGCCAGGGTAGAGGCATCAGAAACAGCGAAACCTGCCGCCACTGTAAGCGCCAAGGTCAAGCCGCCAGAAACAGCGAAACCTGCTGCCAAGCAAACTGCCAGGGTGGAGGCATCAGAAACAGCGAAACCTGCTGCCGTGGCCTCACTGCCTACGGAAGCCGAGGAGCACAAAATTGCGTCGCCTGCTTCCCCGGCGAGCATCCTGGTTAAGAATCTCGAGATTTGGCGGGAGCGTGATGACAATACCTTTAAATTCCAGTTTGCCCTGAAGAATATTGATCGGGAAAGCGGCAAGATTGCAGGGTATACCTTTGTCGTTCTCAAGCCCGAAGAGGGTTCAGGGGAGCCCATTAGGGCATTCCCATGGAGTCCCTTGAAAGATGGAAAGCCGGCCATATTTAAGAGGGGGCAGTATTTTTCTATTGCCCGTTTCAAGTTTGTTAGCGGGACATTGACGGATGTCAGTACGATTAGCCGTTTCAAAACCGCCACGGTATACGTGTATTCGGACACCGGGGATCTTTTGACAGAAGAAGTCTTTGAGGTGGTCAAGATACTTCGATCATAGAAGAGGTACCATGCGTCGTATTCTATCCAGGATTTTGATGACAAGGCCGATGTGGATTGTGGCGTGTCTGATAGTTGTCCTTCTCTTGATGCCCGATATGGCGCGGGCCAAACGAACTCACGAGATCTTTTTTCAGGGCACTGATTGTGAACTTCATGTGTACAGGATATGCGGCAAAGAGCCCGGCAAAACTTTGCTTCTGATTGGGGGCATCCAGGGGAACGAACCGGGGGGATTCCTGTCTGCAGACCTTTATGCAGATATGGCGCTGGCTAAAGGAAATCTGATCGTAGTACCAAGGGCAAACTTCTATTCCATTTTGCTGAATCGCCGCCAGGTCAATGAAGACATGAACCGAAAATTCGGACAGAGCTCCGAAGAGAACTATGAGGCAAAAATCGTCGTCATCCTGAAACGGCTCATTTCGGAAAGCAACTGCCTCCTCAATCTCCATGATGGTTCCGGGTTCTATTCCGAACGCTGGGAAAGCCCCATGAGGAACCCGAAGCGGTACGGACAATCGATTATTGCCGACTGCGAAACTTATACCGTTCCCGAAACAGGCGAAACCTTGCGTTTGGGCGATATGGCCGGGCGCGCGATAGACCGGATCAACCTACATATAAAGGAGCCGGGGCATCGGTTCCGTTTCAACAATCATCGTACCAGAGATCCAGATACCATTCATCCCGAGCAACGGAAATCTGCAACCTATTATGCCCTCTTTCAATGTGGTATCCCTGCCTTTGGCATTGAGACGAGCAAGTCTCTTCCTCTGGAAACGAAGGTATACCACCACAACCTTGCCATCAACGCCTTTATGGAACTGCTCGACATTGTACCGGAAACTCCTAACATCTACCTGGATCCGCCGGTCATGCGATATATAGTGATGGCAGTAAATAATAACATCCCCTTTGCCATTACAAACGGATATACCCTGCGCATCAGACAAGGTGATGTTGTCAGCATCTCCCATATCGAGGCGAACTATAAACGCGGTCTCAGCGCAGACATCATGGATCACGGAACCTTTAACGATATGCGTAAGCCGATTCGAATTATGCGTCCGACTCAGGTTGTAGTACGCAAGGATCACCACCCGTGCGGCATGATCAACATCGTTCTTGATGCGGGTCAGACGCGGGCTCATACTGTTTCCGCACTACCGGAGGTTCTTTTCTTCGAGACAAGGATTAATGGCAAAGAGCATCTTTTTATGAACCAGGCCTGTGTGAAGTTGGTAAGAGGCGACAGATTAGAAATAGTGGACGTCACCACGAACCTGGCAGGCCCTTCCGAAATCGTGGTAAACTTTAAGGGGTATGTGGGAGACAGGAAAAATAATACAGGAGAGGATCGAGGCTACGTGATACACACCGGCCGTGACCTGTGGAAGCGCTACTCGCTCGCTGGCCAAGGGAAAAAATATCAGGTCGTGGTAACCCGTGACAACACCGTGATGGGACGATTGTTCGTCGAGCTGGCAGAGCCAGAACTTGACTATATAATCCTCCAGGTAAATCACGGTGTCAAGCGTTGTCTCTTCCCAGGAGATTCCCTGAGTATTGATTCAAAGGACATAATCAACATCGTTGACATCAAGACCAACATTCCAACGAACACCGGAGTTCAGGCCTTTTTGAAGGGGGCTGGTACCAAGATTCGCCTTTTTTCTGACGGTGCGGCCTTTCCCTTGGGGATTGGCTCAGACCGAACTGGTTACAACAAGGATAAGGAATACAGCATCGTGGTTCAAAGGGAGTATACTACACTCGGCTTGATCCTTGTCAATTTTAACAAAGGGGCACACCATGGCGGATAAACAAAAAAGTCTTTCCATCATCGATAAAGACTGCTTGGTAGAGGGAACCCTTAACGTAAAGGGAAAATTGATCATAGCGGGCTCACTGAAAGGCGCCCTTATTGGAAATACAGTGGTTACGGTTGAAGGAAGTCGCGTCGATGCCCCGGCCAGGGTGCGCGAAATGATTATTGGGGGTGAGTTTCAAGGTGATATTACGGTCTATGAGAGTCTGAGGATATTAAGTACGGGCGTCTTTTCGGGAAAGGTTGCTTGCAAGACCATAAGACTCGAAACTGGTGGCAAACTAAATGGCAGGGTCAGACAGCTCGATTCAGCAGAAGGATTTTCCCTTACAGACACGGCCCTTGCGGCCGGGAGTGTGAACCCGGCTTCGCCGCAACTTGAGAGCGATACAGAAGGGGTAGACCCTTGAAAGCCCGACTAGATCGGTTGAGCCCGTTGAGCCCGTTGAGCAGGTTTGGCCCGTTAACTGCAAATCGTAAATCGTGTAATCGTAGAACTGATAACAAATAACGATTTCCGAATAACGGATCGGCACCAGATCAACCGGCCAAACGGGCTCAACCGGCCAACCTAATTTTCCAGTCCCCACGGGACATGCTCTGTTCCTAAACACCTCACGTTTTACCCTTGAAGCCCACTGTAACGATCCCATCTTCCACGATGAGGGGAACCTTACGTTTTCCGGCTGAGTGCTCAAGCATGACTTCTAGTTGTTGTGGATCTTGCACAACATTTAGATATCTAACCTGCTTGCCCGCCTTGACATAGGCCTCCCGGGCCGCTGTCGTAAAGGGTCATGTGTCTTTTCCGAAAATTATAACTTCTTCAGGCACTTACTTTCCCTCCATAGCCTCTTGGTCAACGTTTTGGTCAACACTTTTCACGAACTGTTGAAACGTTTCGATGGCGTTTCTGGTATCGCCCATGTCAATCGTGTTGTACTGTCAAACATTTCTCCGGTTGAATGGCCGGTGATTTTCATTATCACTGATTCTGGTACGCCTGACTTTCGCATGTACCACAAAATAATTATCATGAATGCTTTTCGGAATCAAGTTCAAGATAGCATATAGCTCGTCCTTGATTCCACTCCAGAAAACCGAACCCCTTGCCGAAAGGGGCTCCGACAACTACCTGTTTTCCCGCTGGAGTCTCGGTGAACCGTAAAAGAGCGGTTGTCTACCATGTTTTGTATCTTCGTCTGTGTCAGACCCCTATATGTGGTTGACATGCCCAGGTGATCGTGCCAATATGCCAATATAAAGATACGTTTACCCATGCGCTACAGAGGGGAGTTCAAATGCAAAAGAGCAAATACGATGATGGCGACTGGAACATGCGTCGGCGCTTTGCGGAGCAAACCAAATGGTTTTGGGAAGAGTCTAAACAAAAGGAAGACACCGACTCGCTACGTACGGGCGAAGTCAGCAGGAATGTGCGGCCTGAGGATGATCCATCCAAATGACCTTCTCTCCGACCCGATATCGAGTGGCGTGCTCTTTCTTGGCTCTGCATCAATTGGTCTTGTCAGATTAAAGAAGAACTGCAGAATCTAAACCCGCCACAATCAACAGAAATCCAGACAGGGTCGCCAACGACTCTGCCTTTCCCACCAGAATCTCAATTGATAACAGCCTTCCACAATATTGGTTCACCAGGATTTCGCCCAAGAGTTTGACAACCGTTGTGCTTTCAGTTACAAATCTGCAACAAAATCGTTATTGACGGGTTTTGGTTCCGGCAATCTGCGATTTAGGACCATAAGAACCAAAGGGGAGATGTTGTTGTTTGGCTTCATCTCTTTTTGTAGCAGGACTAATATGTCGGATACTGATTTGAAAAAACTGATCACCAAGTTTTGGTCTGCTTTCTTGGGCCGCAAGGACGCTGTAGACAAGATTGACCTGGCACAGCAATTTGAAGCCCCTCCTATCGAGTCAGTGAAAATCAATGCCGCCATGCTGATATGCCTTTGTGGAAAAGGGCACCCTTTGTTTCAAAGAGCCAGGGACTACTTGGAGGCGCCAGACGCTATGTCCAGTGAGGAAAAGGAGACCTATCTGAAATTCTATGAAATCATCCAAGAAGAAACCATAAGACGGCTCAAGTCATCGAGACACCAAGACCAGGGTGGCCAAACAGATAGAGGCTTGGCGCTTTTATTATGATCTAATGATAAGGCTAAAAGAGAGTGCAACAAAGGGGGATGCCTTTGCCCTGGCACTTAAGAGAAAGGCGAGTGAAATTAATAATAATTGTAAATTAATGCATTAGGTTTACTTTGGAGGCTACTGCTATGAACACACTGTTACCATGAGCACATTAATTGTCATCCCCTCTTACTGGACAAAAGTGGCTCCCATGGAATCACAAGCCATGAATCAGAGATCCTTTGACCGGCAACTTGGTCACACAGGCTCCAGCCTTGAAAAGGCATTGACGAGTTTGAATATTCTCAAAGAAAAGGACTTTCAGGTCCTGGTGGTCACTGGTACCGATTCCCCCGAAAATCAGGAGCAAATCAACCAAATGGTGGCCGCGATCATCAGCAAGGTGGCCGACAAAACCAGGATAAAGATCCTGCTTTTCCCCGATACGCTAGTGGCAAGGGTGCAAGAGATTTTCCGAGATTTTTGTGATCAGGATGCTCTCGATTTCCTGTGCATGGATGGCTATGGAAACATCAGAAATACAGGGCTGATCGTGGCCCAGATTCTGGGTGCCGAAGAAGTTGTCTTCGTCGATGACGACGAATATGTTGATGATCCTCTTTTTCTCCATAAAGCAAGGGAACATCTGGGAAAGACCATAGAAGGGAAGATCGTTGCTGGTGTCGGGGGTTATTACGTTGATCCGCAAAAGGCCTACCGCCGGACCATAAAGCCCGAACCATGGAAGGCCTTTTGGGATTCGGAACGCCTGTTGAATGAGGCACTTTGTCACCTTGTAGAGACACAACCCCGCATTAAGCTAACCCCCTTGGTACTTGGTGGATGCCTTGTACTCACACGTCCCCTTTTTACTACTATTCCTTTTGATGTCCGTATTCCACGGGGCGAAGACATGGACTATGTCATCAATGCCAGGATGTTCAGGTTCTCTATCTTTTTTGACAATCAATTGTATATCGTGCACAATCCCCCTCCACCAGTCCATCCCCTGTGGAAGAGGCTCCGGCAGGATATATACCGCTTCATCCACGAAAGGGCAAAGCTCCGCCAGCAAACCCTCATGGAGGACATCGATTATGTTTCTGTCGAGGGATTGATGCCCTATCCCGGGAGTTTTCTTGGTGAAAACCTGGAGGACAAGATTTCACGGGCGTGTGCCATTATGGCACAGCACGCCCATGAGAAAGAATCTGCAAGGGAGTTTCTGAATAACATTCTCTTGATAAGGACCGATGCAGTACCTCGGTACAATGTGTTCAACTACTATCTGGATCTCCAGAGAAAATGGGAGAAGATGTGTAGGACTATCGCTACGACAAAGGAACTTCGCCAAAAGTGTCTTGCCTTGCTGCCAAGATTCCCTTTGCATTAGTGGGACCCGAGCTTCCCCTATTCTTACGGCTCCTTATTACACTATAATGTTCTTAGGACTTAGACAAGAACTTCGCCTTACCCAGCAGCTGGTCATGACACCCCAGCTTCAGCAGGCCATCAAGCTTCTGCAATTGTGCCGACTCGAACTGGTGGATGCAATCAATCAAGAAATGGAGGATAACCCAGTTCTTGAGGATGTGCCGGAGGAAGTGTCTGTCGAGGACGGTGTGGATGCTGAGGCAATAACGACTCCCGAAGCGCCCTCTGTGTTGAAGCCGGTCACCGTGGAGGAAACGGCTCGGACAGATATCGACTGGTCTAACTATTTGGGAGAATACAATACTCCTGGGCCCGCCTATTTTGAAGCTGAAAAACGGGAAGCCCCAGAATATGAGAATTTCGTGGCCCGGCGAGAGTCCTTGAACGAACACCTGATGTGGCAACTTTTGCTTTCCGTTCCAAGCAGGAGAGAGGAAAAGATTGGCAGTGCGATCATTGGCAACCTCAACACAGACGGCTATCTTCAGGCTACTCTGGATGAGATTGCAACCCTGGCCGAGGCAGACACATCAGAGGTGGAAACCCTCCTGCGCAAGATGCAATCCTTTGATCCCCCAGGCGTGTGTGCTCGAGATCTAAGAGAGTGTCTGTTGATTCAGATGAGGCAGCTGGGGTTGCAAGATTCCATTGTGGTTCAGGTTATCCGGAATCACGTTAAAGACTTAGAGAACAAGAACTACAAGGCGATTTCCCGTGCCCTGGGTGTTGGGCTTGGTGATGTCCTTTCCGCCGTCGAGATTATCATCAGACTGGAACCGAAACCTGGCCGGCAGTTCAGCGACGAAGAACCCCAATACATTAGCCCGGATGTCTTTGTGTACAAGGTGGGCGATGAATTTGTTATTGTCCTAAACGAGGACGGCATGCCTAAGCTTCGCATAAGCTCTTTTTATAAGGAAGCTTTGAGTAATAAAGGAGGGGAGTTTGCCGGCCATACAAGGGAGTACATCAAGAATAAACTCCGGTCTGCGGTGTGGCTGATTCGCAGCATTCACCAACGCCAGAGGACCATTTACAAGGTGGTTGAAAGTATTGTCCGTTTTCAACGGGATTTTCTGGAAAAGGGGCTTACCCATTTGAAGCCAATGGTATTGCGGGATGTGGCTGGGGATATCGGGATGCACGAGTCGACCGTGAGTCGCGTTACCACAAACAAGTATGTCCATACCCCGCAGGGCATTTTTGAATTGAAGTTCTTTTTCAATAGCTCTATTAGCCGATTTTACGGAGAGGCCATTGCCTCGGCAAGTGTTAAGGAAAAGATTCGGCAGATTATTGAGTCTGAAGATCCCGCGAAGCCATACAGTGACAAGAAGATGGTTGAGATTTTAGAATCTTCGAACATTAATATGGCCCGCAGGACAGTCGCCAAATACCGGGAGATGCTGGGCGTACTGCCATCTAACAAACGCAAGAATATACTGGGACGTCAATCAGGGTGCAAACGTCGGTGACTTTCATGAACCTTGATCCCTCAGAAACTCTGAAGGCATATGCGCGTGAAAAGCTGAATCGATTATTCCATATTGATGACGCGCAATAATTGGCACTGAAACATCAATAATTGCAAGTACTTGAAAACAAGATGCGGTAGTAAAACAAGAATCAATAACTGTCTATTATTCCCACCACCCCTATTACGGGAAATGCTTACCTGTTGCAGAAATTCATTGTAACGGCAATCCTCCGGGTCATACTTGCAGAGTTTCACAGACAGTTACTTTTTGTTCATTCCAAAATGGGTGACCTATCCTCATATGGAATATCTTGCAGGCGACTGGCTCAACAAAGATCCGGGACTCTCGGGCCAGCCAAATACGCCTTTTTCAACAACACCCGGTTGCCTGTCAGGTAAGACTTTGTTAAAAATGGGGATATTACAGCAGCCCACCCGCTATCAGCAAAGGAGACGGCCTGTAACCTACTGGAATTTTCGCGAACAGTGGAGCCGGCAAGACAGGTTGCGACGGTCGGAAGGCCTGCAAAATCCGGGATTATTAAAAAGATTGATATGGACCTGCTATTATATTGTCCTTTGTATGGCATGTGTTAGAATAATGACCGAATATCCAGGGAGGTTGCTTTATTGAATCCCTTTTACAAGAATTTGGCTCTGTGGCTGGTCGTAGGTCTTGTCATGATATTGCTCTTTAGCTTGTTTAGGCAGTCAAGGGTCGATGACAGAGAAATTAACTATACGGAATTCATGGGCCAGGTGGAAAAGGGGCTGGTGGCAGGTGTGGTCATTCAGGGCCAAGAAATCTCCGGCACTGATGTGAATGGTTTCCGCTTCAAGACCTCTGCTCCTCAGGATGGGGACCTGATCAAGATCCTGAGAAGTCACGGTGTCTCCATTCGAGCCAAACCTCCTGCCGACTCCCCATGGTACATGACCATACTGGTCTCCTGGTTCCCAATGATTCTGCTGATTGGCGTGTGGATCTTTTTTACGCGCCAGATGGCGGCAGGAGGGGGCAGTGCCCTGTCTTTCGGGCGGAGTAAGGCCAGGCTTTTTTCGGACCAGTCTGAAAAGGCAACCTTTGAAGATGTAGCGGGGATTGATGAGGCCAAGGAAGAATTGGGTGAGATCATCGATTTTTTGAAAGACCCGAAGAAATTTACCCGCTTGGGTGGCAGAATCCCAAAGGGTGTGCTTCTCACGGGAGCCCCGGGCACCGGGAAAACCCTTTTGGCAAGGGCAATTGCCGGGGAAGCAGGCGTTCCTTTCTTCAGCATCAGCGGTTCGGACTTTGTGGAGATGTTTGTAGGCGTTGGGGCCTCCAGGGTCAGGGACCTCTTTGTGCAGGGGAAAAAACATGCACCCTGCATTATTTTTATCGATGAAATCGATGCTGTGGGCCGGCACAGGGGTGCCGGTCTTGGAGGGGGGCACGACGAAAGAGAACAGACCTTGAACCAACTCCTGGTGGAGATGGATGGATTTGAATCGAATGAAGGCGTTATTCTGATATCGGCTACAAACCGGCCCGACATTCTGGACCCCGCTCTTATGCGCCCCGGGCGTTTTGATCGCCAGGTGGTTGTACCAGTGCCCGATCTGAAGGGGCGTGAAGGGATTCTCAAGGTCCACAGCCGCAAGACACCCTTGGCAGACGACGTCGATTTAGCCGTGCTTGCACGGGGCACACCTGGATTATCCGGTGCTGATCTTGAAAACATGGTCAACGAGGCCGCACTTCTGGCAGCCCGGTCTGACAAGGACCTTTTGGAGATGGCTGACTTTGAGGAGGCCAAAGACAAAGTACTCATGGGAACAGCCCGCAGGAGTATGGTCATCAGCGAGGAGGAGAAGAGGAATACCGCATATCATGAGGCAGGCCATACCCTGGTTGCCAGGATGATCCCGGGCACCGACCCGATCCACAAGGTTACCATCATACCCCGGGGTCGCTCCCTGGGACTCACCCAACAGCTCCCCATTGACGAAAAGCATACATATCCGAAAAAATACCTCCTGAATAATCTGGCTGTACTTATGGGTGGTCGGGCAGCCGAAGAGCTGGTCCTCAACCAGACCACGACCGGTGCGGGCAACGACATTGAGCGGGTTACGGAAACTGCCCGCAAGATGGTCTGTGAATGGGGCATGAGCGAGAAACTCGGTCCTCTGACCTTTGGCCAGAGGGAAGAGCTGATCTTCCTGGGAAGAGAGCTTGCTCAACGTCGGGATTACAGTGAAGAGACTGCGGTGCTTATCGACAAGGAGGTTACACGGCTCGTTTCAGAGGCGTACAAAAGGGCGAAAAAGATCCTCCAGGAGAATATGGACACGCTCCACGCCCTTGCACAGGCC
>JAFDKF010000237.1 GCA_019307135.1 Deltaproteobacteria bacterium
CGCCGCCTTTCCGATCTCCTGAAGGCTGTTTTTTTACACCCGGCAGGCCATAACTTTCAGGGGATTCCGCTATTCTTTCCGATTGCGCTTTTTTCTGCACAGGCAAATATTCAGCGGCTCTTAACGTAGATTCAACAGCTCTGTTTACCGCATAATATTGATGATAGGCAGCCAGTTTTTTTTCTGTCTGGATGGTAATGATACCTGTATCTTTATCGTCTTTCTTTGATTTTTCAAACACAACAAAATGACGGATCAGATCCAGAAGAATATTCTTATCCAACATGCCCTTGATCAGGGTTTCCAGTTGTCCAATGAGTGGTGAGGCTTCCACCTTGCCATCCGCTGTTTTCCAGGCCATAAAACGGCTGAGTCCAGCGGAGATAGAACCGGCTTTGGCTTCAAGGCCATCGGAAATAATCATCAATCCGTTGTAGGTAAACAGGCTGGGAATTGCCTGCTTGTAGGTCTGGAGCTGTTTGAATGCCGACCTTACGGTAGCGTTTTCATCCGCCGGGTTTTTCAGATCAATGACCACCAGAGGCAGGCCATTAACAAAAAGAATCACATCCGGGCGTTTGTTGACATTGTTTTCGATGACCGTAAATTGGTTAGCAACGATAAAATCGTTATTTTCCGGATTCTTGAAATCAATGAGCCAGACCAGATCTCCCCGGCTGTGCCCGTCTTTTTGATAAGTAATTTTTATTCCCTCTGTAAGCATCCGGTGAAAGGCTTCATTGTTGGCAATGAGTTCCGGGGAACTGAGCCTTAGAACCTGTTTGATAGCGTCTTCGCGGATATCCGCGGGAATAGACGGGTTAATCCTGCCAACGGCTGTTTGCAGCCGCTCCATGAGCAGCACATCTTCAAACGATTGTCTTTCTGGCGTGTCGCTGTCCGGAGCAATGGAAGGGGCAAAGATATAAAGGTATCCCTGCTTTTCAAGGAGCTCGATGGCAAATTTTTCTATTTCGGATTCAGTTATTTTATCTTCCATCTTTTTTGCCTGTAATACGCTTTATTTCTTTGTCAAAATCAGAGAGATAGTCTTTATCCTGTTGAATACGGTAAACCTCATATTCCTGTTCAGCCTTAAGTTTGGCCTCCAATGCACTGACTTTGCCTTTATCCTGAAGAATGGGGTAGTTAGACAATTCCAAAAAGTTATGCAGAAATTCAATCCAGTCCGACATTTTCATTAAAATCTGCCGCTGTGCTCTGTTTTCTGCCAAATCAAGATAAGCTGAGACAATCTGATTCAGTTCCTTGATGTGGGCTTCATTCAAGTAGTTTTTGGCAACTGCAACATCGGATTTTAAGATTTTGCCGTCCAGCGCATATTTCCAGTTGGTCATGCCCATGTGAATTTTAGTCGCATCTGCTGAATCATAAATAATTTCAGCAGCCGTTTTCCCGGTTATAGCCCAATGCAGCTTGTTTTGGACTGTTGCGAAAAACTCTTTGGTAATAGGCGCGTTATTATCATAATCTGCCGAGAGGGCATATATATCGGTAATCTTTTGATAAAAGCGTCGCTCACTGGCTCGGATTTCCCGGATTCGCTCCAGCAGTTCGTCAAAATAATCTTTACCGAAAACCTGTTTGCCCTGTTTGAGCCGTTCATCATCCAGAACAAAGCCTTTGATGATGAATTCTTTCAGGGTTCTGGTAGCCCAGATGCGAAACTGCGTGGCCTGGTAAGAGTTGACGCGGTAGCCGACAGAGATGATGGCATCGAGATTGTAGAATTTTGTTTTGTATTTTTTGCCATCTCTGGCAGTATGTTCCAAAATGGAACTAACTGAATCTTCCTGTAATTCGCCGGAATCAAAGATGTTTTTCAAATGCTTGGTGATGGCTGGACGCTGAACCCCATATAACTCTGATATTGCTTTCTGTGTCAGCCAGACAGTTTCGTCTTTAAGAAAGACTTCAACATTCACCTTCCCATCGTTTCCGGTGTAGAGAAGAAAATTTGACTGAGTATCGGGGAGCTTGTTTTTCATGGTATTTTCCTTGTTGATGTGTCGCTGCCTGCCTGTGCATCGCACACAGACAGGTCCGGGTCAATGGAAGGGGCATAAATGTATTGGTAGCCATGCTTTTCAAGGAGTTTGACTGCAAACTTTTCTATTTCGGATTCGGTGATTTTAGTCATATGTTATACTTATTTTTCCTTAGTTCAAATGCAGCCTTTCCACCATCCAGAATTTCACAAGAGTGTTCTCGTATGCCTTGAGACAAAAGTGTATCTTTACAATCTTTATCTCTTATTTTTGAAAATTCCAAACTACCAGTGAGATAATTGAATTGTTTTGCATCGGCGTTTTCTCTATCACTCCAATGCCTATTAGCAACAATAACCTGCTCAGAATCTGCCCCAATTACAAGATTCGCGTTATGGCTTACCATAATTATCTGTCGCTCTTTTTTCTTTTCTTTTAAAAATGGAACAATATCATAGTAAATAGACCTGCTATCTAAATCATCTTCCGGTTGATCAATCAACAAAGGCCATGTATCGTCAGATTCAGCTAAAATTAACCGTAGTAGGAATAATGCTCGTTTTCCAGGCGTCATTGTTGGCTCGGAAAAACCTCCAATTTTATCGCCTTCCATTTCAGCCGTGAAGAGTATTTTATCTGTTAGATTATATGAAACGGGCTGTTCCCAGGTGTGATATACACACCTGATAAAAACCAAAACCAAAGGAGGAACAGCCCATGAAAAAGATAGCGTATGTTGGAATTGATTACCACCTTAATTCTTTATCCATTGCCGTTGTGTTGGAGGATTCGAGAAAGGTTCATGAAACCATCCGTTTAAAAAACGACGATAAAATTATTGCCAAGTACATGAAAAAACTATCGAAAACCTTTAAAATCAATGCCTGTTATGAAGCCTCCTGCAACGGTTATGCATTTCAATTTAGGCATGATTAACTTATAGAATAATAATTGCCATATGTAAACTGGATATCTAAAGGGCGTCCCCTATATCACAGCGGAAGGCTGTCGGCTGCATTTGCCCTGTGTGCGACCGGCATGTCGAAGATCCCGAACTTGTCGCGGGGGGCGTGCCCCTTTCCTTAATAATTCTTCGTATGGTATAGTCTAATACCCTGAAAACATAAAAGCCAAGGAACACGTATATGACCACAGGCGTATTTTTTCATGAAACGTTTAAGGGCAAAGAGTGGTTGATAATAGGCGACAAGTTCCGTAATTTTCCCGGCGTCATGAAGAATGCCCTGAAACTTCCCCAGGTCAAGCTATTTTCCCCGGAAAAGGTGTCTGAAGAACTGCTCTTGAAGATACACACACCTGAATTCGTCCAAAACCTGAATCAGGCATGGTACTGTGACGGCGCATGCTATTCTGTGGGCGGTTGTGTTGAGGCCACGGAAAGGATACTTTCAGGTGAATTAAAGAATGCCCTGGTCTTTACCGTTGCGGCAGGCCATCACGCTGAACGTGATTCCGCCTGGGGCGGCACCTATGCGTCCTGTGCCGGCCCTGCTTTCAAGAATGCCAGGGAAAAATTCGGACCTAAAAGATTTGCCATTCTCGATACGGATCGCCACCATGGGAACGGGACCAGGGACATATTTCTGGATGACGATGATGTGCTACATGTCTGCTTTTGTAATTGGGACCGGATAGAGGGTAACGGCTCAAAGGTCTGCATTAACATCGCCTATCCCAATACGGATAAGGCATACATGGAAAAGGTAAGGCAGGAATTCATTCCCAGGGTTAAGGAGTTCAAGCCCCATATGATACTGCACAACCTGGGCCATGACACCTGTCAGTTGGATTACGGGGATATAGGCCTTACCCAGGAATTCTATCCATGGCTTGTCAAGGAAATAAGGGAATGCGCCGAGGAAATATGCCGGGGAAGATACGTTGTGTTGACGCACGGCGGAAAACGGGCGGATGTTGCAGAATATATTTTTCCGGCAATTGTTGTAATACTTGCGCGATGAGGGATGATAAGTAACAGTTTAGTCCCCCTTTCCTGGTTGGCCTATGAATTCACTCAAAAGCCCTGCATTTTTTGCAGCAATTAACTGTCTTTTATCGGCTGTTACAAAAAGATCTGCCTGCCATTCCAATGCACAAGCAACATGAAAAGCATCCATTGCACGTAAAACATTGTTTTCCAGCAACTTCACTGAATGGGAAATTACAGAAGGAGTTATCTGAATCACAGTCGCATCATGCACATCTTCCAACAATTGCAGTTTTGCCTTGCGATAGTCTCTTGTCGATAAAAATCCTTCTCTCAAACGCCGGTTAAGCCCAGAGATTATTTCAGGTACCAAAATTATGCAAAGAGCCAATTCTGAGGTACGTTGCAGGAATAGATCCATATCTTCACTGCCATCTTCTTGCACATACCTTTTGGCAAATGCGGACGAATCAACCACAAGTTTCATATATACGCCTCGCGATCTTCCAAAATTGCTGATGAAAGATCACTTCCCTTTATTTTCAAGCGAATTCCAGGTTTTTTCCAAGAGGGTTCCCGTTGGGATCTGTCTGAAAACGGGATCACTTCCGCAACGGGCTTCCCACGACGCAAAAGGATAAGCGTCTCCCCATGTTCTACCTCGGCTATAAAGCCCGAAGCCTTTTTCCGAAAATCTGTAAAAGATATCGTTTTCATAGAATTCCCCCTTTAAATTTATATGTACACTTGACTGTGCATATAAGAGGGCATTTTGTCAAGAATATTTTTGAAGGCCATCGTTAGGGATAACCAGCGGGCCTGACACCTTTCAAGCTATCACGGCCCTTAACGATAAGATCCGCGAGTACTATCCGCCTGGTTCATCCGTATTTTATATGAGTAATTATGGTATATATCAAAAGCATTTATATGACATGCCGTTTCTGCATCAGGCACCTCCAGGCTCTGGGTGGATTTGGACGATTAGATCCGAAATGGCTGGATGTAAGTGAAAGAACTTTAAAATAAGGCTCCACCGCCAAGACTATATCTCCTGCAGTCCGTTGAGGTGGACCAGGACCTTGCCGCTCCTCATCAGCGTTGCCAACGATTGTTAACCACAGGCCAGCTTCTTCCAAATGAGTAGCGACATTTTTAGCAAACTTTCTTCGATCATTTTCAGAACTGAATGAGTGAAAACAGCCTCTGTCAAATACAAAACCAAAAGGAACTCCTCCAATTTTGTTCTTAAAAAAGTCAACAAGTATGAAATCGCATTTAACGTTGGCTTTAGAAGCTTTTTCTTTTGCTTTCTCTATAGCAATGTCCGAAGTATCAGTACCAATAACCTGAAAGAGGTTCTGGGCAAGCCATATGGAATTGTCTCCGGTTCCACAGCCAATATCTAAGACTTTACAGCTCAGAATAGGTTTTTTGGTCACAACTTCGATAAGATTGAAATCTGGCTGGCCGACGTCCCAAGGAGTGTTCCCTGATTTGTATCTTTCTCTGTAAAGCTCTTCGACTGTCATCTGATTAGACCTTACAGAAATGTCATATAACAAGTGATTATATGATTTTACGTTTATGTACGGGACTCAATAAATTTTGCTGTTTAAATACCAGGAAAATATAATCTTGAAATGGTTAGTTTGGTCCGTCCCCCATTTTACCCAAAGCGTTGGAGATATAAAGATGGATGTTCCAAACCCGCACTGGATTAAACTGTAAATATGAAGGGCGTCCCCCTTTACACCGAACGTCATCGAACGTCTCAACAAGGAGTTCAAGCGAAGAACCAAATCAATGGAAATCGTAGCAGGGGAAAATGCCTGCTACATGCTTCTGGCTTTCATTAGCCTGAAGATGGAAGTCCATTGGCGGACAAGCCCTATAGGAAAAGTACGAAAAAATCTACCTTTCTTCAGGAAATTAACAGATAAAAAATTTACACAAAAAAGTTGACAGTACCGAAACAACCTATCTACCTTTTACTTCACTTTATATTCTCGAAAGCTGGCCAGCAAATCCGCAAATGACTTCGGTTCATATTTCTTGAAGCCTTCCTCGTCAGCGTACACGAAATCATACATCACATCCGACTGCATCCCGTTGATGTCCTCGCACCACTGGCGTATCCGCTGGACTTTCAGCGGTACGTCTAAGTCTTCTTGCCCCTTGGTCTCCACCACCACAATTCGCCCGTCCGTCAGCTTCACCAGGAAGTCAGGATAGTAGTTGGAAATGTCACCATCGGAGTTCACGTAATCGAGCTTGAAATGCACGGCCAGATAGTTTTTTGCGTATGACAGTACGTCTGAGCAATCTTCGAGGAAACCGGCGAAGAGGTAGCCCTGGTCTTTGGCTACAAAGGGGCGGGTCTGTCGGAGCTTGATAGTGTCGCGGATTTCGGCGTTGCCTTTGTCTTGCACGGTAAGGGCGTTGATTGCCTTCTTGAAGGTCTCGATCAGCATTTTTGTTGGGGCCAGTTCGGACAGGTTGCGCAGGGTGTTGGGGCTTTCGAGTTCTACCGGGCGGTCAAACAACTCGTCCTGTACGAATGCTTTGACTTT
>JAFDKF010000238.1 GCA_019307135.1 Deltaproteobacteria bacterium
AATGAATCGATCTCGGAATTCGGATTTCCGTTCTTGCAGCCGGTCACCTATAATCCGCAATTAGTCTGCTCTGCCGAAACTTTCATTTGAGACTATTGGATCCTAATTCCGCAATCCGCAATCCAAAATCGGTTACGGGTAGTACGTTGCACAGGCGTCTTCAGACTCCCAGGCGGTCACACGGCTCACCTTAATTTCCGGGGCTTGCAGCGAAAGAGCGAGTTGCTCCGCCACATACTTAGCAATATTTTCTGAAGAGGGGTTTTGGTTCCTGAAGGGTTCAAGGTCGTTCAAAAACTTGTGATCCAAGGTTCCAACCACAGCCTTCACATGCTTTTTGAGCGTTCTAAAATCGATGGTCACGCCTGCCTCGTTTAGGGTGTCAGAGGTCACGTAAACCTCGATTTTCCAGTTGTGTCCATGCAATTCTTCACATGCTCCCTCGAACTCCTTGAGCTGATGGGCAGCAGAGAAGTTTGTTATAACCTTTAATTCATACATGAGATTTGAGTGCCTAAAGTGAGCTAAAGTGCCTAAAGTGAGCTAAAGTTGATGAGTTGAATAAAGTTACTTAAAATGGTTTTGTTCAGATTTCGTCAATTTGTAAATCGTTAAATCGGACCCAAATATTAATAATTTCAACTGATTGCGGAAAATAAATCGCAACTTGTCCAATTTTGCCAATCATATTTCTTGTTAATAGTTTATTCGTTGATTTGTTAATTGTGTATCTCGGAATTTCTACAAGAATCAAGCGGTCGGCATAAAGCCGACCCTACGTAATGTAGGGGCGGGTTTACCCCGCCCGCGCAAGGCTTGCATTTATGTTATTCTGCTTCCCCTGTATATGGCTTTCCGCATTCACTGCAAAAGCCGTCTTCGTTGATGACCCCGATGCAGGTGCCGTCACTGCATAGAATCCGCTTTGAAAAATCAACCCCATCGTCACCGGATTCTGCCGCTGGCTCCTGGTGAGGCATTTCTGCCCCACAGTAGACGCAGAATCTGCCCTCAAGGGGGATTCTTTCGTGGCATTCAGGGCACTCCCGCGATGGGAGATCAGCTTTGCAATAAGGACACTTCATCATTTAGTACCTCAATTCCTAACCCGGACAAGCCGGAACCAAAAAGAAGTGCCTAAAGTGAACTAAAGTGAACTAAAGTGCCTAAAGTTAAGGAATGCGCTTTCAGCGCGGCCTATTTTTGAGACTGATCACGCCGGCCGACTTCGCCAAAGTAGCCTTGGCTACGACGGCTGAAAAGGCGTGCACATTAACCTTAGCTCACTTTAGACACTTTAGGCACTTTAGTTCACTTGTTGTTGAACATAGCACGAAGTTTTCTGCCAGAAAAAACACGAATTTCAGAACTAAGCGCCTAAATCTATTTCTACCCACCAATAGTTGACATGGAGCGAAGGCACTCTCTTTTTTTCAGAATTTCAGCATGATGCCGCCTCGGCTTTCTGGCAATGGCCTGTTGAAACACATCTCTCAAATCTTGGTGGCTGTACCCGTTTCTGAGCGGCGACTTGATGTCCACCTCATCGTCAGCAAAAAGGCATGGGCGAAGCTTGCCGTCTGCCGTAAGCCTGAGGCGGTTGCACAAAGGGCAGAAATGGTGACTAAGGGCACTGATGAAACCAATTTCCCCTTTGGCTGATTGAAACTGATATCGCTCAGCCGGCCCGTCATGGATTGAACGCGGAATCTTGCGCAGAGGCCCAAAGGTCTCAAGTTTGGACCTTATCTTGTCTGACGGGACATATTTTTCAGGAGCCCAGTTACTATCCCGCCCAATCGGCATATACTCGATGAATCGAATGTGATACGGCTTTCGTACAGAAAGGTCCGCAAACCGGAGTAGTTCGTTATCATTGATCCCTTTGATGACCACGACATTCACCTTGATGGGCGAAAACCCGATTGCCTCAGCGACTTGAAGCCCGTTCCAGACGGCATCAAAGCATTCCCGTCGGGTGATCTTCGTATACTTTAAGGGGTTCAGCGTGTCCAGACTTACATTGATGCGACGAAGCCCCGCCTCAAAGAGCGGCCGGGCCATCTCCTGCAAGAGTACACCATTGGTGGTGATGCTCACATCCTCAATCTGTGGAATCCGACACGCAGACTCAACTAAGTGCACGAAATTTCTGCGGAGCAGGGGTTCCCCACCCGTCAGCCGCACTTTTTTAATACCCAGATCAGTTGCTACGTGGATCACCTTCAGGATCTCTTCATAGCTCAATATGTCGGCATGATCCAACAGCTTCAGATCCTTAACCGGAGTGCAGTACATGCATCGCAGGTTGCAGCGGTCTGTCACAGAGACCCTGAGATAGGTAATTTTTCGGTTGTACGGATCTACATTTGAAGCCATAGGGAAATGCCGTTTTCAATGCCTTGCTCTTAGGCCGGCAGATTGATGTGCAAGGTGGAGACTCATTGGAAACATAGCACAAAAAGGCGAGAAGATCAAAGACCTTCTCCTCTTTTGTGGCGTCATCCTTGACGGCTTCGTAAAAAGTCCAACTTCTGCGTTGCGCTGCATCCCTCGTCACTGCGACGTACCATAAGTACGCCTCATTCCTCAGGATTTGCGTGCCTTGAATTTGGAGCTTTTTACTTTGCCGTCTAATGCGGACTTTTTACGAGACCATCCTCCTTATTATGATTCTTTTTGGGATGGCGCCCTTCATGTCTTGGTATATACCTTGCATGAGATCATTTTCAGATCGTGCGCAAAAAATGCCCGAACTTCTTGAGAAGTTACCATTCTTTCACATAAGGTTTCCGAATGTCTCCAATTAATTGTCTTTGCGGACAAATACCACAGTGTATTTCCATTAGTTCTTAACGGGCCGTTGCGCAGGTATTTGACGAACAGACTGTTAAGATCTTGACATTTAGTTTTATGTCAGGTAAACAACTCATATTTTGGGTGGACATTTCCTGAGACTACGAATAAGGTTTTAGGTCCTTTAAAATAACCGGAGCCTTTGTGTGCCTCAAATGGCCAAACCTGCGTTCACCATCATTTTATCTATAGTTTTGCTCCTCGAGACAATTTTTTCTTGCCTGGTAACCTGCCCCCTCCGACTGTACACATGCGACGTCCTCGCTGAAGAAACACCTTACTATATCGGCAACAGGAAATGCCGACTCTGTCATTTTGAATACTTTAAGGAGTGGGAACAGGATCCCCATGCTAATGCCTTTGTCCGGCTGGGGAGGATGAAAAACAACCCGTACTGTTTAAAGTGTCATACGACGGGTTATCGCGAACCCCAGGGTTTTGTCAGTGAAAAGATTACACCGGAACTAAGGGGAGTCCAGTGCGAGGCCTGCCATGGGCCTGGCAGCAGGCACAAAGATAACCCTCACAACAAAGGTGCACTTCCGATTGGAAGAAAGATAGATTATCAAGGGGTCTGCATCAAGTGTCACGATCGTAACTGGACTCCGGAATTTAATTATGAGAAATACCGGAAGCGAATTGAACACAGGATTACGCCCACAGCGGGAAAAGGGGCTTCTTGAGATGAAACAGACCATCGATACCGGAAAACAGATACTGGAGTCAGTATTGGGGGCGCAATTACAGGAGAAAAATTATCTTTTATACCACCAGAAGGACGCA
>JAFDKF010000007.1 GCA_019307135.1 Deltaproteobacteria bacterium
GTGCCTGGTTTCAGTGTTCAGGTTTGCGGCTTACGCCTTGAGAACAGTACAGATCTTGCGTTTCTCGCTCCTGACACCTGACACCTGACACCAAAAAGTACGAACAAAAGAATTTATCTCTTGGTGCCCGCATTCTTGAAAAGTGTAAACCGAGGAATGAAGGATGCCTATTATTGCAAGAAATAAAAGCAAAAATATATAATTAATCTGCAGGCGTGAGGGTGTCAACTAGATTCAGCTAAGGGCTCTTGTGCCAAGAAGCTTTCTATCCCCGTTATGTCTATCTTATTGCTGTCGAGTCCCAGGACGTTCTTGTCTATACCCATGCAGAGCCCCAGGAGTTGGGGATATAAGATGGACGGTACATGGTGGTTCGTGCCCTTCTCAATTGCCATCATCTTTTGCACGGTGTCGAATTGAACCTGGCAAAACGTACACCCTGTGGTCAGGTACTGAGCACCCGCTCTTCTTGCATCAGCCAACTTTTTCTCAGTAAAATCTAAGGAAAGTTCGTCATTCGTCCCAAGCAACGGCCCGCCACAACAATCAAGCTTGGTGGGCCAGTCAACGCTCTCAGCACCTGTGACTTCTACCAGTTGATCGAACAGCGAGGGGTTCACAGGGTCATCAAATTGGACAATATTGCTGGGACGCAATGCGTGGCATCCATAATGGGTCGCAATCTTGAGATTTTCATAAGGCCTGGCTATTTTTTCTTTGATCGCCTCAATACCCACGTCGTTGAAAAGAACCGTGAGAAGATGCTTGACCTGAATATCTGCCTTATATTTCAGGCCTTCTTTGGCAAGGATCGCATTGACCTCTTTTCGCAAAGAAGCATCTTCCTTCATAAGATGCTCTGCCATCCGCAGGGTGCCGTAGCCACATTTGCATAAGGTAATCATGTTTAAGTTTTCCCTTTCAGCCAGGGCCAAATTTCTAGCTGAAGAGAGCACAAAAGCCTTCAAGTCGATATTTCTCAATGGATACCCGCAACAATTGAATTCTGCGATATCCACCAATTCCACGCCGAGTTCCCGTAGAACTCCTCTTGAGGCTGTTTCATACTGCTTTAGACGGACCGGGATGTTACATCCGAGAAATAATGCAAATTTCATGACCTTATATTGTCTCCTATGCTCCTATACCGGGAACATTCCCACATTCTTACACCGCTCTGAATAAATCCGTACTGTTTTCAAGGCGTGAGCCGCAAATTCGAATATCGTACTGTTTTCAAGGCGTAAGCCGCAAATTCGAAACAAATTCAAAATTCAAATATCAAATGTTCAAAACTTCATCCTGGAAAGCTTCATATATTTCTTTTGTTTGGGATTTTGTGCTTTGGTCATTTGTATTTGTTTCGTGGTTAGCGCAAGGTTGCGCCTGACGGCTTGAAAACATTGCACTTCGTGTCGGATTTCGAATTTCGGATTTTCCCGTTTCTCCATCCAAGTCCGCCCCTGGCGGAATATGGCTCAGGTCGGCAAGAAATCGGGAATGCTCCCCTCCTACGCCGCCTTCTTCTCTTTAAGCTGTTTGAGGGCTAAATTCTTCAGTTGATAGAGCACATCGGTCACCCGTACCCCCTGGGGGCAGTGCTCCTGACAAATGTAACAGGTCACACAGTCCCATAGCATCCTGGAGCCAAGGGCCAGTCCCTTATGTTTCAACGCAAGACAATGCATGATCTCGTGGGGAAGCAGCCCGAGGATCTCCTTTGGGTTTTCATAGTTTCCTACCACAGGACACACGTTGGTGCAATTCTGGCAGCCAAAGCAAACCGAGAAGGTATTTGCCTGGGCTGAGCCGGTCAGCTTACCAATGAATGTCTTGTCAACAGGTGTCAGGGACAAAGTCTTATCCTTAAGCGTTGTTAAATCGAAATCAGCACTGATGGCCTCTCTGGCCCAGACCTCGGGTTTGGGGTAGCCAAGTTCAGCCAGATACCTCTTCAGGTTTAGCCACAAGTCCTCAAGGTTGATACCAATAGGACAGACATCTGTGCAACGATGGCAATCGGTACAGATATAGCTTCCTTCTTGAATAGCCATAAGCCTCTGTTCACTCAGTCCCTTGCCAGAAAGAAGTGCCCTGAATGCAGTTAGCTTTTCAGACGGAAGGATATTAGGATTGGGAATTTCGTTAAAAGCAACAGCCACAGAGCAGCGTAACGTACAGTCCCCACAGTGCGTGCAGGCGTCCAGTTCAATGGCCTGCCTGGTAGCGATGTTGGCTAGATCTGATTTCCCTTTCTCCATGACGGCATTGACCAAAAGGCATACAGGGATGGAGAAGATATGAAAAAACTTGCTGAAAGGAAGATAGGCCAGGCCAAAGAAGCAGGCTAAAAAATGGAGATACCTTAACAGGATATGTATGTTTGCCCAGTCTAAGGGGGATGCGATCGGCGACACTACCCTGGATACGCCATAGCCCACAAATGCCCATTGGGGTCGGGAGTGGCATTCTGCACAACTCATCTCATGCAGTTCCTTACCCTGCTGCAATGTATTCTCGTCAAAAGGCCCTTTGACATCAGGAGAGACCACGCCAAACTTTTGCACCCAGTAAGCCCCGAGAGCCCTGAGCTCTTCTGTCTCTTCTTCATCCAGACCCACATATTCTTCCACCATCTCCTGATATCTGGAATGGGATAAGATTTTGGTCCCCTCCAGGAGAACACCAGAGATCATGATGACTGCCAGGATGATGATGGCGTAGTGATCCATAGGAGTCGTCTTCGGACGGGCCGACTTTGAGATAAATCTCCGGTAAATGACAATCCCTAATCCCACAATCACGACGAGACCAAAGAAGTCTCTTAAAAACATAAAGGGATTGACTGTCGAATAGTAATCATCAAACAGAACCGAGGTAATGAGCTCGTCAAGTCCATGCATCAGAAGCAGTAACATGAAACCGCCATATATACAGATATGGGCCAACCATCGGAGGAGGTCCCTCTTCAACAACCGTCTTTGCAAGAGCACATCCAGCACGAAGACCTTCAGCAGTACTCGGATCTTGGTGCTGAACAAGGTCGATACGATAGCGCTCACGGCTGCAGAAACCCTTGTCGAGGCAGGGATCCTTGTGGCATCCGGGCCAATCTTATACCGGAACCAGTTTGATATCCTGTAGATCAAGCCAACTACAAAAATGGCAAGAGAAGTGTATAAGGCAATCGTGTAAAACATGTGCTTGTTTCCTTTATTTACAAATCAGTTGAGTAGTTAAGTGGTTGAGTAGTTAAGTCGGTAACCACTCAACCAATTGACCGCTCAACCAATTGACCGCTACAGCTCTAACCATGAATCCGAATACAGGGAATGACCCAGGAGCACCTTTGCGGTTTTCACATAGTCCTTAGCTTCCTTGCTGAGGCCTTCTATGCCAGAATCATCTCCGTCCACCACTTGATGAACCAAACCAGCGATCTCCGGCCGTTTGCCCCGTGCGATTTCATGCTGATCCCTGTCAAAGGCGTCAACGATGCAAGATTTCATCCCAAACTTCTCGAGCATCATCATGTAGGTCTGGTTGAGTATGGGCCGGAGATGGTCCGGTGCTCCGTTGGAGACGTTAGACAGCCCACACGTTGACTTGCAACCAGGGACCAGGACTTCTGCAATCATGTCGAGTTCTGCCATGAACTGATTAACTTCCAAGAGCTGATTCTGCTGGACATTAACAGGTGTGATAATTGGATCGACCCAAATATCTTCTCCTGCCACCCCCGCCTCTGCGGCTCTCTGGAGTATGTCAGCAGCCAAGAGTCCCCGCTCGGCCGCATCCCTGGGCATCCCTTCCGGCCCCCAAAGGAGTGCAACCATGCCCACATCATATTTTGTGACCAGGGGGATCTGTGCCTCCATCCTCTCGGGACGGCACATGATGGAATTTATGACTGCCTTGCCCTGCTTGTTCTTGTACACCTTCAAGCCGGCTTCGATGGCGTTTACATTGGTGGTATCGAGATAGAGGGGCAGGTCCACGACTTCCTGGACGGTCTTTACCATCCACTCCATCAATTCTTCCCCGCCCTTTCTGGCAGGGCCCAAGTTGACGTCGATATAATCGACCCCTGCTTCGGCCTCAGCCACAGCCAATTCTTGGATCGGCTTTGGGTTCCTTTCCTTCATGGCTTGCCCAATTGTCTTGACCATAATATTCAGGTTTTCACCGATCAGAATCATGAAACCTCCTTAAAAGAAAGTGCCTAAAGTGAGCTAAAGTGAACTAAAGTGCCTAAAGTTAAGAGATGAAACACAGTTTCTTTAAGTCCTTAACTTTAGCTCACTTTAGACACTTTAGGCACTTTAGCTCACTTGCGTCTTACGCGCTCCACTCTTTCAGGTACGCCGGGATGTGGGCCGACTCTCTTGGCCCGACCAGGACTTCCCAGTCTCCGAGTTCTTCTTCGAGGTCTCCAGAGATGGCCGCGGCATAACCGGGTATGACAACTTTCTTATGCCTGACTTTGTCCATGATGCCGCATTTTTTCAGAGAGATACCTACTGCGTCCCCCACAAATTTTCCGGCTGCCCAGGCCGTGAGTACAGAGAGCCCCTCAGTATCTACAATAACCAGCCATGCCGGAACACGGCTTGACTCGATCTCACCCGATACGATGAAATAGGTGAGCGAGAAGTTGCACGAGACCAATACGGGCGAGTCCTCGTTCGGCCCTCCGATTTCGTAGATGCCCGGAGAGGTGGCCATGGGACGCTGCGGGTCTGTATAGATGTTCATGCGAGCCAGCAGCAGCGGGAAGAGGCTATGTCCCTGTAAATCTGAAAGGACAATAATTCCGCCGTACTTTGCCACAAACATAGAGGCAATCAGTGTTTCTTGCATGAAATCATCGGTCATCTCACACGGCAAGGTAATGGTCGGAAAGCCCAGAGGTTTGTATTTCTTGAGAAGGGCTCCTCGGCGGATGAAAACCTGGTCTTCAAGGGCTTTCCTGATAGCCCGCGTCCCCGAGTCAATGATCAGATTCTTCAAACCATCTTCCGTTAGCTTTGTCGTCAGCTCTGCTACCTCGTCCAGACCATTGCCTTTTACGGCCAACGGACAGCCAGAATCTTTGGCCATGCCGGCCATCTGGTCCACGTTTTCCTTGGTTGCTGCATAGATGACGGGTTTGCGATCCGCGCATGCCTTTAAGCAAGCCTCCATGACGCTGGGGTCCTCGGTCATGAGGACAATGCCGGCGTCTGTTTCGTTCTTCACCTTTGCGGCCAGGGCCTCGAACTTGCCTGCATCGTTAGAAACCGACTTCACGGCCACAAGGTCTGCCCTCAAGGTCAGGCCTACCCGCTCATATTCCAGCGTCTTAAATCGCTCAAGGCGGCCGGCCACCTCCTCATCAGCCATCTCATCTGTGACAAGAACAGCTATGCCAGGAGGATTCAGGAAGGTCTTTTCGTGGCGAAAAAGGACGGTTTCCCCACCAATCTTCAGTTTTCTCTCCCCTGTGCCGATTTCCACCACCCCGATGGGAGGAGCCGAGGCATCAGCCAGCTCTGCCTTGGCCTCTTCTGAAACACGGGGACACGCTGCCAACTCTGCCTTGCCTGCAGCCAGGCTCATAGCAAATGCCAGGCAGGTGGGCACACCGCACTCCCCGCAATTGTCCTTGGGCAAAAGTTTGTAAATCTGAATTCCCGTTAAAGCCATTTTGTTCCTCCATTATTTGTCATTGGTCATTCGTCATTTGTCATTTCCCATTGGTTGAGTGGTTGAGTGGTTGAGTAGTTGAGTGGATAAATGATTCAATTCTGCTAGACCACTCAACCATTTGACTACTCAACTACTCAACGATTTATTCTTTATCCTTTCTCGTCCTTAGATATTTGACATAACCATTCAGAAGGCGGATGGCAGAAACAATGTGGCCAATTAATTTATCTCTTTCCTCATTGTCTATGTATTCACATTCCTCTGCGACCAAAACATGATCGATCAGTTCAAAAAGTGAGCCACGAGATTGTCTGCACTACTCAACCACTCAACTACTCAACCAATGACTTTACTCCAGCAGCGGATCCATGGACAACGCCGGATGGCCCTTCTCCTCCAAAAAGGGCAGGATCTCCTCTTCGGAAGTCCCTATGGTTTCATCGGCAATCATGTCAGGCAGGTCCGGGATGCCAATCTCTTCTGCCTGCTTTTTCAGGCGGTCTGCAATCTCCTCTTTCAGGTGTTTGGGCATCCAGACCAGGCGCTTGATCCCACCATCACCAAGAAGCCACTTTTTCTGGGTGATATTATATTTGCTGTGCCCCAGAAAGCCTGGCACACTCGCCCCGCCCCCGATGGTGCCGGCAAGGGTGGTAAATTTCATGCCGCAGGGAGTCATCCCCCTACAATCACGATCCACGGTCATTACCCCGTTGCAGATGGGTAGTATAGCAGCAATGCATTCACAACATCCGCACGTCGTCATAGGGTCATGGACGATGCTGTAAAAATTGTAGTGGTCCAGGGCCTGGCGCGAGGCCTTGTACAGGAAATCGTTGCATCCTTTCCATTGTCCCAGTTTTGGATCGATAGTATCCCCTTTTTCCACGGGCTGGTTAGGTCCTGTGGGATTGATCTCATAAGAGGCCTTGCAGTCCATCCAGTTGTAGGCACCACACAAGCCAGTCCTCTCAGGGCTGATAATGCACACATGATTCGGCGCAAAGGACTGGCAGAGCGTACAGGAGTAAAACGTTTCTGTGGTCTCATCGGTCATCCCCTCGATCCGGGCGTCTCGATGACGGTAAACCCCCCTTGCCTTTTCCAGCATCTCTCTTACTTTGTCTTCTTCGGTATAGATTTTGACCTGGACCTTATCAAAGATGGCTCCAAAGTCTTGATGAAACTTGGCGTGCAGGATATCCCCGATGTGTTTGAGCTTGAGGCCTTTACCGGCGGCGGCCTTAGCCATCCTTATCCAGGCGATATCTCTCTGGCCAATGTGCATAAGACCCTGGGCATAGTTGACAAAGTGGTGAATCTGCCTTTCCAGGATTGGCTCAAAGTCCTCCTGCATTTTCCTGCCAGCAAACTCAGCCACGATGGCCAGGGGCAGCTTTGCCCCCTCCCCTACATCATCCACGTCAGGACCGAACAGCTCGATCTTGCCATCCTCCACCTCGTCCATACCCCTCGTGGTGGCCCATTCCACAGCTTGCGTCTTACCGCCACCGCATTCCAGGTAAAGATCGTCTTTACGGACGCGCTCCCCTTCAAAGGCAGGCCCATAGGATACGGGTATGGG
The DNA here is from genome assembly GCA_019307135.1 of Deltaproteobacteria bacterium. GTDB lineage: Bacteria > Desulfobacterota > Desulfobacteria > Desulfobacterales. The sequence continues at coordinate 7,274 of JAFDKF010000007.1, forward strand.
AACTTTGGCCACGGTGACCTTCAGCCCCCTGACTTCAATGGCCCTGGCCACCAATTCGTCGTACGGGACATTGGAGACCACGTGTTCATACGTACAGATACCCGTGGGCAGTACTTCTGGGATTGGGGTGTCAGCAATGGTCGGGAAACCCCAGTTTATGGCACCGGCCGCATTGGCATACCATTCATCAGTCACTGTGCCTAAGGGCATGGCAAAGGCAAAGATACGATCTTTGTTGTAGAAGAGAATGCCCCTAAAATCCCCGGGCTTCACACCTCCAAAGGACATGGCGGCCCGGGTGGCAAAGCCCATGGCAAATATAGTCGCCGTATACTCGGGCCCAAAGGAGACAAGACGTGTGCCCCAGCCGACCTGTATCCCTGCCTCCACCAACATCTCGGACATGGTACGCCCCTCATGGTCGGCACACATAAATACGTAAAGGTTCTTTTCCTGAAGCTCCCGGGCAAGCTGAACAGCGATCTCCTCGGTCGGCGGCGCCCCTAGAATAGCCGCAAAGCCGGGGGCCGTGCCGTCAACGAATTCCACGCCGCGCTTGCGTAATATGACGTCATCTGCCGCACCCAACCAGAGGTTTCCGTTTGAAGGGTCTTCCGTCTTGGTGTAAAAATCCGGAGTCTCCAGATAGCGTATGGCCTCAATAATCTCCTCTGCAAAGAGTGTGGCCATCCCGGCTTCAAGCGCCGGTGCCAGGTAGGGAAGCCATACATCTTCGGACACCATGTCGGGCAGCAGTGATCTGCACCGCTCAAGGACCTGTTCGACATCTCCGAGTTTTTTTACGGCAATACCCGAAATGCCGTAGATAATGGGAAGATAATAGGCTGTATTCGGAAAGCCGATGTCCTGATCAGGCCCCCATTTTTCCAAGGCTTCTTGATACTTGGCTTCCGCCGTTTCCACAATCTTGTGGGCACCACGAATCGCTGCTGAACAAATGATTTTTGACACTTCTCAAGTACCTCGTTTGTTGGGTTTGTTGGGTTTATTGTGTTTGTTGGGTCTTAACTCAATGAACCCAATGAACCCAACAAACCCCAACTACATTCCGCATTCCGCATTCCGTACTGTTTTCAAGGCGTAAGCCGCAAATCCGCATTCGTTTAGTTTGCTATCAACTCATTGACAAAACCCCTGATCAACTGCACCGCGTCCGGATGTCGCATAATCAGGATGTCAGCCCCTGCGAGGAGAAGCAGAAGCGCTGTCATGGCCTCAAGGAGAACGCCCCTTTTTGAAGGATCGCCTAACAATGGGGCCTCCTCTTCGCTGATCTTGGACTCCTTGATCTTCCAGACCTCCTTGGCCAGGTTACACACAATAGGGAACTGGAGTCTTTCGTCTTCCTGGGTAAGGGCGGCCATCCGGTCTCTCTCCATCACTGAGTAACAATACTCCAAGCCGTAACCCAAAGACCCCACAGTGGGGTCCACCAGGATGCGCTCGTCAGGCACGCCAAGGTTCCCCAGCAGGATATTAAGCTGTTTGGCCAGGTTAACATCAATGGGCGTGGACGCACCTATGGTATGCTGATAGGCAAGGGAGGCAGCCCCCAGGGCCTTGTAGCTGCCTTCTTCCACGGGACCGAGGATAAGATTTTCTCCAGCGCACTCCTCTGCAATCATTTTTAGGACTTGAGTATCCTTTTCAAGATTGGCACTGCCCCATACAATGAGGGGAACCTCGATGGCAGCGGCTACTTTCTTGGTTACCTCCACGGCCTGTTCTGCCGGCGTGTCCTGGGTATTGGGATCTGTGCTGGCCAACTGCAATGCGATCATCTCCGCGCCGTATGATGCCACGCATTTTTGGGCCCACGCAGCGGGATCCTGGAGAACATCAGCAAAGGGTTCCAGTGCCGCCTGGGGCCAGTCGTCCGGAGGTGCATCATAGACCTCCATGGCTATCTTTGGTGGGCGGGGCATATCACCTTCAAAGAGGTAAAAGGGATAGCAGGTCTCTCCACCCACAATCATACGGCTTGCTTCTTTTCCCAGCGGGATTTCCTTGATTGCACCGTTGTATGATATTTTTGGTATTTCAAATGCCATGTCTATTCCTCCATAGTCTCCGTCGATAATTTATTCCATGAGTGCCAGAATTCCTGTTTTTTCTGGCAAAAAATAAATTCGAAATCCGAATATCGAAACTCGAAACAAATCCGAAATTCAAATATCAAATGTTCAAAACGTTACAGATTCACAAATTCAGGAATTTAGTATTCCAACACGGCAATTCACAAATTCTTCAATTTCTTTGTTTAGGATTTTGTGCTTTGGTCATTTGTATTTGTTTCGTGCTTCGGATTTCGGATTTCGAGATTTTAGCCTATACCTTATCCCAAAAACGTTTTCTTAAAGCTATACCCCTGCTTCATCCAAAATTGGTGGTATTTTACTTTCCCAGCCAAGGGCCATGATATGAACACCATCGCAAATATCCTTCATCCCTTTGACTAATCGAACGGCTATATTCATGCTGGCCTGGGCCTTGTCCTCAGCCCCCTTTAGCTCCTGAATCAGTGGCTCCGGAACGAAGACACCTGCAACATTCTTGTTCATATAGCGGGCCATACCTACCGACTTGAGCAGGATAATGCCTCCCAAAACCTTTGTATTGAATCCCTCAACGCGCTTCATAAACTTCTCAAAGACATCCAGGTCATAGACCCCCTGCGTTTGAAAAAACCTGGCTCCTGCCTCGATCTTCTTCTCCATCTTCATGATCTGAAGGTCCAGGGCGGCCTCGTTATCAGCTCCCGGATTCACAACTGCCCCGGGCAGAAGGTCGGGCACCCCCTTGAGCTCATTCCCCGACATATCTAATCCGGAGTTCAGCTTGCCTATCACCTCCAAGAGCGTGACAGAGTCCAGGTCAAAGACCGGTTTAGCCCGGGGGTGATCCCCCAGCGTGGGATGGTCACCAGTCAGCGCCAGGACATTTCTGATCCCAAGCACCCAGCCACTCAGGAGATCCGATTGCAGGGCAAGGCGGTTCCGGTCTCTGCAAGTGACCTGAAAAATAGGATCGACTCCCATGTCCGTTAACAGATGACAGATCGCCATGGAACCAAGACGCATGACCGAACTTTGCAAATCAGTAACGTTAATGGCATCAACCCGATTTTTGATAATATCAGCATCCTTCAACAAATGCTCCACGTCGGTTCCCTTACCGGGCCCGACCTCTGCGGTAACCATGAATTTCCCTGATTCTAAGGCTTGTCTAAAACTCATGATAGCACCTCTCCCCGCAAATCTTCTCTAACCACCCTACCCGGGTGAATGGGCCAGTCCTTTACCTGGGGTTTTTCCTTTAGATAATGCAACATGTTCAAACGCTTCAGGGCATGGTAAATCTCCTGCCAGGCACAGGGGCAGTCTTTGGAAACCTCACACTTTCCCCCTGAGGCGCCCCCACACGCTCCGTTCAAGAGGCTCTTGGCACAACGCGTTACAGGACATATACCACCGGTTCTCCACAGGATACAGTCACCGCAGGCCAGACAGTTCTCTGTCCAAACGCCCGGTTCCTTTTCGACCCCTATGAATTGCGTGTTCAGGGCAGGTAAAACGGGCTTGTCAGGAAACCGACTGGCCACAGCCTGAACCCCATTGCCACAGGCCATAGAAAGAATGGCTTCATGGTCACCAACCTTGTTTTCCAGACGGTCGATAAACTTCACGGCGCACTGCCGAGGAATTGTCGTCTTCTCTATAACCTTATTCTTGTTTTCCGAAAGGAGTGTGCCTGCAAGTTCATTCACCTGCTCAGGTCCGCCAGCAGAGCAAAATGTCATACACGTGCCGCATCCAACTAGCAGAATCTTGCGGTACGGAGCAACCATGTCCTGTATTTCGGCTAACGGTTTTTGTTCTGCAATGATCATGTTACACCTCCAATTTGGTCCGTTTGGCCCGTTTAGCCCGTTTAGCCGGTTTGGCCGGTTTAGCCGGTTGGTGGGATTGGATTCGTTATTAGTTATTCGAGAATCGCTATTTGCTTTCCGCTCTCCCCTTTTCGATTCACGATTACAGTTAACCGGCTAAACGGGCTCAACCGGCTAAACGGGCTCAACCGGATTCCGCGGGCAGCGATACGACGAAGGTCGTCCCCTTTCCTACCTCGCTTTCCACGTGGATTGCACTATTATGGGCGTCCACAATCCCCTTGACTATCGACAGCCCCAGCCCTGAGCCTGATATACTCCTGGTTTGTTCGGTTTTGATGCGATAGAACTTCTCAAAAATACGGTCAATATCCTCTGGTAGAATCCCTATGCCGGTATCCACCACCTTGAACCCTATATCTTTGCCCGCTTTGTTCAGTGTGACGTTCACGTTCCCCCCTTTGGGGGTGTACTTGATGGCATTACTGATAAGGTTGACAAAGATCGCCTCCATGCCACCCCTGTCGCCACTGAAGGATGGCAGCTCTTCCGCGATTTCGCATGTAAGGCTAAGCCCTTTCTCTTCGGCCGATAAGTGCATGAGTTCAATGGTCCGTTTCAGGATTTCCGCCACATCCAGGCTTTCGATCTTCTGGATCGATTTACCCTCCTGGATGCGCCGGTAGTCCAGGATGTCGTTGACAAGGGTAATCATCCCTTTGGTCTTTTCCTTGGCCTTGGCGAGCAAATCCGACTGTTTGGCAGTAAGATCCCCGGCCAGTCCGTCCAGGACTACCGAAATCTGCATCAGCAGGGAGCTTAAGGGGGACTTGAGTTCGTGTGAGACCATAGAAAGAAAGTCTGATTTTAGCTTATCCATTGCGCTGACTGTGGTGACATCGTGAAACAGGCCTGCTGCACCAATAACGGTTCCTGTCTCATTCTTGACAGGGTATACATGAACACGAAGGGCTTTTTCCCCCACTTTGACGACCGGTTCCTCACCAACCATTAACGGACCTAAACCACTATCTGATTTTATTGCCCGCATAAAGAATGACAACAACTCATCGGATTTTATAGAAACCGAAATCGGATGACCTAATGCCTTTTCCTCTGTCAAGTCGAACAGGCCGGCGGCTTTCTCATTGAAGAGGACGATGTTCGTCTGCCAATCCGTGACCACGAACCCATCGGTGAGACTTTGGAGGATGGCAAGGAGATTTTCATCACGGCGGACCTTGGTTAAGGCAGCCTGTCTTTGCCGTGTCAGTATGTCAAGCTGGTGTCTGAGTCTGAAGGCCTCTATGGCCCGATTCATCTTTATCCAGAAACGATCGGTGGTAAAGCTCTTGCGGATGCAGTCATAGGCGCCAGCGTGCATGGCCTCTATGGCCTCCTCGCCACAGTTGTCCGACATGGTCATAATCAGGATTTCACGCCTTGCCTTTTGTAGAGTCTCGATGAGAGTCATGCCCCCCCATCCGGGAAGCTCAAGGGAAAGGAGCATGATGTCCACATCTCCCGGATGTTTCTGGATGATGTCCAGGGCCTCTTCAATACACTCTGCCGTACGGACCCTGTGACCTTCGTCTATTAGGAGTTCCCGGCATCTTTGCAAAATGGTGATGTCATTTTCCACCACCAGTATATCTATGCTCGGCTTGATCAACATCGGCTGGTTAATTCTACCTCTCGGGATTTCTACAACTTATGGAAATTCATACGACTTCAGTTGAGTAGTTGAGTGGTTAAGTTGTAAGGCCGTTGGACCCCTGGCCCAGACCTGAATTACTGGCCTGGTAGCTTACTTAATAAGCCAAAGCGCCAGGGCGGGCACTCAAGCTTTTGACTACTCAACTACTCGACCAATTGCGGCCTCCGGCCCGTAGGGCCTACGCCCCGGAGAGAGCGAAGCGGAGCTAAGTTTTGCTCAGCAAGTCCTCCACCCGCCTTACCAGCTCTTCGGGTTCAACCGGCTTGGCAATGTAATCATCAGCCTCGGTCATGAGACCCATCGCCTTGGTGTAAGTTGTCTTGAAAAGGGCCTGGTCCACGGCTGTGAGCAGGATGACCGGAATGTTTTTCAACTCCGGGTCTGCCTTAAGGACGACACAGACGTCGTATCCGCTCATTTCAGGCATCATCACGTCCAGAATGACCAGATCGGGCTTCTCGGCCCGTACCTTCCCGAGCCCCTCCTTACCGTCATAGGCCAGAATAACCTCGTAGCCCTTGCTGTCCAAAAGGAGCTTCGTTGCCTCACAAAAGTCGACATCGTCGTCTACTAATAATACCTTTTTCATGGGCACACCTATTGTGTTTGTTGTGTTTGACAGTTTGTTGTGTTTCTTGTGTTAACCCAAAGAACCCAATAAACTCAATAAACTCAAAGAACACAACAAACTGATTATTCCTTACCGATTCTTTTGATAATTTTTCCAACCCTTTCCAGCAACGCGCTGCTTTCGATCGGCTTCTCTACATAATCATCCACATCAAGCTGCACACCGGTCTCCAGTTCGTAACGCCGCTGGCTGACCCCCTCCTGAACTGAACTGAGGATGATGATCGGCATACGAGCATACTTGGCATACCGAGGATCTTTCAGGGCTTTACACACCTCAAACCCGTCCATCCTGGGCATGAGGAGGTCGAGAATGAGTAAATCCGGCTGTTCTTCTTTCAGCTTGGCCAGACACTTCTCACCATCCTCGGCCATGACCACCGTATGGCCAGCAGACTCCAGTATCATCTGCAGGGCTTCCCGCATGTCCGGGTCATCGTCCACCACCAGGATCTTGGCACTTGCTCCCATGTCGCACACTCCTTTGTTTGGTCATTGGTCATTACCCAGTGATCAGTGATCAGTGGTCAGTGGTCAGTGATCAGTGGTCAGTGGTCAGTGGTCAGTGGTCATTTGGATACTGGATACTCATTGCTCGTTTGACCCGTAACCCGCAACTGCCCACTGCCTACTGTTCACTGTTCACTGTTCACTGTTCACTATCTACACCACCGGCCTGGGCATCAAGCCAGCCTCTTCTATGATCCGGGATACGATATCCTCCCAGGCCACTGCCATGATATGAATGCCGTGTATCCCGTCAACTTCTTTGAGTTGCTCGATGGTCTCAAGGCAAATCTTCACGCCTTCTTCTTTGGGCTCCTTGGCATCGGCCATCCGGTCAACGATCTCCTTTGGCACACTCAAGCCGGACACATTGTTTCTCATGTAGCGAGCCATACCAACGGACTTGATGGGTATTAGCCCAGCAAGGATGTGCGTTTTTTCGTCCAGGCCTCTGTCTCTGACCATCTTCATCCATTCAATAAATTTGGGCATGTCAAAGATGCCCTGGGTCTGAATAAAATCCGCACCCGCGCTCACCTTCTTGGCCAAACGGATTACTCGGAACTCAAAGGGGTCGGCAAAGGGATTGGCTGCCGCTCCGATGAAAAACGGCACATCTCCCGAGATCTCTTCACCGTTTAGGAACTTGTGCTCATCCCGCATGGTCTTGACCATCTGAATGAACTGGATCGAATCGATGTCGTATACCCCCTTGGCCGTGGGATGATTGCCAAACTTCTGGTGATCGCCAGAAAGGCAGAGCACATTGCGGATGCCCAACGCTGCGGCTCCCAGGATGTCCCCCTGGAGGGCGAGACGATTGCGGTCTCTCACGACCATCTGCAAGACCGGCTCCACGCCCATTTCCTTTAACAGAACGCAGCCACTCAAGCTTGACATCCGCACAATAGCGGTCTGATTGTCAGTCACATTCAAGGCATCGCAGCAAAGCTTAAGGAGTTCCCCTTTTCTCTGAACAACCTTAGGCGAACTCCCTTTGGGAGGCCCGGCCTCTGCAGTGACAGCAAACTGCCCGCTTTCCAATATTCTTTCCAAATTACTTCCTGACTTCATGACTTAAGATCCTCTCTGACCATCTTTCTGGGTCCGCCGTGTCCGGCCGGTGACCAGTCTTTAACAGGAAAGATCTCTTCCAGCATCTCCAGCCGATTAAGCCTGGTGAGGCGATCAATGATCAATTGCCACACGCAATCTACATCTTTGCTGATTTCGCATTTCCCATTCATAGACCCCCCGCACGGGCCATTAAGAAGCTGCTTGGAGCACCTGGCAATAGGGCACAGCCCGGCTGTTTTGTCTAAGATACAGTTCCCGCAGCCGGCACAACGTTCTGACCACACCCCCAATTCCTCGGTTACGCCCAAGAAGGTTGTATTGCAGCCAGGCAACACTACCTTGTCCTGGAATCGTTCGGCTAGCATCTGCACCCCGGCCCCACACGCCAAGGAAAGTACAGCGTCGCAGCCAGAAACCTCATCTTTGATCAGGTCAACAAATTCAGGCTCACACTGTCTGGCGATGGCCTCTTCCAAAACCTCACCTTGCTCGCCCGTTGTTTTTCTCGCCACGCGAATGGCAGAGGCAAGCTCTGCGACCTGTCGCTGTCCGCCTGCAAAAGACATGGCAGCGCACGTTTCACATCCCAGCACCAAGAGGCGATTGTAGCCCGTGGTCATCTTCTCAATCTCTTGAAACTTTTTCTGCTCGAGTACAATCATGCGATTCTCACCTTTGCTATAAATGTAACAGTTTGGCTATACATAAATTCATCTCACTGGCTGGGGGCTCTTTCAGCGGGCTTGACCAGGCCCCTTAATTCTCTGGATCAGCCCGTCAATCAATTCCTTTTCAACAAGCCCTTCATCTGGCATATCACAAACCTCAAGACGCGCTCCGTCAATGCCCAAGGCCTCCAGCATGGTCCTGGCATGGGCCATTCGTCGTTTGACCCTGTCTGCTGTCTCCGGAAAGGGGTCGGTATCAGACGGGCACCCGGCAAGAAGCACGCCGTCAGCCCCGAATTCAAAGGCCTTCAAGATATCAGACGTGTCAACCCTTCTGAGCCCAAAGACCATCACGGGCAGGATATTAGGATAGTCTTGTCTCAGGCTTTCCACATCGCTGGAACGGAAGTTCCCATGGAGGTCGAAAAAACCCACAATCACAGGCTCTACCTGCTGTGACCTGCTGATCGCCCATTCTATCTCCCGGGCAATCTTGCTGTGGGGATCGAGACTGATGTCAATGGCCCGGACCGGGCATTCAAGGACGCACATCCCGCAAGCCTGGCAGGCAAAGGGATCGATGGCAATCTCTCCCATCTTGGTAGTGGTGGGTATGCCTAGAGGGCAAACCCTCACACAGGTCAAACAGGAAATGCATTTCTCTTTGTCGATCCTTGCCCCGAGAAAACAATGGAGGCACCTGAGAGCTTCCTTGGTCGCAAGGTCTTCGGAAAGGACAGCATCTACCTCATCAAAACCTTTGAGCCGAGCTTCTGCTGGAAGACTGATTTTACTGCATCTCGCAAACTTTCTAGTCTTTTCAATGAGAGCCGGAGAAAGCTTTGCCGTTTCAACAGCCTCCATTTGCTCAGTAGTGGGCAGAGGTTCTCCTCTCAAATAGAGGTCTATGGAAATGCCAGCTCGTTTGCCCGCAGAAATCGCCTCAACAACCGTAGCCGGCCCGGTAACCGCATCGCCTCCGGCAAAGACCCCGGGATGGGTCGTCATCAGGGCGTAAGGATCTTCTACATATATCCGTTTGTCTCTTTCCGTAAGCTCGTTGTCCAGGAAAGACGAGTCTGGTGCCTGGCCGATGGCAGCGATCACCATATCCACATCAATGGTGAATTCAGATCCTGGCACAGACTTTGGGATTCTTCGACCACTAACATCGGGCTCGCCCAACTCGTTCTTGATGCATCTTAGGGCCGAAACGTTCCCGTCTTCTCCAAAGATTTCAACAGGGGAGGTCAAATAGGATACCTGAACACCCTCATGGATGGCCTCTTCGATTTCCTCCTTGGCTGCGGGCATCTCGTCTCTGGATCTTCGATACACCATGTGAACGGTCTCAGCGCCCATGCGGAGCAGGCAACGGGCTGAATCAACAGCCGTGTTTCCCCCGCCGATCACAGCCACCTTTTTCCCTACTTTGGGATTTTCACCCTGGTTTACAGCCTTCAAAAAAGAAACGGCTGAAACCACGCCCTCAAACCCATCCTCACCGGCAATTCCAAGCTTGCGGTCTTTGTGAGCGCCAATCGCCACAAATACGGCTTTGTATCCCTGCTCAGACAGATCGGTGAGCTTGATCTCTTCGCCGATACGAACCCCTGTCTTGACCTCAACACCAAGGTCCAAGATCGCCTGGATCTCTTCATCCACCACATTCTTGGGCAAACGATATGCGGGCACGCCGACTCTCAACATGCCTCCCAAAACCGGCAAAGCCTCAAAGATAGTGACATGGTGGCCAAGGAGGGCCAGATCATGAGCAGCCGCAAGCCCTGCGGGCCCGGAACCGACCACGGCAACCTTCTGCCCCGTTGATTTGTCGGGCATAATCGCTTTGTACCGACCCTTCCAGGGACCATCAGCAGCAAAGCGTTTTAGGGCAGGGATAGCAATCGGTTCATCTACCTGCCCTCGTTTGCAGGCCGCCTCGCACGGATGGGTGCAAATACGACCGCACACGCGGGGTAAAGGATTTAGGTTTCTTATGGAGGCCAATGCCTCTTCAAATCTTCTTTCAGCGATGAGCTGGATGTATTCCCGTACATCCGTAAGAATAGGGCAGGCCAACTTGCAGGGTGGGTATTTGATTTCCGTGCTAAGTTCGTCTTTTGTCATAGTTTATCTTTCGCTCTTTGGATTCCACAGGGTGTGAATCACGGCTGTTGGCAATGAGAAAATCCATGTCCGTCTGGCTACGTATTTAGCTTTGGGAAAAGGTGTCAGGTTTCGGGTTTCAGGTGTCAGAATCGAGAAACTTGAAGAGCTGAAACCTGAAACCTGAACACTGACACCTCGCAATTGAACTCAATAACCAACAATCTTGATTTACACTGGATTCCACATAGGCTGAGAAAACTGTCAGCCTCGCGCCTGGCCTAAGAAATTCGGTCCCATTTTCTTGGCCCGGTCAGTCATCTCGTTTACAGCGTTAACAAATCCGTGCGAATCAGAAGCGGAAATATAAAACATTTCCAGCCGATCGCCACCAAGTCCGGTTTCTTCCAAAAGTTTCTTGGCATAGGCCACCCGCTCCGTAGCCCGCAAATTTCCCTCGATAAAATGACAAGTTCCTACTTCACAGCCTCCGACCAAGACTGCATCAGCGCCAAGCTCAAAAGCCTTGAGAATATGTGCAACAGATATCCTGCCGGTGCATGGATATTTAACTATCTTCACCGTAGGCGGGTACTGCAACCGCTGAGAACCGGCCAAATCTGCTGCCGCATACGTACAATACGTGCATATCATGGCCTCAATTTTCGGCTGAAATTCTTCCACTATCTCATCTACTCCCCCAATTACCGTCATTTCGGGTTGAGCCGTTTGCTGCTCCATTTTGACTGTTCCTTACCTTTTAGCCCGCTGCAGCGCTAAACTTGTACAACGCATTTGTTTGGGCAATATACTGCTCGTCTGTGTTATGGCCAACGATAATAGCGCCACGCGGACAAGCACCGGCACAAATGCCACAGCCTTGACAGGCCACCGCATCGATGGTAATGACCCCTTCCTCTTCATCCAGTCTTGGCACCTCGTAAGGGCAGGTATACACACAGGTCAGACAGCAGACGCACTTCGTTTCATCCACGCGCGCTACGTCTCCACCGGCGAACATCTTCTTTCTGGACAGGATAGTGCAGGCCCTCGAAGCTGCTGCTTTGGCTTGCGCGATGCTTTCTTCAATCGGCTTGGGGTAATGAGCCATGCCAGCCAGAAAGATACCCTCATTAGCAAAATCGACCGGCCTGAGTTTGGGATGGGCCTCCATGAAAAACCCATCCTCGTTAAGGGCGAGCTTATAAATATGGGCCAGGGATGAATTATCACGTGGCACAACGGCAGAGGCCAGCACTACGACGTCAGGACTAATAACGACATTTCGACCCAGGATGTGATCCTTGACAGTGACCAGGAGCCCTGTATCACTTTTCTCAACTTCGGGTTTTAGTTCCGGGTTGTATCGAATAAAAACAACCCCGCGCATCCTGGCTTCTCTGTAAAGCTCCTCTCGCTGCCCATAGGTGCGAATGTCCCGGTAAAGGACGAATACATCGATCTCCGGGTTCATTTCCTTCAATCTTAAGGCGGATTTCATCGTGTGGGTACAACAGACCTTGGAGCAATAAGGCCTATCCGGTTCCCGTGACCCTACGCATTGGATAAATACAACGACCTTTGCCCCGGTAACCTTTTTGTCTCCTTTGCTGATGGCCGTATCAAGTTCCAGGTGAGTCAGAACCCTCTCATCCTGACCGTAAAGATATTCAGTGGGCTTATATTCTTCTCCGCCCACGGCCACAATCACGACTCCATGCTCCAAGGCAATATCAGTACCGTTTTGGGAAATGGTCGTCTGGAAATTCCCCACAAACCCAGCGGCTTCTTTGATAGTGGACCCTTTGTACACATCAATCAAGGGATGACCCTCCACCTGGCGGATCATCTTTTTAACCCCGCCTGCAATTTCATCTCCCTGCCAGGTGTTGAGAAGCCGAAGGGCATTTCCTCCCAGTTCACTCGATTGCTCCACAAGGTATGTATGGAACCCCTGATCGGCGAGGGCAAGGGCTGCCATCATGCCGGAGATACCGCCTCCGATCACCAGGGTCTTATGGTCCACCGGAACGGTGAGCTGAGGTAATGGCTGGAACAGCCGGGCCCGTGCAACTGCCATGCGCACCAGATCCTTTGACTTCTCGGTTGCTGCCCGTGGATATTGGGAATGGACCCAGGAACACTGATTTCTGATGTTGGCCATCCCGACAAGATACTTATTCAGACGTGCATCCCTGAGGGTTTCCTGAAACAGCTCTTCGTGTGTCGTGGGTGAACAGGCCGCAACCACAACCCGGTTCAATCTTTCCCGTTGGATGACCTCTTTCATCTTTTCCTGTGTGTCCTGTGAACAGGTAAACAGATTATCTTCAGCATATACCACATAGGGAAGCTCTTTTGCATAATCCCTGACTTCCGGGACATCAACTATGCCTCCAATATTTATCCCACAATGACAAACAAACACACCAATCCTTGGCTCTTCGCCCACTGTAGGTCTCTCTTCAGGGTATGTCTTTTCCTTTACCAGGGTATTTCGCGCCTCTTCTAGGGCTATTGCTGAATCGCAGGCTGCAGCGCTCGCCTCCATCACTGATTGAGGGATATCCTTGGGCTCCTGGAAGACGCCACACACATAAATCCCGGGCCGAGATGTCTGCACCGGCCTGAAGCTACTCGTATGGACAAAATTGCAAGGGGTCAGTTCTATACCCAGCCTTTCAGCCAGAGAGACCGCATCCTTTTGTACCCCCAGCCCTACGGACAGGACCACCAGGTCAAATTCTTCCTCAACCCGCTTTCCGGACCCATCAGTATATCGAATCATGAAGTTTCCTGTGTCATCCACGGGCAGGACCTTAGTGATCTTCGATTTTACAAACCGAATCCCCTCCACATCCCTGGCTCTCATGTAGTACTTTTCAAAGTCTTTGCCCTGGGTCCGAATGTCTATATAGAATATGGCTGCATCCAGGGAGCCTTTGCTGTGTTCCTTCGCAATCAAGGCCTGCTTAATGGCGTAGGTACAGCACACAGTTGAACAATAGGGGTTGGCACCGTGGTGACTGTCTCGGGAGCCCACACATTGGAGCCAGGCAATCCTTTTTGGTTCCTTTTGATCAGAAGGCCTCACCATATGTCCCTGGTAAGGGCCGGAGGTGCTCAAGATACGCTCAAATTCCATGCTGGTAATGACATTGGGTAACTTTGCATAATTATATGTGTCGAAAATAGTGGGGTCAAAAACTCCAAAGCCAGGGGCCAGGATAATCGACCCTACCTTAAGGGTAAACTCCTTTCTGGTCTGCTCAAAATCGACTGCACCCGCCGGACAATTGATTTGGCAAGCCCCGCATCTTCCGGGTTTTTTAATCCATATGCATTTCTGGGGGTCAATTACATATTTTAAAGGCACTGCCTGGGGATAGGGTATATAAGCTGCCTTTCTTGTACCTATCCCCATATTGAATTCATCCTTAACCTTTTGGGGGCATTTATCCGCACAAATTCCACAAGCGATACATTTTCCTACATCGATGTAGCGAGGATTTTGGATAACTTTAACCTGGAAATTTCCCTCCTCTCCAATAACCTCCTTTACCTCGGAGAGCGTCAATATCTCGATGTTCAAATGCCTACCACACTCTACTAACTTAGGTGAAAGGATACACATAGAGCAGTCATTGGTGGGAAAGGTCTTATCCAACTGGGCCATCTTCCCGCCAATGGCAGGGGATTTTTCGACCAGGTATACATAAAACCCAGAATCTGCCAGATCAAGGGCCGCCTGTATGCCGGCAATACCACCGCCGACAACCATTACCGCCCCGACCTTGCTCCTTGCTATCTCTTTTTGTGTCATAATTTCACGGTAGGCGTTCACAGGTTCAGAGTTCACCCTGTTAAATTTCCCGAAGGGAACCCTATTTAACAGGGTGAACCGTTCAGGGTTACCCTTCCCTCGTTGGCCTTGCTCGTAGGCCAGGGGGTGATAAGGGGTCACAACATTTGTTCGGTGAACCCTGAACCCCTGAACCATTGAACCTGTGAACGGTTACTTTTTACTTAATCTAAATTCCAGCCGCCTTGATGATATCCATAATCTTCGGTTCATACCCTGGAGCTGAGATATGGACCCCATCGCACAACTTTTTCTCTCTCATCGCTTTGATGAGTTGAGCCGCTATCTCCACGCTCTTTTCGACCTTGATGCCTTCGATCTCTGCCAAAAGGTCCTCTGGAATGAAGAGACCGGGGTAGCTACCGTCCTTATAGCTGGAGGCCTCCTCGGCCATCAAAAGACGGACACCAGCTATCAGCTTGACCCCTTTTTCTCTGGCCTGGTTCACAAATGGCACGAGATTGTCAATGTTAAAAACCGGATGAGTCTGTACAAAGTCAATACCGAATTGCACCTTTTTCTCAAACTTAAGGAGTTGTGGCGGCAAGGGATCAGCCTCTGGATTGGCCGCTGTACCCACGCAAAAGTCAGGTATGCCCACAAGCTGTTGACCGGCCATATCTCGACCCTGAGTCAAAGAACGGACCGTCTCTAAAAGCTGGACTGAGTCAAGGTCATAGACTGGCATAGCGTCAATGTGATCGCCAAACCGGACGTGATCACCGTTTATACAAAGAATGTTTCTTATCCCTAAAAAAGCTGCCCCCAAGAGGTCAGACTGTAATGCTATCCGATTTCGATCACGGCAACTAACATGCATGATCGCATCCCCGCCATTTTCTAAAATCAACCGAGAAATGGCACATGCACTCATGGACATAAGAGCCCTTGGGTTATCTGGTACACTTAAGGCGTCAACCACATCGTTCAAGTCCTTGATGATGGGGGTAAGGGTACCTGCATCTATTCCCTTTTGGGGAACAACTTCTGCCGTCACTAGAAACTCTCCCGATGCCAGGGCTTCTTTAAACGATCTTCTCATCTTTAACGAATCTCCGTTTATAGGCTTCGTGAGTTGCCACAGCCGGGTGGGCCCGCCTGCTATTCTTCCGGGGAGGGAGCACCTTACTTATACGCTCAAGGTCGCCACGAGCAGCCAGCCGGTCATATATTTTCACCCATGCACACTCAATTTCCGGATTAACCTCACATCTCCCATGCCTGCTTCCGCTACATGGTCCGTTCAAAAGACCCTTGGGACACATAGTTATCGGACAGATATCCCCTGTTTCACCCAGCACGCAGTTACCACAAGATTGACATCTTTCTGCCCATATGCCCGGTCCCTCTTCTATACCAATAAAAACAGTATTCAAGGCAGGAACTACCGGCTTCTGGTCATATACATCGCCAAGTAACTGCACCCCGGCCCCACAAGCCATTGAAACAATAACATCGTAATCAGTCATGTTTTTCTTTTTGCCGAGAAGAACTAGAAATTCCCGGTTACACTGTCTCTCGACTATAGCCTCGTCAATCTGGACGTCGTCACCTTCCAACCCCAGGGCAATACGGAGCTGGGAAGCGAGAATACTCACTTCTATCTCCCCACCAGCTAAACATACGGAAACACACGTACCACAACCAACGATTAATATCTTGCGATGGCCGGAAACCAGGTCTTTGATTTCGGTAAATGGTTTTCTCGTCGCAACAATCATAGCTCACACCTTAGAACCTAGGGCTTTGCCCCAATTGGAGTATTGGAGGGAAGAAACATATTCGCGCCAAATGCCTCGTGATTTCAACAGGTCCCATAATTTCGGAGACGTGGAATTGGCAGACTGTCATCTTCATTGCTCATGACAATAGCCCCACGTGGACATTCAGCCATACAAAGGCCACATCCACGGCACTTTAAAGGATCGATTCTCACAGAAGCCCGTTTCTCCTTTTCTATATAAAGTGCCTCAAATGGACAGATATAGACACAAGTTAAACAGCCTACACAGCGTCCTGCCTTCACCTTTACTACCCTGCCCCATTCTTGTAAGGTCGGAATATCAACGTATTCATCTCTAATGGCCATCTGCCGCAGGGCACTGATGACATCGCTCATACGTACTTGCTGGGGACAAACAAACTGACAGGTGTCACAACGGGTGCACTGCCAAATCATTTCAGAAGAAAGAACCCGTTCCTTGAGGCCCATGATGACCATATGAATGATCTTCCGGGGATCATAAACAGGGTTTTCCATGCTTACCGGACAGATACCCGTACAACTGCCGCAGGCAAAACAGCGTTTCACCAGCTCGCCGCCAGGCATGGCAGTCACTTCAAACTTAAATTGAGGCTGCAAATCATTCTTGGTAATGGTCAAGGGATTCTCTACTATTTCGGATTTGCGGCTCACGCCTTGAGAACAGTACGGATTTCGGATTTGACCTAAAAGGGCATTTTTTCCTTCATTCCGCATTCAGCATTCCGCGTTCGACAATCGTCTTCTCCTGCTTTGCTATCTCACGGAGTATCGCATCGTTGACCTTCTCGGCCATCTTTGCTTCAATCACCTCAGGGGCATACCCATTCCCCCGTCTTAGATCCTGAGCAAGCTTGGCAAAT
This sequence comes from Deltaproteobacteria bacterium, assembly GCA_019307135.1. Lineage (GTDB taxonomy): Bacteria > Desulfobacterota > Desulfobacteria > Desulfobacterales. The sequence goes on from JAFDKF010000007.1 coordinate 24,379, forward strand.
CGTGTCCGCAGTCTAACGCTTTCCACAGCAGACCTGGCTGCCAACAGCTTCAACTTCAATTCTTCCTGGGAAATCCCTTCGGCTTTCCCCAATGGACCCAGTTCCTTGAGTCTGTTTGTGAAATTTGTTATCAGTTCCACAAACAGGGGTGCCTCGGCGGCCGAAGCCCATTCCAGGGCAAGCCTCTCGGGCTTCACGCCCGCAACCTCCATGACCTTCCTCGTAGCGAGGGCAGCTACTATGGCATCATAATTACCGACCTGGTAATGACATTCGCCTAGTTGTCAACCACCTACAAATACCCCGTCCGTCCCAGCACAGAAAGCCTCAATAATAAATAGAGGATCCATTCTTCCAGTACACATGATCCTGACGGCCCTCATATTTGGCGGGTATTGAAACCGGGCCACGCCAGCAGAGTCGGCCGCCGCGTAACAACACCAGTTACACAAAAAGCCGAGAATTCTTGGTTCAAATTTGTCATTTGTCACTTGTCATTTACCATTGATTAAGTAGTTGAGTAGTTGAGTGGTTAAGTAGTTGAGTGGATAAATGATTCAATTTTGCTCAACCACTCAACCACTCAACTACTCAACCAGTCACTAACCACCTTCCGCAAACGCCCTTATCTGGGACAAAATCTGTTCATCGGTAAACCTACCCATCGATATCGACAGGGTAGGGCAATGGGATGCGCATATCCCGCATCCCTTGCATGAAGCCGAGATCGTTTCGGCTTTTTTCTTCTTGCCGACCTTTATCATCCTTATGGCTGAGTAAGGGCAAAGGCTCTCACAAATTCCGCATCCTATACATGTATCGGTATCAACCGAAGAGACAATAGGCTCAACCATGACATACCCTTGGGCCAGGGGGATACACGCCTTGCCAGCAGCAGCCCTGGCCTGGGCAAGCGATTCAGGAATCGGCTTGGGCCCATGGGCCAGACCACAAAAATAGACACCCTCTACAGAAAACTCAACTGGCCTGAGCTTTGGATGGGCTTCCAAAAAAAATCCGTCACGGGTAAGTGGTATCTTGAGGATCTTTGAAAGCTTTTCAACCTGGCTTGGTACGATACCCACACTGAGGGCCAACAGATCAGGTTCAAGGACGACCTTTTCCTCCAAGATCTTGTCCAGAAATTCAACCCGGATACGCCCCCCTTTTTCGGTCGCTTGAGGGGGCTCGTCCTTTTCAAAGTGAACGAACATCACGCCCTTTTCTCTAGCCAATCCATAGTAATCCTCCGCAAATCCATAGGTGCGCATGTCGCGATAAAGGAGAGTGATATTGGCAACAGGATTCAGTTCCAGTATCTTTAGGGCATTCTTTACAGCCTGCCCGCAGCACACCTTGCTGCAATAGGAGAGGTCCTCCCCCCTGGAGCCCACACACTGGATCATCACGATGTCGTTTATCCTTTTTGCCTCTTCTGGTCTCGTCAGCTTCTCTTCCAGTTCGCCCTGGGTCACAACCTGCGCCGACTTTCCATACAGATACTGTTTCGGCGCGTAAGGCTTTCCGCCCGTGGCTACAACAACCACCCCGTGCTCTAAGGTTTGGGACCCTTCTTGTGTACGTATTGAGGTGATAAAGTTACCCACATACCCCGAGATGTTCTCAACACAGGCCTGCGTGTACACGCGTATAAGGGGTTCAGACCTTACCTTTGCTTCTCTATCCTGAAGGATTTGTCCAGGATCATCACCAGAGAGCGTAAACCGGATATGTCTCAGGTTTCCCCCAAGTTCTCCTGATTCTTCCACCAAAAAGCATTCGAATCCTTGCCCGGCAATACTCAAAGCTGCCGTCATACCTGCCATACCCCCCCCTATGACCAGGGCCTTGGGGATCACCGGAAGGCGCTGTTCTGGCAAAGGTCGAAGTCCACGTGCCTTGGCCACCGCCATCCTGATCAGGTCCTTAGATTTCTCCGTAGCCTTTTCAGGGAGCATGGCGTGAACCCACGAACAATGATCCCTGATATTGGCCATCTCAAACAGACAGGGGTTCAGACCAGCGTTTTTCAGGGTTTCCTGAAACAACGGTTCATGAGTTCGTGGCGTACACGCTGCCACCACCACTCGATTTAAGCGATTTGCCTTGATCTTTTCAGTAATCGCTTCCTGTGAGTTCTGCGCACAGCTATAAAGATTCGTCTCCGTAAAGACAACATTGTGCAGGGTTGCCGCATAGTCGGCTGCGGCCTGCACATCGACCACACCGCCAATATTGGTCCCACAAAAACAGACAAACACCCCGATGCGAGGCTCTTCCTCAATCTCCATCTCGGCCGGGTAGGTCTTGGTTTCTACCTCAGTGCCCCGGACCTCCTTTAATGTCTCGGCAGCAAGCGCGGCCGCACCGCTGGCATCCGTGACACTCTCCGGGACATCCTTGGGACCTTGAAAGGCGCCAGCCACAAGGATGCCTGGACGGGTGGTTTCAAGGGGAAAAAAGGTCCGGGTGCTGCAAAAATCGTAATGGTTTAGATCGATGCCAGTAGCCTTAGCCAAGGATTGGGCATCATGGGGCGACTCGAGCCCTTCGGGAAGGACCAGTATATCAAAGCCTTCCCTGACGGGTTTCCCCGTCTCACTGACATAGGAAATTTCAAGAAACTCGTCTTTTGCTTGAACATTTGCAACCCGGCTCCGCACGAAACGGATGCCTTTTTCTTTGGCGCGGTGCCTCGCGTAATCGAACTCCTTGCCCTGAGTGCGCATGTCCATGTAGAATATCGAGATCTCAAGATCCGGATCATGCTCCTTTGCCACCATGGCTTCCTTGATCGCATACATGCAGCAAACCGTGGAACAGTACCCATTTCCGCACGTGACGTCTCGTGTACCTATGCACTGGAGAAAGGCAATGCGGTTGGGATGCTGCCCGTCAGAAGGCCTGATAACTTTTCCGATAGTGGGACCGGAGGCCGACGTCAGGCGCTCCAATTCCATACCAGTGACCACATCTGGCAGATGACCATACCCATATCTTGACAGCACCTCTTCGCTGATACGACCGAACCCCGGAGCAAGTATGACCACACCCACATTGAGATCGAGCGTCTCTTCTTGTTCGTAAAGGTTGATCGCCTTGGCCTGACAGGCTGATACACATATCCGGCAGGTTTCGTGATTAAGGAAGAGACACGCTGCGCGATTGATGTAAAAGCTTGCAGGAATGGCCTGGGCATAATCCCGACGCGGATTCTTGGTCAGGGTTAGACCTTGGTCGTAGTCGTCACTGACCATCACAGGACAATACGTGGCACACATTCCGCAGGCCGTGCACAGATCTTCGTCGATAAAGCGGGGTTGTCGACGCACCCTGGCGGTGAAGTTGCCCACTTCACCCTTAACTGAGATCAGCTCAGCTTTGGTTATGATTCTTATGTTCGGAGACCGGCCGGCCTCAACCAACTTGGGCCCTAAGATTCAGATCGCACAGTCATTGGTGGGAAAGGTTTTGTCCAGTTGAGCCATAGCCCCACCGATAGAACCTCCCTTTTCGATAAGGTACACATAGTAACCCAGACCAGCCAGGTCCAGGGATGCCTGAATACCGGCAATACCCCCACCGACAACCATCACAGATCCTGATTTGCTGTTTTCTGTCTTTTTCATCTTTTGTCACTCAGTACAGGATGCTATAGTTTCTCAAATAAATAATATCAAAAAAAATCCGAAATTCGAATATCGTACTGTTCTCAAGGCGTAAGCCGCAAATCCGAAAAAAATCCGAAAATTAAATGCTTAAATGTTCAAAACTCTACTCACGCTCTGTGCTATTATTGAGTCATTCAAGTTTGTTTTGAATTTTGTATTTTGGTCATTTGATATTGTTTCGAATTTCGTGGTTGGCGCAAGCTTCACTTCGTGTCGAATTTCGAATTTTCCCTATTGCTTGCGTGAAATTCACTTCCTGAAAATCTACATAGTCACATCTCCCGCCTCATGGCCATGTCAAAGAGGACTCTTTCCTTCTTTTCCTGAATCCCCAGGGCCTCTCGCCCTTTCTCAATACGCCGGATCATCATCTGTGCCATCTCTGTGGGATCTTCTTCAACCGCCCACATTCCACCGTACAGCTCTTCTAATTCCCTGAACAGGTAATCAGTCAAAACCTTGCTTCCTGTGGTCGGAAAGGTCCTGCCGAATACGACATAGACGCCGCTCGCCACAAAATAGTGACCGATCGATATGGCCTTTTCACTCATCCACTCTGGTGCACAACCAGCCACCGGTATCTGGTAGATATCGTCTCCGAGGCCGCCTTCACGTACAATTTCAGCAGCCGCAATCAGGATACGGCTGTTGTCCACGCATGAGCCCATGTGCAAGACAGGGGGCATACCCACAGTCTCGCACACCTCTCTCAGGCCAGGGCCTGCCAGTTCGGCCGCCTCTGGCCGCAACAGACCCTCCCTGCCGCAGGCAGTCGCCGCACACCCCGTGACCAGGACAAGCACGTTGTTAGCTATCAGCTCTTTGGCCACCGTCGTGTGAACGTGACCGGAAAGGACATGGGCGCTATCACACCCAACGACAGCTCCAACGCCCCGGATGCGGCCATTGATGATGTTATCGTTCAGCGGCCGGTAAGAGGCCCTGAAGGTCCCACCCAACATGTGGTTGATTGTTTCATGGCTAAAACCCGCCACCACATCCATCTTGTGTCTGGGAATATTTACCCCTCTTCTCCTGGGGTATCTCTCTATAGCACGCCTCACGATCTTTCTTGCTGTCTCCAGGGCGTGGTGGTGGTCAAACTCGATGTGCGTGGCGCCCGGAATCTTTGCCCGGGGAGACGTGGTGATGATCTCTGTGTGAAAACACTCGGCCACGACCGCTACAGACTGCATGATGCACTGAATGTCAACCACCATTGCCTCAACCGCCCCGGTAGCCAGGACGATCTCCTGCTGGATAAAGCTACCCGCAACCGGGATACTGTGCCTCATCAAGATTTCGTTGCCCGTGCAGCAGACACCGACCAGGTTTATCCCTGGTGCCCCTACCTCCTTTGCCGCTGCCAGCATTTCAGGTTCCTGGCACACCATGGCCATGGCTTCTGAAAGGATCGGTTCATGGCCGTGCACCACAATGTTTACCTTCTCTTCGTCAAGGGCGCCAAGATTGACTATGGCCCGGATCGGCACAGGGGTCCCGAACATGATGTCCTGTAACTCCGTAGATATCATGGAGCCCCCCCACCCATCGGCTATAGCAAGGCGTGTCCCCTGCAAGAGAAGGTTCTTATAATCCTGATCAGTACCCATGTGGGTGCGATGCATTATCTCCATGACCTCCCGCTGCATGCCCTGCGGTAACACCCCTGTTTTCTTCCAGACCTCCTGCCGCTTTAAGGGGGCACGGCGCACAGTGTAAAGACCTCCTTCCTGCTTCCCAAACTCGGCCAGGGCCTTTTCCCCCAGCTCTATGGCAATATCTTTTATTGCGCGACCGTCGGTCTTGATCTCAAAGATGTGAGCCATATCAAGAAGCTTCTTTTCGTCCTTGATCGTATAGTCGGACTCCCCCTTGGCTGCAGCTATGAAGCCAAGGGTTGTTTCAAGCCCATGATCCATATGGGCCGAAGCGCCGCCTGCTATCATGCGGCAGAAGTTACGGGCAGCCACCGTGGAAGCGGTTGCCCCGCAAATACCGATCGATTCGGGGACATCCTCGATGATCATACACGGCCCAAAGGAACAGATGCGGCAGCATGTTCCACCTTTGCCAAAAAGGCAAGGCTGAATGACCTTCTGTTCCATCCGCTGCATGTAGGTGACCACGCCGTTTTTTGCGGCCTCTTTTGCCACCTGCATACTCCCTTCACAATCGATCCCTGGGCAACCGACCGCAAAAAGTGGTCTTCTCTTCCGCTCAGTCATGAATCCTCCGGGGGGTTAGTCATCTGTGTAATCTGCGTAATCTGCGGACCCTCAATCCTAAATCGTTGCCCTTGCCGCTTCTAACGTATTTTTCATCAACATCGTGATAGTCATGGGGCCAACACCGCCGGGAACAGGCGTAATAGCTGATGCCTTTTCCTGGACCGAATCGAAATCAACGTCGCCTACCAGAATCGCCTTGCCCTCTGGCGTCTTGCCGATACGATTGACACCCACGTCGATCACCACGACTCCTTCTTTCACCATATCCGCAGTGATTGTCTTAGGACGACCCACTGCCACGATCAGAATATCTGCCATTTTCGTGAAGGCTGCCAGATCTTTTGTTCCTGTGTGACAAAGGGTCACAGTGGCGTTTCCTCCGGAAGGCGGCTGCATCATTATGTTGGCTATTGGTTTACCCACAATATTGCTTCTTCCAACCACCACCACGTGTTTGCCCTCCGTGGTAATATCTGAGCGCTTCAGAAGCTGCATGATCCCGTGGGGCGTGCAGGGTAGAAAGCGGCCAGTGCCGATCATCAGTTTGCCCACATTGACCGGATTGAAGCAATCCACATCCTTGTCAGGATCGATGGCATAGATCACGCGCTCGGCATCAATATGTTTCGGCAGGGGAAGTTGCACCAGAATACCATGGATCTTTGGATTATCGTTCAATTTTTTCACGAGTTCCAGCAAATCGGCTTCTGAGGTATCAGCAGGGAGATCTGTCCTCTCAGAATAAATGCCAAGCTTGTTACAGGCCTTTTCTTTTTGCCCCACATAAACCTTTGAGCCCGGGTCCGCACCTACTAGAATGGTGGCCAATCCCGGTGTCACACCATGCTTTTCTTTTAGTTCCTCTATTTCCCTGGCGATTTCTTCACGAATCTGCTTAGAAATCTCTGTTCCTTTAATCAGCTTTGCTGCCATGATACGATCCTCCTTTCTAAAATAACCCTTTCACTTTTCCGGTCTTCACATCCACATCAACGCGGCGAAAGGCCGGGTTGGAGCAGGTACCCGGCATCAGGCTAATCGCACCCGCGCAGGGACACAGAAACTTGGCTCCGGAATAAATCAGCACGTCGCGAATGGGCAGGGTCCACCCTTTAGGGATCCCCTTCAGGGCAGGGTCGTGGCTGAGGCTAAGATGTGTCTTCACCATCATGGTGGTGAAGTCGTCAAACTTGGAATCGGATTCAAGCATCTTGGCCTTGGCCTCTGCTTCAGGGGTCCAGGCCACACCCTCTGCTCCATAAACCACTTTGGCGATTTTTTCAACCCGTTCTCGCAGTTTCATCTCCGCGGGATACAGGAACTTGAATTCATTCTCGTCCTCGCAGGCATCCTTCACCGCATCAGCCAGTTCCAGGGCCCCCTCACCCCCGTCGGCCCAATGGGTCGATACGGCACACCGCACACCAGCGGCCTCTGCGGCGATTCTCACTATGGCGATCTCATCCTTGGTATCGGTGGCAAAAGAGTTTATGCACACCACGGGATTGATGCCAGCCGTCTTTATGATATTGATGTGATGCAACATGTTGGGGATGCCTTTTTCGAGCAACTCGAGATTTTCCCTGGTGTACTCTTCAGGCAGAGCCAGCCCTGCAACCACCTTGGGACCACCTCCGTGCATCTTTAAAGCCCGAATCGTGGTTGTAAGGACGGATACGTGGGGCTTGAGGCCACTGTACCGGCATTTGACGTTCCAGAATTTTTCAAACCCTATGTCAGCGCCAAAACCGCTTTCCGTCACATGGTAATCAAACATCTTGAGGCCGATCCGGTCAGCAATGATCGAAGACTGACCAACTGCAATGTTGGCAAAAGGACCGGCATGGACCATACAGGGCTGGTACTCAGCGGTGCTCATGAGAGTGGGGTGGATGGTACTGCGCATCCAGGCGGTCATTGCACCCCCTACCTCCAAATCGCCCGTGGTCACCGCATTGCCCCCCTTGTCGAAGGCCACAGTGACCTTGTCCAATCTTTCACGCAGATCTGCCAGATCCCTCACGATCGACAGAATAGCCATGAGCTCGGAACTTACTGCTATCCCAAACCTGGACTGCATGGTAAAGCCGTCAAAACGCCCGCCAATGCCTATGATAATGTTGCGAAGGCTCTGGGCGCAAAAATCAATAATCCAACCCATCTCCACCCTGGTAGGGTCGATGTCCAGACGACGCATACCGGTGAGCCTTTGCAGTTGCTCCTCATTGTAGTTACGCTCGTGCTGCATTCTGGCCGTGAGCGCCACCATGGCCAGATTGTGGGCATTCATGATATCATTGATATCACCGGTCATGCCCATGGAAAACCTTGTCATGGGGATGAGCAGGGCATTACCCCCGCCTGCAGCGGTTCCCTTGATATTCATTGTGGGACCACCCGAGGGCTGGCGCAGACAGCCTCCGACATTCAACCCGCGCTTGCCCATGCCCTCCATAAGTCCCACAGCCGTCGTGCTTTTACCCTCGCCAAGGGGAGTGGGAGTAATGGCAGTCACCTCGATGTACTTGCCGTCCGGTTTGTCTTTGAGCCTCTCGATAATCTTCATGAAATCGAGCTTGCAGAGTCTGGCGTAAGGGATAATCTCGTCCTTTTCCAGTCCCAGTTTTTCGCGCCATTCATCTGGCGTTGGCATGTTTTTTTCGGCTTCTTCGGAAATCTGCCAGTCCTGGTACTTGGTTGGATCAAAAGCCATGGCAATCCTCCTTCTGTTTATGTCTTGGAAATTCGTAACTACTCAGGTTGTCAGGTTCACGGTTCACGGTTGGCTACTTTGCGCTTTTCATATTTTGTAACTACTCGGGTTCACGGTTCACCGTTCAGAAGTCAGAGATCAGAAGTCAGACCTCAGACCTCTGATCTTTGACCTCTATTCTTTTAATTGAACCTTGAACCGTGAACCTTGGAGCTTTGAACCTGAGTAGTTACGAAAATTCTACAACTTATTGAAAGTTACTGCCTACTGCCTACTGCCTACTGCCTACCGCCTACTACCTTACTATCCAGCGCCTTTCGAACAATGTGCTTCAACTGATCCGGAGAAAAAGGCTTGGCAAGGTAGCTCACAGCTCGGCCTTTCCGGACGATCTCTTCTTCCAAATCAATAGTGGTGTTTCCTGTCACCACGATCTTGATGATTCCCGGGCTGATCTCATTCAATCGATCCATGACCTCCAAACCAGAGGCACCAGGCATATCGAGATCGACCAAAACCACGTCGAGCCGTATTTCTCTGGCCTTGGCCAGGCCCACTTCTCCGTTAATGGCCGTTTCTACCCGATATCCCGCTTTGGTCAAGACCTGACAACAGGAATCTCTAATGCACTCTGCGTCATCAATAACCAGTATGACTTCGTCTTTGCCTGAGAAGGACATATGTCTTTGCCTGAGAAGGACATATTAGGATTTTGGAATTCGGAATTCGGATTTCGGAATTTCTACAGCCTGTATTCAAGTTAACGTCTATGGTCTATCGGTTACGCTGCTCGTGGGAGCGGCATTTCTGCCGCGACAATCGGGGCTGAAAGCCCCTCCCACAACGGCTACCTGCCCGCCATTGCCAGCCGGGCGGGATAAACCCGCCCCTACGTAGGGTCGGCTTTATGCCGACCGCTTG
>JAFDKF010000239.1 GCA_019307135.1 Deltaproteobacteria bacterium
CATTTTTTGTCTATAAAAAAGATCTCCTGCAATTTCCATAGGTTACGCCCCCGCCACAAAATCTTCTAATTTTGCGGCCTTGCCCCAGCAATTATTATGCCGAACGATATTGATCAAAAACATCCTCTCTGGCCACCATATGATGGGCATAGAGCAATGCAGCGCGGAGGTCATCTGGCTCAAGTTGAGGATAGTCTTGTAGAATCTCTTTTTCTGTAGCCCCTTTGGCCAATAGCTCCAATATCATTTCAACAGATATCCGCAAACCACGAATGAGAGGCTTGCCACAAAGAACATCTTTATTAAAGGTGATACGTTTTAGTAGTTCTTCCATTTTCTTCCTCCAACGTCAGAATAGGGGCCGTCCCTGAGTAACTTGCATACTACGTTACCTGACCATATCCCATATGCCCTTGTATTTGTCAACCGATTTGGTACTCTTTTCTGCACGCCGATGTGCAGTTACTCAGCGATTACAGGGAACGAGGGGCACTCTAGCGACTAATCGTAATCGGGGACGTTGCCACTATTCCCCTATTTTATCTGACAGTTAACAGAAGTTACGTGATTTTTAGAATGGGTTACCCACGCCATCCACCATGAGGCTTGGGACATTCTTGAAGATTCGCAAATGCGACATGACTCTATTTTATCACGGGCATTCGTCATCTTGCCAGTCCTGCCTCTCCCGTTCGGTTTTTCAGCTTCTCCGTTTGAGTTGTTAAATCGCGTGAGTCTGTTGTAGCACCGCGACTGGGCGGGTCAGGACTATAACAAGGTGTGCAAAAAACTTGAGATGGATAAGATTCTGCTACAACACATGTTGCAAAGGCCCTGGGGCAAAGGCCCTGGGGTCAAATCTTTAAACTTGACAATTCGTGTTAGACAGGATCCACAGGACTTGAATGATTTTTTTCAGTTTCCCGCCTCTCTCCGAGCTATGGACTCTATGAGCCGGAAGCTTGAGGCATGAAACCCAAAAGGCTCAACCCGCTTGCGACGGAGGAAGCAAGGCTGAAAGCTCAAAGCTGCTCCTGACAGGATTGACAACCTTGTCCAAAAATGATAATGTATACATCATATTTCATATGGGAGGTATTTAATGGCTAATCTTAAGAGAAAACAAATTTATCTTGATGAAGAAAGTGATCGGGCACTTAAAAGACTGGCCCTTGCAACTAAAATTTCCGAAGCCGAGCATATCCGTAGAGCAGTTAAGAAATATATTGCTAAACAAAAGGCCAAGAGGCGGGAAGCGGACCCACTTCGGAAACTCATCGGGCTGTGTGATAAACCAGACGGCCCTACCAACGCCTCTATTCACCATGACAGATATTTGTATGGAAAGCAGGTGAACTTAGGGGCTCCGCCCCAATTGGAATAATGGAATGGTGGAACGGTGGAATATTGGGTTAAGAGGATTTAAGACAAATTAGAAATGATTTTTTTGGCCTTTTGTCCCCAACATTCCGAAGATGTCTTCTTCTGAAGGTGCGGTACCAGGGGTGCAAAATAACCCACCATACCTACTTTGTCGTCGGGTACAATATAGACACGATATTTTTGCTTAATCATCGCATGCTTGTGACGTTTGGGATCAGGAACTTGCTTTCGCAAAAATGATCCATAACTGAAGCCTAGCTGCGTGTCCAGTCAAGAGTGACTACAAACATATTGTGATTCTTGAGAGTCGCCCGGCCCAAAGGCCGGGCCTTCCGAATTTTAATACTATTGAATTCCTTATGCCGATAATGCTACTTACTTAATGATGGAAACGCTATCGCAGCCCCAGAACATCTCCCCGCTGAGCGTCTTGCCGCTCAGGCAGGCTTCCGTATCGTCAAGCTTTAAGTTCAAAGCCTGTGTCTCAAAGTGAAACACTACGTCTAGCCACCCATCTTCGTTCACATCTTCGAGGGATTTTCCAATGGGAAGTGGAGACATATTGGCAAATACCACGGTACCTCGGTCAATGGCAGTCGCATCGAAATTCGCATCGCTCAGAACAGCTACAGCGATATTGCCCTTACTCTTAAGGTTGATGGAATTAGGGAAGCTACCGGGCTTAATATCTACGTCTACCCGAATTTCATAGAAGAACGGATCTTTTGCTGTTATTATCCTGTCAATGAAGTGCTGTTTGGCGCTCATAAATGCCTTTATCTGAGCTGGTGTAGCACCACCTGCTTTTTTTATTGGCCTGATCCAGTTTCTGAATTCCAGAAAGCTCGCTGGAAACACCTCTGCATTCATATGAAGTTTTATCAATTGATCAGTAGGTTTTTTTAAAAAACCATATGTATAGTTTTCCATGGTCAGATTTTCGATACTGGTACCTTCTGGTATATCTAACTCATAATCACCTCTACTAACTGCTCCGGTAATATAGTCAAATGCCTCTTTGTGACCTTTTGAAGGATGAGAAGATATAATGTAAGTATCATCCCTTTGTGGTATTTCGTCTTCCCAAAGAAGATTAAATGCCTCCTGACATACCCGGAATGTAGCTACTCTGCAGCAACATAAAGGCTCAGGTTCTCGTACTTCAGCCATGGTTATCTCTTCACCGTCTATCAAAATTGGTGGCAGTTCTACCATAGCTTTAAGTGCGCTGAGTTCTATCCACCTGGCAAGCCCGGGATGCGGTGCCAGCGCCTCACCATTGTACATATAAGAAAGCCCTGCAAGTTGCATAGGAATATACATGTCGGTGAAGAAGCCTTCAGAAATCATAAGGGGGATTACTATTACTTCTGCCTCTAAAAGGGCCTCCTCTACCACATTCCTCAAGTATGGCTCCCTGCTTGAAAATACATATGAATGCCTTACATCCTTTACCCCAAGCTCCCATTTCATGCGGACAGCCAATGACTGCATGTTCTCACTCCATTTGGCCAAATTTTCTCCAGCAGCCCCGTGACCGGTAATTACCACAATCTCTTCACTGGGATTTGTACTTAATTCTCTTGCCCTATCGGTGAGGACTTGGGCAATGATAGGGTGATCATCCAACGCACTGGTTAAAATGAACTTCGCGTCACTTTCAATCGGAAATAGCCCTTCTTCGGCTAATGCTTCTTCATCAACTACTTCAGTGTCGTATGCAAGCCTCAGGATATACTTTATCTCCTCGATATGGCTACTATGAGAAGAGATAAAGCAAACAACAGCAACCATGATTTCATCTACACCTTGCGCTTCTAATCTATCCACGGCATCCTGAACCCCTTCATCGGGGACAAACTCCAAAAAGGCCAATTCTACAGGATAGGGTAAACTTATCTGCGCAACTGTATCCCTAACAGGTTGATTCCACGTTTCGTTTGGGCTTCCATGGGCAATAACCAAAACACCAGGATTCTGTGCCCAGCAAGCAACGCTAAACCCAGCTAATAGCCATAATGATACAAATAAACCTAGAAAAACCAATATCGTTCGGCATAATAATTGCTGGGGCAAGGCCGCAAAATTAGAAGATTTTGTGGCGGGGGCGTAACCTATGGAAATTGCAGGAGATCTTTTTTATAGACAAAAA
>JAFDKF010000240.1 GCA_019307135.1 Deltaproteobacteria bacterium
GATTCTTGAGCCCTTCCGAATGATCTAATTCTGATCGGCGGGTTCCCGTAGGGGCGAGTTTACCTCGCCCGAATCGATTTGGCGGGCGGCGTAAAGCCGCCCCTACGACGTCTCTCTCATAAGCATCAACTCATTGACAAAACACGGTGAATGCTAACCGCACAGCTCCCTATTTTTTGGCTTTTCTGAGGGATACTCAAAGAATCGTGATTTTCACAGGGCAAAATCCCTATTTTACAGGATGGATGGAATCGTTATTTAATCCGATAATGATTGAAAATGGGGGGAAAGGAAAATACCATGCCCACCGTGTTAATAGCCAAGGATAGTGAGGATGTATGCTTTATGATATCGGAGACTTTGAAACACTATGTAGGTTGTAATGCAATAGCGGCAGCAAATGGTAGTGAGTGCTTTAGAATGGCCAGGGATGAAGCCCCTGATGTGATCCTGCTCGATATCTACATCCCCGGAATGGAAGGTTTCGAGGCTTATGAGAGGCTGAGAAACGATGAAGAGACCAGGTCTATACCTACTATTTTTATGGCGCATCACCGTGATGACCTGAAACGTAAGATCGAAAGCCCATTCGATTGCGGATTGCGGATTGCGGATTGCGGATTGGGTGTAGACGTTGAAGTGTATGATTACTTAATAGAGCCTTTTCATACCCTGGAGCTGATAGCGCGGGTGAAGGTTATGTTAAGGTTGAAGGAACTTATTGATGAAGTCGAACGTCATTCACGATCCGCAAACAATGAGTATTGGCAACTACAGGCGGCCAGGATAAATGAGAGATTAAGGACATACTTGCTGCCTATTATGGGGTTTGCAGCTCTTCTTCTTAAAACCGAACAGTACGGGCCACTGACTGAGAAGCAAAAGGAGTTCATTAATGTTATCTGTAAAAACGGAGAGAAAATATTGCAGATCAACTTACTCAATTCGGATACGACATGAGTCGGACGTCTCCTTTGCACGGCAGAACGGCAAGCGTTTGGCTGAAAAGTTAGGTTTAAGCGAAGTTGAGCAGACTTTTGTGGCCACCAGCATCTCGGAACTTGCCAACAATCTATTTTTTCACGCCATCAGGGGAACCATAACAGTAAGAACGATACCCCCACCCAAACCCTCCCCCCCTGGCCCAGACCTGGCCTTCCGGCGTAACGACCTATTCGATGCACGTCGCGCCAGGGCAGGCTTCAAGCCCGCCCTGGCGCGACAGATCGTAGGGGCGGGTTTATCCCGCCCGAATGACAGGCGGCGTAAAGCCGCCCCTACGAGAAAAACCCGGTCTGGGCCAGAGGGGGAGGGCAGGGTGGGGGGGCTGGAAATCGTGAGCCTGGACGAGGGACCCGGCATAGAAGACATCAACCTGGCGCTCAAGGATGGTTACTCTACAAACGGGGGTCTTGGTGGCGGACTTGGAGGGGTTCGGCGGATGATGGACGAATTTGAGATTGAATCAACACCCGGAAAAGGTACGAGGATAGCGGCAAGAATATGGCGCCAAAAATGAAATTCTGCGTCAGGAGGAAACCATTTCACGGCTATAAGGAGTGCGGGGACCGGTGTTTCATCAAGGAATTCAACAGAAAGACCCTGGTGGCCGTGATCGATGGCCTTGGCCACGGCAGATCTGCGGAAGATGCTGCAGTGAAGGCTTTCGAATACCTGAAAAAGGACTATCACCTGAGTCTTTCTGAGATCTTCCGTGGATGCAATGAATTCCTGAAGAGGACCGTGGGCGCTGCCATGGGTATTGCTCTTATAGATCATGAGAACTGCTGTATAACGTTTGCCGGAATAGGAAATATCAGTGGCCGCGTTGTGGGTGAAAGGAGTTTCAGCCTGATGTCCGATTTCGGTATTGTTGGTGCGGGTATCCGGAAAGTAAAGGTAGAAACCCGCCCATTTGAGCACGCGAACATGTTGATTATGCATTCAGACGGGATCTCAGAAAGATTTGACGTATCTTCCTATTCAGAGGAAGTCCGATCTGATCCCCGGAGACTGGCCGAGGCCATCTCAAGGGAAGTCTCTCGCAGCAATGATGATTCTATTATAGTTGTTGGTCGAGTGGTTGAGTAGTCATTAGTCAGTGGTCAAAAAAAGTGAGCTAAAGTGCCTAAAGTGAACTAAAGTGCCTAAAGTTGAAGGCCTCAATCTCTCAATTCCGCATTCCGAAATCCAAAATCCGCATTCGACAAAGGGGGTCCGAACCATGGACCATAATAAGTATTTTTCGGCATACGAGGGAATACTCGAAGGATATCTCCAGGGACGCGAAGAGCATTTTCTCGTTCAGGCATTTCAACTGGGAAGGGATATGGTAGAGGACGGCAGTTCCATAGAGTTGGCTGTTGATATCCACTTCCGGGCCCTGGAAAAGCTGAAGAACTCCGTATTCACACGATATCCGGGTGTGGAACGCAGGTGGGTTCTTCCCTTTCTGGAACTTACCACACCCTTTGGTCTTGCCTGCCCCAATGGTTCATACGGCGTTACGAAGCTCTCAGAACGGCTGGGAACCGCTATTTCCGGGCGTAATGTAGCAGAGGAAGAGCTGCGAAGGACAGTGGAAAAACATGCTGCAATAATTGAGAATTCCTTGACCGGCATTTACATAATTCAGGATGGCAAACTGGAATTCTTTAATAGCAGGTTCGCTGAGATCTACGGCTATTCCAAACAGGAACTATTGGGCATGAAGCCCGATAACTTGCTACACACTGATGAGAAGGAAAGAATCCGTGAGATCAGATCAAAGATACTCACGGGCCAGGTCCCAAAAACGGAATACGAGGCCAGGGGGGTCAAGAAAAGCGGTGAGATCATATGGGTGCAAAGGAGAAACACACTCATAGAACATGAGGGAAAACCGGCGATATTAGGAAATATTGTAGATATTACCAGGACAAAGCAAGTGGAAGCCCAGTTCCGCCAGGCCCAGAAGATGGAGACCATGGGCACGCTGGCAAGTGGCATGGCCCACGATTTCAACAACTTCCTGAGCGGTATCCTGGGATATACCGAACTCCTTCTGATGGATAAAACGGCCCCAGATCCGGAATACGAGACTTACAAGAAAATAGAATTCCTGGCCCGGAAAGCCGGGGATTTGGTCAGGAATATCTTGGCCTTCGGCCGCCAGACAGAAGGACGTCCACTGCCTTGCAATCTCAACAATGAAGTCAAGGCCGTAAGGAAACTTCTGAGCAGCACTGTGGCAAAGGGTATTGAAATTGACCTCGAACTGGAAAAAGACCTCCATACCATCAATGCCGACCCGACTCAAATCCATCAGATATTGCTGAATCTTTGCTTTAATGCGGGCGATGCCATGCCAGAAGGCGGACGTCTCTCCATAAAGGATAGAAACGTCTTCTTTGATGAATCCTTCTGCCAGGGCCATCCCAATTTAAAGCCCGGCAACTATGTTGAACTGTCCGTTAGTGATACGGGCTGTGGCATAGACCGGGCTGCAATTTCACGCATCTTTGATCCGTTCTTTACTACCAAGCCTGCCGCACGGAGGCGATATCTCGGTCCACAGCAAGCCCGGAGAGGGAACAACCTTTAAGATATACTTCCCTGCCATAGAAAAGACAGGGGACGACAAAACAAGCAGGCCAGACCAAGAGATTCAAAACGGCAAAGGGACCATCCTCTTTGTAGATGATGAGGATATCATAAGGCATCTGGGCAAGAAATTGGTGACGAGACTGGGATATGATGTGATCACGGCCAGAGACGGAGAGGAAGCGCTGAGAATATTTGGGATTTCGGATTTCGGATTTCGGAATGAAGACCAAAGGGAATCGCCAATCAAAACCAATCCGCAATCCGCAATCGAAAATCCGCAATCGAAAATCGATCTTGTGATCCTTGACCTGATCATGCCGGGTATGGACGGCAAAAGCTGTTTAAAGACGATCCTAGAATATAACCCTGGGGCAAGAATACTCATGTCCAGCGGTTTTTGCGAACAATCGCTGCATGATGAACTCATGGAGATGGGTGCCAAAGGATATATCTCCAAGCCTTACCAGATTGGGGAGCTTTCCAGAAAAATCAAGGAGGTGATGGAGACGAGATAAATGGTCGAGTGGTTGAGTAGTTGAGTGGTCACTGCTTACTGCTTACTGCTTACCGCTTACTGGTTGTTCGTTTCATCTTATCTAAATTCCGCATTCCGCATTCCACATTCGTCTCATCCCGCACTCCACATTGCAATCTGGTTACAATGCTCTGCGTTGTAACCCAAACGGCTGGACGCTCTGCGTCCAATACCGATTAGTTTTTTCAAGACGCAGAGCGTCTCATGGAATACGTTCCCACGCAGAGCGTAGGAACGAGTTGGGATCCGCATTCGGTTCATTCCGCAATCGTCTCTGGCACCTTCTTTGCAGGATCGTGAACGACATCTGAGATCATAGTACCCCGTCTCACAAGTTCTACGCCTTGAAATGGCAAGATGAAATGTTTCATAAGTTAATACGTTTCACCCACCTTTCAGGGACGGCGAAATCCAAAATTCGAATATCGAAACTCGAAACAAACTCGAATGACCAAAATTTCAAAATTCAAAAACAATAATAAATTCGCCCAATTAATATTGGATGCAGGGCTTCGGTATCATCCGGTTTGGGTTGCTGTTTTGAACATTTCAGCATTTGAATTTCAGATTTGTTTCGGATTTCGGATTTCGATATTCGTATTTTCACAACGGTTGATGCGTTTCGTCAATATGTCAAACTGCCAAAATCGAACGTAGAACTTTCGAGACACAGTAATAGGAGGTGCGGGTCGTGAAGCTTTCCATTTTAGTGATTGATGATGAAATCTTCATCACGGACAGCGTGCAGAAGATCCTGCTGCGGTCAGGCCATGAAGTCGTCACTGCCAACGATGGCTCCACAGGTCTTGATATATATAGAAGTCAGCATTTTGATGACATCCTTATTGTTGACCTTGTGATGCCCGACTTGTCCGGTCTTGATCTAATACGGAAGGTCAAGGACATGGACCCCGATGCCTTTATTGTTGTTATTACCGGCTATGGAACCATTGAGAATGCTGTGGAAGCGCTGAAAATGGGGGCCTCAGACTTCCTCCTCAAACCCATTACGAGCCCGCTCCTTTTAAACGTCATCAACCGGAGGATAGAGCATCTCAATTCCCGCAGGGAAAACCAGGAACTGCGGAGGCTGAATCAGGAATTATTTCAACAGGTAAGCAGGAGGCACGGCTTTGGAGAGCTGATCGGTCTCAACCCCGGCATACTTTCGATCTATAAATTAATCGGCGATCTTTTGACGGTCGATGTGAATATCCTTATCACCGGCGAAACAGGAACCGGCAAGGAGCTTGTGGCTCGAACTATTCATCAAGAGAGCAATCGGAAAGGTGGCCCCTTTGTGGCGGTCAACTGCGGGGGGATCTCAGAAACGCTCCTTCAAAGTGAACTCTTCGGCCATGAAAAAGGGGCCTTCACGGGTGCTGTCTCTTTTCGGAAAGGCAAATTCGAGCTGGCAAACAGTGGAACACTCTTCTTAGACGAGGTGGGTAACATGGGCCTGCCAATGCAGCAAAGCCTGCTTCGCGTTTTGGAAACAAAACAGATTGAACGGCTTGGTGGGGAAAAGACCATACCTGTTGACGTTCGCATCGTGGCTGCCACCAATGCCGATCCTGTAGCTGAAGTAGGTGCCGGTCGTTTTCGCCAGGATCTTTATTATCGGCTTGGCGTGGTATCCATGCACCTGCCGCCCCTTAGAGAGCGCATGGACGACCTGCCACATCTGGTCGAGCACTTTGTAAGAAAATATCGGGAAAAATACAAGAAGGATATACGGACCGTTTCGCAAAAGGTATTAAGACAGCTCATGAACTACGATTGGCCGGGCAATGTGAGGCAACTGGAACATGTTATTGAACGGGCTATTGGTGGTGACAGGAAACTTGAAGGTCTGACCCTCGAGGATTTTGTCCATGGAGCCGAAAAGTTCTATCTTGAAAGGCTGTTGAAATCCCAGAAAGGGCTAATCAGCAAAACCGCCGATGTCGCAGGTATCTCGCCCAAAAGCCTCTATGTGAAGATGAAAAAGCACAATCTAAAAAAAGAAGCCTTCAGGGCCGCATAAAAAATCTTACCAAAACTACCGAATCTTACCAAAACTACCGATTTTTGAGTCATTAGAAAATCCATTAAAAACCGCAAGTTATAACAACTCGCCCCAAAAGCGGTAGAAACCTTCCGAAAAAGCACCCCTTGAAAGCACGCCACGTGTCATCCCCAAATATGACGATACATTAATCAATTCAATAGGTTAATCAGCGCCAACTCTGGTTGGCATGCTAAATGCCAATGCTGAGTAGTCGAGTGGTTGAATAGTCGAGTAGTTGAGTGGTCATTTCTGATTGCGGATTGCGGATTGCGGATTTTTTGGCGGATTGCGGATTGCGGATTTTTTGTAGGGGATCATTTTAGACCCAACATTCTCTCCGGGTCGGAAGCCGGAGGGGAGGGAGTAAAAAATGCGCCGACGGTAATTGCAATGAGACTCAGACTTCCTGTCATTGCGAGGAGCGTCAGCGACGACGCAATCTCATCGCTCTCGAGGAGATTGCTTCGCTTTCAGCCGTTCAGCCGTCGCAGCCAGTGCTTTGGCGAAGTCGGCTCGTAGCCGAGGCTACTATGGCGAAGTCGGCTCGCTCGCAATGACGAAAACCCAAATTTTTTGAGAAGTTACAAAAGCTGGAGCTTCAAAATCCGCATTCCGCAATCCGCAATC
>JAFDKF010000241.1 GCA_019307135.1 Deltaproteobacteria bacterium
TGGAAACGACTTCATCCGGCTGGTTCACATCCGGGGCTATCTGATGAGGAGGATTCTACCTTTCGCATGCACCTGGTCATAATCGTAGCGAGGTACTTCATCCGTCGCTTCGATACAATGGTGAGTTCGTGACGCCTCTTGCAGCACTGACCCCCGCGCCTAACGGTTGCTGCACCAGACAGCTTTTCCGCTGCGCGAAACATGCATTAGCCGCTGGGGAAAGGAGATCATCCCCATATATGTGAAATTGAATACTTATCTCGTCAGAAAGACGATTACGGGAGAGTCCTGAGAAAACAAGGTTATCGTTAATGTGACATGCATATTGTAAGAAAAGGCGGCCAATACGCCAGAGGGCAACAAAGGCTCTATGAAGTAAAGGCCATAATCTACGCCTTGGCTGGCACTATTCTGCTCTTTACTTCTATCTGGGTTTTGGGTTTGGTCCTCCTTGGTTTTGCATCTCATTACTTTAGGAGATATAGAAACTGGGGTAAGGGTATTCTGGGTGAAGAGATGGTTGTCGAAACCTTAACCCCTTTAGACAATTCCTATGTCTTAATCAATGATGTTCTCCTCCCTGAAGGAAAAGGCAATATAGATCACATCCTTGTTGGTCCTACCGGCATATTTGTTATAGAGACCAAGAATTACAGACGGCCCTATCCCAAGAGGTTCCCTATAAGGCAGGTAATACGTAATGCCGTATCACTTCGTTACTTTTTAAAAGAGCAGATACAATTAGACATCTTCGTCCATGCCCTTCTGGTATTTGCAGATTTAAATGCTACCATGAGCCAAAGTTCTCCTCTTGTCCATGTCAGAAACCTTGAAAATCTGTGTGAATTTATAAAAGATCATAGAACCAGGTCTGCTTTAGACCGTAACATGATAAGGGGGCTGGTATATGAAATACAGAGAGTCTCAAGGCTTAACGAAAAAGAGGTTAATATCAAGAAATGGTTGCTAAAACCTGCCTTATCTGTTGGGCTTATTTTAATGGCATACGCCTCCTGGGGCCTTAGCGGTGGAAATCCTTATGGTGAATGGGTTCTTGTGACGCGGATCATCGATGGTGACACCATCCATGTTGGACGAGGCTGGAGGGATATCACAGTGAGCCTTTTGGGCGTGGACACACCCGAGACCGTCCATCCAGATAAGCCTGTGGAATTCTTTGGGCATGAGGCCTCAGAGTTTACTAAGAGATCCCTTGAAGGGATCAAGGTGCGTCTCAAATTTGAGCCTTCTATCCGTCATGACAATTACGGCCGTCTACTTGCCTATGTCTTCCTTCTGGATGGCACCCTCTTCAATAGCGAGCTTGTCAAAGAGGGGTATG
Source organism: Deltaproteobacteria bacterium (assembly GCA_019307135.1). Lineage (GTDB taxonomy): Bacteria > Desulfobacterota > Desulfobacteria > Desulfobacterales. Next base: position 1,343 of record JAFDKF010000241.1, read on the forward strand.
CTCGTGTCATTGCCCCTTCTCGTTTCCGTTACTATGAAGAGTTCCGTAGCTATGAACAAGAGGCGATGGCAGCCAGCCTGGGCATCTGGAGCGGAAAGACGAAGACTTTACAAGCTCCATCCGAGGTTTCTGGAAAGGTCGTTGGCAACAAGGGGTCAAAGATTTATCACCTTCCTGGCCAAGCCAGCTATGGCCAGATCAAGGAGGAAAACCGAGTCTATTTTGATACCGAAGAGGAAGCGGTAAGGGCTGGGTATCGAAAGGCAAAGAGGTAGGAATGGCTAAGGTCGCATGTTGCAAATTACGGCGCGAACGTTGGTGCAGAATGTGCAAGAACGTGTGCTGCGGCATGGATCTCCTCACATTAGGCGTTTTTCGGCAAGATCCTTCTGGTAAAAATTCCAGCCCATTCCTTTTTTCCTGATCTAATCACCTACTGATTTGCACGTATTGACCTTAGGCCAGGATCCTGATAATCTGTCTTCACCTGCCCGCCATTGCCATTCACAGTACCAAACAAGGCAGATTATGACAGTCGATGGAAGAAGACCCTGGAGGTGTACTTTAAGGAGTTTATCGACTTCTTCTTTCGAGAGATGGCAGCGGATCTGGACTGGAGCCGGGGGTATGTTTTTCTTGACAAGGAACTGCAACAGGTGGCCAGGGAAGCAGCTCTCGGTCGCAGATACGTTGATAAGCTGCCCGCCACCTGCCCGCCAGTGCCAGTCTTTTGCAAGCGGGTCTTTGGCAGCCGGGGAGGCGACCTGCCCGCCATTGCCATGTGTTTCGGCATTGCAGTTGCCCAGCGATCGTGGCGCTGGCAGGCGGGTGGCAGGCGGGTCGCGAGCTCAGGCGAGGCGGGCGGGGCTGGTGCGGCTCTACAGGCTGTGTGTGTTTGGGGTCGGACCTCGTTAACGCATTGATATTCCGAAAGAGGGCCTCAAGAAATCGTGCAGAATACTCTACCTGACTTGACACACAGCCACGTTTTGGTTACGCTTCATCCTCACAAAGGCAAGTCTATCCTTTCGTTTTGACAAAGGAGCTTAAGCAAATGGGAACCCTTAATTATGAAAAAGAAATCATAAAGGCGATAAGAGGCATTCCGAAAGAGAGCCTTCCTAAGGTCGTGGAAGTGGTACACCTTCTTAAGGCCGGGATTATTTCTGAAAAAGAGTCGGCACCTAAGGTTTCAAAGAAGGAACTGAAAATGCGGATGAGGGCCTTTGAGGAATTTGCCGGGTCTTTCAGCACAATTAACAAGAAGGTAGTAAAATCCGTCGCTCTATCTCCTGAGATACAATATGCCGAATTTATGTGACATACCGGTTTCAACCAAGGTATTCATTGACGCAAACATTTTCGTCTTTAGCGCCTCCGACAAGGAAGGAGAATCCAGCCAATTCCTAAAGAAATGCTTAGCTGAGGAGGTAAAAGGATTTACTTCCGTTAACGTTCTGGCAGAAACCCTGCACAGATTGATGATTCTTGAGGCTATCGAGAAGAAATTCGTTAGTAAGAATAAACCTCTCCAAAAGATCAAGAAAAACTTGGGCTTGATTACGAAACTTACTAAATATATTGAAGATGTGGAGAAGATTCCCAAGATAGGGATTGCAATCATGGACCTGAACAAAGACATCGTTTTAGAAAGCAAGAAGATAAGGTTGAATAAGGGTCTTATGACCAACGATTCGCTTATCTACACGACCATGATCCAAAATGAGATCTATGATCTTGCGACTTTTGATAATGATTTTGATGACATCGATACCATAACAGTTTATAAGCCCACTGATATTTGAAAGCGGTCTTCAAGCCCATTGATTTATGTATTCCGGAAGTCCAAATCACCTGCCTGAAGGCGATCTTTTCTCCCAGAGTCATAAATGCGAATGACGAGAAATAGCAAGCAGAAATCTATTTGGTCAACATTTGGTCAACATTTGACAAAAAGTATCCCCCTGTTTACAGGGTTTTCACCTTCCTGACATTTGTTCCGAAAAAAGATTTAACCTGCTGAATTTATTGTTTCTTCTAGGCTCCTTGTGTTTACTTAACTTTAACGTTTTTCCGGCCTGTCACGCCGGAGGTCGCGAGTTCGAGTCTCGTCGTCCCCGCCAGTATTCAAAGCCTGTCTATAGAAGGACAGGCTTTTTTATGGGGTTAGATCCTACCTAACCCCTTTCCCCAAGATATATAGTCCATCATCTTGCTAACAAGTGGCATTTCTTTTCTCAATGTATAACCTTTATTACCCAATACTCTGGGTCCGGCTTTTCGTGCATTTGAAGCTAACCCATTGAAACCACACGAGAAAAGGCTAAAATCGTTGATTTGGCATAATCTTAGCTATTGCAGAAGAACAGTCTCCAGTTCGATAGTATAGAGATCGTTAAATAGTTGAGTAGTTGAGTAGTTGAGTAGTTGAGTTGGAAAACAAGCATGTTAAATCACCATATTAGAGCTCCAAACATATAAACTGTCCAATTTTTCCACCTGTGCGGTTAAGAAACTATACAAAACCAATCACGAAAACACGAAAGTACGAAAACACGAAATAAAACGTGAGTTATTCTCGTTCCCATGCTCTGCGTGGGAACGTAGTTACAACGCAGAGCATTGTAACCAGTATATCGTCGTGCTGTCCGAAGGTATGACCTGGGCAAACTGTCCAACCGCACAGGTCGCAATTTTTAGGCAAACGATATGAATTCAAATAATAATAACGACTTAACCACTCAACTACTCAACCACTTAACGAGGTCTGTAGTATAGGAATTTCGTTTTTTTGAGTCCGCCAGGGGCGGACGTCACACAAAATCACGAAGCGATTTTATAAGGAGAGTCATATGGGTAGGATATTACCCATGTGGCAAGGGATGCATGCTAAGAATAATCTTGTTCACTCTCTTTTTACTCTCGTTACCAAATAACCTGGCCTGTAGTTACACCGATGCTTACATCGAAAAATGGCCTTGTGTCATCATGGACGCGGGAACTTGCGAGTACGTCATGGACGAACCAGGAGGGCAAATAAGAAGGGTAGAAAAGTTTCCGAGACGTTTAATATAACCTGCAGGATTTTGACGCTATGGGAGACGGGTGTGGTTCATTATGATTAGAGTAATCCGTGTAATCTGCGAAATCTGTGGATTAAAGATTAATTTAGAATCTGAATTTACTCACAGCTTCCTGAAGATTCGCATTTGCAAGTCTAATCTTCTCTAAGGCTTCTTCAGAAGGTTCGGTAGATGCCCCTTCGGCAAGCTCTCCGATCTGCCCGGAAATATCGCTTATTGTTTCAATTTTATCCCTCAACCCCCCGATCATAAGGTTAATGGAATCTGCCAGGTCTTTGACTTCATCCCTTTTTCGGAGTTTTATCTCTTTGCACAGATTACCTTTTCCGATGTCAGCAAGCTCCCTTTCTATCCTGTACAGAGGCCCGGCAATGGCATGGGGAAACAAAAGGGATGCAACAACACCCAGGATCAGGCTCGCAAAAAAGCCGCAAACAAGC
>JAFDKF010000242.1 GCA_019307135.1 Deltaproteobacteria bacterium
AGAACGATCGGTTTCAAGGAAATCGCTATGATTTATGGCGATACCGAACAATCATATCGAAAAACAACGGATTTGATCAATCGGGTTCGCCACCAGGAGCAAGGTGGGACTCCGCACCGTACGCTGCAGGAGAATACGGAAAAAGAGGGAACGGAACTTATTGATTTCATAGCTGAAAAATCAAAGCGCGTATTGCTGAGAAATGATTTCACCGAAGACGGTATATACCAAGGCCATAATGAGGCATATGCGGATAATAATCCAGATACACTGCCTGTTGAGATGGTGACCAAAGCTGCAGAGAAGTTGAGGGATGACTTTGATGTTGGTGAAATGCTAAACAATCCTGTATGTTATGAAAATCCGGGAAAAAGTGTAAACGCAGCGATTGATGATGTTAATGTGAAAAAGCAGAAAGAGAGGCGAGAAAAGGTTAAAAGCCCCGAAAAAAGCAAGCGCAAGTATGTTCACAACACGGTTGTTCATATAGAAAAAGGAGAGAAAAGCTACACATTGAACGGATATGGCATAAAGGCCGTTCTGTCTTTTGTGACAGCCTTTATCCTCAACAACAATCTCATCGAAAACCGTTTTCAGTTTTTCACCGATGGGCATAAGACATTGAACGAAACGATTCTCAAATGCTTCAGTTGGTACAAGAACATGGGGATTATACTCGATTGGTATCATCTTAAGAAAAAATGCAAGGAGCAATTGAGCTTGGGCATGAGGGGTAGAGTTTTTCGCAATCAAGTACTGAAGCCACTCTTGCCCCTTTTGTGGCACGGCTTAACGGACAAGGCAGTCGCTTTGGTCAAAGAAACAGACGGTAGTCAAATAAAGGACACGGATGCTATGAATAAGCTCATCGAATACTTGAATCGCAACAAGCCATATATCCCGTGCTATGCAATAAGAAAGGAGCTTGGTCTTCGCAATTCGAGCAGCATCGGGGAGAAAATGAATGATCTGGTTGTGTCAGCCCGTCAAAAGCATAATGGCATGAGCTGGTCAAGGCCGGGTTCTGTTGCACTAGCGTCAATTACAGCGCTCAAAAGAAACGCAGAGGGTAAAAGATGGTTTGAGAAAAGGAACTTGAAATTCAAAATGGCAGCGTGAAAAAAGGAGTAATCCTAACCGCACAGGTCCAAACTTTTGGACCTGTGCGGTTAGCATTTACCGTGTTTTGTCAATGAGTTGATGGTTATGAAGGTATCTTCTCAATAACTTGTGGCACACGCTCTAGTAGACAGGTTTTCTGGATTCCCGCCTTCGCGGGAATGACGGGCAATAAAATAAAATTGTCATTCCCGCGAAGGCGGGAATCCAGCAGTCAATGCCCGGACTTATTGAGATATTACTTATGAAGGAGATGTCGTAGGGGCGGCTTTACGCCGCCCGCCAAATCTATTCGGGTGGGATAAACCCCTGGCCCAGACCGGGTTTTTCTCTCCGTGGCATTGTCCAGCTTCTGTCGCGCCAGGGCGGGCCGGGTTTTTATATGGCACTGACCGTGCAGGGCAAAATGTGAATTGACAAACGGGTTCGGTACGATATAAAGGAAAGTCTTATGGTTTCCACCTACCCTGATACGGTCATTCTTCCCTACAGGGCAGGCAGGGCAGGCGAAATGACGAAAACACGAAAAAGGATGAGTTTCACAAAGTTGGACGTATTGCAACATCGTCGCAAAGCTACTCTGATAAAGACTTTCCTGGCATTTGAGAAAATTTTCTGCCAGAAAAAACACGAATCTCACAACTAATCGCATAATGTGTCTTTCTCGTTCTAAATACCTGCCCGCCAGTCGCCTTCGCCACGCCCGGCATCGTAAGGCCTGCCCGCTCGTGCCTTGCAATGGCACCTGCCCGCCATTGCCATGCATGCCGGCATATGGGCTGTACACTGTGCCGGGCGATGGCAGGCGGGCGCAATCCCATAAGCGCTAAGTTATTTTTGCAAATGAACATCGAACATCGAACGTCCAACATCGAACGTTGAATGGAAAAAATGGAGACCCAGAGATGGTTAAAGCTACGTCTCGAATTTCTACAACCTATTGAAATTCCAGCGACTTTAGTCGAGTAGTCAAGTTGTCGAGTGGGAAAATAGTCAAGTGGTTAACCCTGGCCCAGACCGGGTTTGCTTTGCATCAGCATTTTCGATTCGCTGTCGCACCAGGGCGGGCAGGGCAGGCCGCAATCTGAAATCTGAAATCCTATAATGTATCTCTCTCACTACAATCTGGTCGAAAAGCCATTTCAGATAACCACAGATCCAAAGTTCCTGTGGCCTGGCAAAAAGCATCAAGAGGCCTTGGCTATGTTGAAGTACGGCGTGCTTCATAGTAAAGGCTTCGTCTTGCTTACCGGTGATGTGGGTACAGGCAAAACCACACTGATCAATACCCTGCAAAGGGGTCTTGACAGCAGTATCATTGTTGCAACCGTTGTGGACCCGAATTTGGAGATACTGGAATTTTTTAGTTTTCTTCAAACGGCCTTTGAAATTGGAGCCAAGTTTACAAAAAAGGTCGATTTTCTTACAAATTTTAGGGAGTTTTTGAATAATGCTTACGAAAATAACAAAAAGGTATTGCTAATCATTGATGAGGCTCAGAAGCTTTCAATAGAACTCCTTGAAGAAATCCGGGTGCTGTCTAACATAGAAAAAGGCAATACAAAGCTCTTAAACATATTCTTTGTAGGACAGAATGAATTTGCAAAAACATTAACGGAAAAAGAGTCCAGGGCCCTCAGGCAGAGGATTACGATAACACACCAGATCAAACCATTAACAGAGAGCGAGACAGCGGAATATATCAAATACCGATTGAAGGTTGCCGGCACAGAGGAAGAAATCTTCACGAAAAAGGCGATTCATGGAATATACGCTTTTTCTCGCGGCTACCCGCGTCTCATCAATATTATCTGCGATCATGTGCTGTTGACCGGCTATGTGAGAGGCCTAAAAACGATTAACCCCGCAATCATAAAGGAGTGTGCAAAAGAGCTCACCATCCCGGGTGAAACCAGGCCAAACCACCTTCAAGCGCGGGCACTCAGGGGCAAACATGAAAGGAAACCCCTCCGAAGGGTAGCCCTTTACGCCTGTTTGCTGCTAATGATTGCGTTTTGCGGATACCTCTTTAATGCCCTGGGGTTCAAGGATAAAATCGCCACGCGATTTTATGCGACGCGGCCACGCCCCTCAAAGGAGGCACATCAAGAAGGCGTCCCACAAAGATACCGGGCCAATTTGGCTATGTTGGAAAGAGGCCGTGGCGATGCGATTGACCCAGAAGAAGACATGATTGATGCGGCAGGGGGAGATTCATCCACCCCCACCCTGCCCTCCCCCCCTGGCCCAGACCTGGATAACAGGCTTGATGAATCGATTCGAGCATCTAGCGCCCCTGGCCCAGACCTGATTTGCAGCGACAACCGCGTCTTCCAGGAAAGTCGCGCCAGGGCGGGCAGGGCGGGC
>JAFDKF010000008.1 GCA_019307135.1 Deltaproteobacteria bacterium
CAGGGCCACGGCTCGGTACAAGGCACCAGTGTCAACGTAGGTGTAACCAAGCCGCTCCGCCAGCCTACGACTGACCGTGGTTTTGCCAGCTCCAGATGGCCCGTCTATGGTTATCACAAGGGCCTTCATTCAACTTATCATTTTTTCTTAAGGCTGAGGCTTAACTTATTAAATCCGAATATCGAATATCGAAATACGAAACAAATCCGAATTTCAAATATCAAATGTTCAAAACGTTATTCGCTTTTACGCAATGTCGTCTTTCTAGCGAATACAAGAGTACAATCTTCTAAATCATATTGTTTCGGATTTTCCATTTTTGTCATTTGTATTTTGAAGGTTGTTTCGGATTTCGATATTCGGATTTCGGATTTTCTTTATGCAGGCAATAATCGCCAGCCATTAGAATACTCCTGAATTCAGTAAGTTGTAGGATTTCCGAGATACTATATTACCTCTCTCAGGACGTCAACAAGACGCTGGTTTTCTTCAGGAAGCCCCACATTGATCCGAATATGGTTTGGATAGCCGTATTCGGTCATAGGCCGGACAATTACACCCCCGCGAAGCATCTTTTCAAAGACGCTCTTTGCGTCCCGTTCCAGGTCTATAAGAAAAAAATTGGTCTGGGTAGGAAGGCATCGAAGTCCCAACTTCTCCACTTCCCGATACAAAAAATCGAGGCCTTTATGAACGGTGCTAACGGTCTTTTCGAGAAAAGCATCATCATCCAGGGCAGCCAGAGCCCCAACCTGTGCAAGCAGATTCGTATTGAAGGGTTGCCTGACCCGATGCATAGGATCTGTCAGGCTCTCTTTCATCACACCATAGCCTATACGAAGACCTGCTAATCCGTATGCCTTGGAAAACGTTCGAAGGGTCACCACGATCTTGTCACCGTCCAGATAATCAAGACCGATCGGGCAGGTCTTATCTCGCACGAAATCAATGTAGGCCTCATCCAGCACAACGATCACCTCGGGCGGAACCCGTTGCAGAAACTCTTCAAAGTCGTCCCTCGACACGATCGTTCCGGTAGGATTGTTAGGATTATTGACAAAGATCATGCGCGTTCTTGACGAGATACACTCAGCCATACCCTCCAGGTCGAGTACGCGTTCTTTAAGGGCCACCTTAACAGGCCGCCCCCCGCCTGCCTGTACCATGATCTCATACATCAAAAATGAGGGCTCTGGCATAACGACTTCATCACCCTCTTGAAGGAAGGTTCGAATCAGGAGTTCGATGATCTCATCGGAACCATTTCCAAACACAATTCGATTGGCAGAGACCTTCAGCTTCTCGGCCAAGCGTTTCCTTAAATAGTAGCTGCTTCCATCTGGATAGCGATGCAGATTCTTGAGCGCACCCGTTATCGCCTCAAGGGCCTTGGGAGATGGGCCAATTGGGTTCTCATTCGATGCCAGTTTGATAGAACCGCTAATGCCATACTCGCGCTCCAGTTCCTCGATCGGTTTTCCCGGCACATATGGCTTGAGCTTAGCAATATAGTCTGGTAATTTCACAAAGATCCCCTTGTTCTGCTTGACCGGTGTCATTAGTCATTGGTACCCAGCAACCCGCAACAACGACATATACGGGCTGAGCGTCGAGCTGAACAAACAGCCGCTGTATATCCGAACACTTCGTGTTTATCAACACAATTCATGTCTTGTTCCTGATATTAGAACGTCTCTGAATCATGACGGCTTCGTAAAAAGTCCAACTTCTGCGTTGCGCTGCATCCTTCGTCGCCGACTTCGCCATAGTAGCTTAGCTACGACGGCTGAAACTGCGGCGTACCATAAGTACGCCTGCGCCTTGAATTTGGAGCTTTTTACTTTGCCGTCTAATTTGGAGTTTTTACGAGACCATCAATCATAACTTCTCAAAAAACCCGGGTTGCTGTCATTGCGAGCCTCCGGCCCGCAGCACGGTCCCGTTGACCTTCACATTAGCACGACTGTGGTCTGTCAGGCCTTTCAGCCTGTCAAAAGGACCTTGATTTCCACTTCTTTTTGTCTGTGATCCTTGCCAAGATGAGAATATTCCTATATGTTACAGACCTTATGAAACCCGTTCAAACCGGCATTGAAAGACTTCTCGCCACCCCCCCGCCAATACTGCAGGGAAAACGCCTTGGGCTCCTGGCAAACCCGGCTTCGGTTGCATGTCCGGAGGGGAATCAAAGGTTTCGCTCCACCCGCGTGCTCATTGCAAATTACTATCCGGGCCAGCTCAAGGCGCTCTTTAGCCCACAACATGGATTTTTCGCAGAAAAACAGGCTAATATGGTCCCTTCGGGAGACTTGATCGACCCGGTTCTTAATATACCAATCTTCAGCCTTTACGGCAAAACTAGAATGCCCACCAAGGCTATGCTTGAACCAATAGATATCCTGATCGTTGATCTTCAGGATGTGGGTACACGCGTCTACACCTTTATCTACACAATGGCCTTATGTCTGCAGGCGGCCCGCGCCCATCACAAACAGGTACTTATTCTGGACCGTCCAAACCCTATCGGAGGAAACCGTATTGAAGGAAATTGCTTGAAACCCGAATACACCTCTTTTGTAGGTATGTATCCCATTCCCGTGCGTCATGGTCTCACCATTGGCGAACTCGCCCTCCTGTTCAATGACCACTTTGGTATCGGCTGCGAACTCACTGTGACTCCCATGGCAGGATGGAAACGTGAGATGTTCTTTCAGGATACGGGGCTACACTGGATACCCCCCTCCCCCAATCTGCCCACTCCTACCTCGGCCTTGGTCTATCCCGGGCAGGTCCTTTGGGAAGGAACCAATGTGTCCGAAGGACGGGGGACGACTCAGCCCTTTGAGATCCTTGGGGCCCCCTTTTTTGATACAGCTCGCCTTGAAGCACGGATACCTGAGGATAAGCTTGCGGGGATCCACCTTCGCCCCCTTGCCTTTGAACCTACATCAGACAAGTGGGAAAAAAGATTATGCCGCGGTTTTCAGCTTCACATTATCGACACCAGGACCTACTACCCGTACAAAACAACCCTTAGTCTGCTTCAGGCAGTGGTTTCTGTGCATCGAGATGCCTTTCAGTGGAAGCCCCCCCCTTATGAATACGAATTTGAGAAACTCCCCTTTGACCTTATTACAGGAGATCCTTCGGTCCGAAAGGCTGTCGAAGGCATGGACCCCCTGGAGAATCTGGAACAGACGTGGGCCGAAGAACTAAAATGCTTTGAGCAAATCCGCAAACCTTATTTGCTGTATGAATGACTATTTTCCATGATTGAGGAATTCAGGGATTGAGGAATTGTGAATTACCAAAAATTTTGCGGAATTAATATTTCAAAGGCTAACTTCTCAAAAAGTCCTGGTAATAGCTACTGGATTCCCTCTTTCGCGGGAATGACAGGGACCTACAGCCAATCGTCATTCCCGCGAAAGAGGGAATCCAATCAATAGTCGCAAAAGATGATTTACCCCAAGTTATTGAGAACTTACTCCAAAGGCGGAATCTAAGAAATTCCTAAGTTCCTAAATTCATCTCATATTGTTCTGAATTCATAGTATGAAGGATCGGCTTGGCTGGAAACGGATGATGTTCAAGGGCCAGAAGGTATGGCTTCGTGTGGATGATGATCAACGACCTGTTGTTCGCGATAACAAGGTACTGATCAAATATCAACTTGAACAGGATTACGAATACTGGGTCCGTGAAAAGGCGGTAGAGCCCATCGATCCCGCACGGTTAAAAAAAAAGGCCCATAGGAAAAAGCGTGCTCATGATTCTTCCTTGGCCAGAAAGGCGGGGCATCCACATGATCCATTCCCTCCAAAGACCATAGTGGCCTACACTGACGGCGCATCTTCCGGCAACCCCGGTCCTGCAGGGATAGGCATTCTGCTGCGTTTCGGTTCCCACGAAAAGGAGATATCAAAACATATTGGGATCGCAACCAACAATGTTGCTGAACTGATGGCCATCAAGACAGCGCTCAAGACAATCCGCACAACTCAAATACCCGTCCGACTCTATACGGATAGCCAATACTGCTTAGGTTTGTTGTCTCTTGGATGGAAACCCAAACGAAATGAGAAGCTCGTGGCAGCCATCAAGAAATTGATGGAGGGATTTAAGGACTTAAAAATCCTTAAGGTTAAAGCCCACGCTGGTATTGATGATAACGAACGGGCTGACCGTTTGGCGCAAGAGGCGGCCTCCGGCCCGTAGGCTTCCGGCTCGGAGAGCCTACAGCTCGGAGAGAAACCAAAAATCAAAAAGCCCCACGCCCGCAAGCATGGGGTTTTTGAGGAATAAAAGGCAAACGGGTGGGAGAGGCTGTTATTTCTTCCTTTACGTCTCCTGTTTTGCCGTTTTCAGTTCTTCGACCTCTTTTTTCAGCTTGTCAACTTCTTCCTTATACCGATCAACCTCTTCCTTGTCAACGGAGGGGGCAAATTCCTCTTTTTTGGCCTTCCACGTGTCCTTCAATTCGTCAAACCCGAGATAGATTGCCAGCGCTCCACCCGACAGAAGGGCGAATGGAATGGCGCCCGCCAGAAGCATCAAGAATTCTTTCCACCAGATTACCAGACCAATGAGTCCCAGGACTGCCGCAGCCGCACCACCAATTAGTGTCTTCATGTTACACCATCCTCCTTTATAATGAACTGCCCCGCAGAAAGCTGCGGGATATCGCGCATCTGATTTTTACAATTTAAACGAAGCAAGCTTCGGGGAATTAAACCCAACAATTCACGAAAATCTGTGTAATCTGCGTAATCTGCGGATTAAATATTCAAATAACTTCAACTTGCAATGCAGGCTTACGTAACATAAGCTGACGAGCAAATCAAGTACAAAAATATCCGTTAACCCCTTTTTCGATCAAAAATGGATATGACTTTACTATTGACAGGGGCATCCTTTTTCCTGAAATCGCTGTCAGATAGTAAGCTCTCTGGCTCCGGCCCCTGGGGGGCCGTAACCTTCTCTATCCTAATCTTACGCTCATTCATGGTGAAGGCTTCACCATTTATGTATTCATCCCTGAGTATCCAGAGGGCCTCTGTCAAAGGAATTTGGAGCACAAGTAGCCTTACTTGATACCAATCGCGCTTTTGGTCAGTCGAGATATCTTCGATACGTGCAAAAAAAACTGGTTGTTCTTCGCAGTAAATTAAGACGACATCTCCTGTCGTTGCCATAATACCCGGCCTCGGTCACAAGTTCGGCCATCTCGTTCGTACGCTCTGCGTGGGAACGTATTCCGTCAGACGCTCTGCGTCTTGGAAAAAATAATCTGTGTCGGACGCAGAGCGTCCACCGGTTTGGGCCTGCCCTAGCGCGACGTGCTCGAATTGGCCGACAAGGTGTACAGGGTGCTGCATGCTCGGATCAGCCGATTGAGCCTATAAGCCAGGTCTGGGCCAGGGTTACAACGCAGAGCATTGTAACCAGGTTCTATTGGTGGCCGAAGTTACGATAATATGCTAATAATTTACTCATAGCACACTATTTTCAAATTGACACAGAAAAAATTTGTGCTATCGTTCCCGTACGAGTAATTGGGAAATTGTCCTTTGTAACTATTTGTAAATATTCGGTTAACTCGTTGGCCAGTTCACAACCAATAAGACAAACCGCTAACGGGCCAACGGGTAAACGGGCGAAATGAAACTGATTCAACGAATAAAAACAAAGATCAATTCATGGATAAACGCTGCTCTTCAGGGCCATCATAATCATTATACCTGTTGCCTGCCGGAAAAGTCGGGTTTTCTCTCATCCTTGACTCTGAAGTCATTCTTTTCCGATGTGTATATTAACCCAACCCAGAGTGCATTCCTGAAAACCCTCTCGAAAAAAGCTATCATCGTCTACGTCTCTAAGTACAGGAGCCGCTTTGAATATCTTTTTTATCATACCCGATACAAAGAGGAAGGAATCCCTTTTCCGGAAATCGGCTTTGAATATAGAATCTTTCTCTGGCAGAAGGTCTCCCGACTCATTCGTATCGTCCTTGCCCATCTAGATCATTTTTTCAGGTATAGGGTCTTTCCAAATCCTTATGAATCTGGCTACCTTAAGCGTCAAATGGAAGCCGGATCTGCGGCCTTTCTCTCTCTGGTTGACCGAAAGGGGTTCTATCATCGATTTGTAAAGGCCAAAGAGGACCCTTTAGAATATCTTATTGAACTGCAGCACACGACCGATCGTCCGGTGTGCATAGTCCCACAGTGGCTCTTTTTCAGTAAGAAGCCCCATCGTCCTCCTCGAAGTCTTGCTGATATTATGTTTGGCAGTGAGGAAAACCCGGGGCGACTCCGACGATGGGCAGTTATTTTGCGTACTCCTCAAAAAGCATTTGTAGAGATCTCTGATCCGGTCAACCTGAAAGATTTTCTTGAGGAGCCTGAAAACCAGAGTCGAGGACTTGAACAGCTCTCATTTACCCTCCGAAACAGGCTTCTGGAACAGATGAATCGCCACCGCCAGAGCATCACCGGGCCGGTCGTTAAGACACAAGAGGAGTTGAAGGAACTCATACTGAGAAATGAACGGTTCCAGGATTTCATGAAGCGGTACGCTCAATCCCAAAAGAAGAATGTCAGCGAAATCTATAAGAAAGCTGATGCCTACCTAAATGAAATTGCAGCCGATTATAGTGTTACCTTCATTCAGATCCTCTCCATAATCCTTGGATGGGTATGGAAGACCATGTTTGACGGTATCACACTTGATATGGAAGGCTTGCACCGGGTGAAAAGTGCGGCTACAAAGGCTCCTCTTGTCTTTGTTCCTTGCCATAAGAGCCATTTTGATTACCTTATCCTTAACTACCTTTTATTTACCAATAACATACCCTCTCCTCATGTAGCAGCGGGGCGCAACCTTGCCTTCTGGCCTATGGGAACCCTTTTCAGGAAAAGCGGCGCCTTTTTCATAAAACGGACCTTTCACGGGGCAAAACTGTATACGGCCATCTTTTCAGGATATGTCCACATGTTAATTGACCAAGGCTTCAACATCGAGTTCTTTATTGAGGGGGGACGGAGTCGAACAGGAAAACTGGTCCTTCCAAAAACAGGTTTGGTTTCTATACTACTGGATGCATACAAGAACGGCGTCTGTCAAGATTTGATGTTTGTGCCTGTCTATATTGGGTATGACCGCCTTCTAGAAGAAACCGCCTTCTTGAACGAATTGGAAGGAATCCAAAAGAAACAGGAAAGCTTCTGGCAACTGATTCGGGCCCGAAAGGTTTTGAAAAAGCGATACGGCCGTATATATGTCCAATTTGCTGAGCCGATTTCACTAGAGGGCTTGGTATCGAGATCCAACCCCTCTCTGCAGGAGATGGACCAGGCTGAATATCAGGCCTTGGGCCGCAACCTCTCCTATCGGATCATCAATGCCATCAACGCTGTCTCAGTGGTCACGCCCCAGGCACTCACAGCGTGTGCTATCCTGAATTACCCTAAACCGCGTTTTAGCCAAAACGAGCTTATGGATTATGCGGAGACTTACTTAAAATATTTGCTTTCCCAAAAAGCCCGGTTGTCGGAAGACCTTGACGATCCCCACCACGTCGTCGAAAACGTGTTAGCCATGTATAGCAATCGAAAGTTTGTCGAGAGACAGCGAGAAAAAGGGCAAGATGATACAGCCTTGGACGAGAAATGGTATCTCGTCTTGGAAAACAAACGCCTAAGCCTTGAATATTACAAGAACAACTGCATCCATTTTTTTATTCCGGCGGCATACACCGCCTTAGCGATCCTCTCATATGACGCCTTTCAATTCTCGGCATCGGCCTTGCAGTCGGATTACAACTTCTTGCAAGATTTTTTTAAATACGAGTTCGCCTACGACGTAGACAAGACCCCCGAATATATGGTCAGGAAGACCCTAAAGGCATTCATTGATGACGCCATACTCATGCCTCATCCAACGCTTCCTGACACTTACAATATTACTGCTGCAGGTTTCCGGAAACTGTTGTGTTTTGCAAGCTTCCTCAAGACCTATTTCGAATCGTACTGGGTGGTTCTCAAGGTACTGAAAGCATATAATCGGCGCGATCTGGTCAAGAAAGAGCGCATAAAAAAGATCCGGGCGTTGGGCAATCAGTTATACAAGCAACGAGTAACCGAAAGAAGCGAGGCGCTTTCTCAAATCAATTACGAGAACGGCCTTACGTTTTTCAATTTCAAAGGGATCAGAGGAGCCGAAGACGAAGAAAAGATTGAATTCTATACCCAGGTCATCCGAAAATACCTGGGTTGCTTCATGGTGCAGAAATGAACTTATTTTGGTTTTGTAGTCACAATCAAATGGTGGGAAAAGAGTCTCTTTGCCACCCGCAAGACGTCCCCCGCACTAACACGCTGAATGAAGCCAGGATACTTGCTATCATAGTCATAGCCCAACCCCAGAATCTCGTTGACAGCAGCACTTGAGGCCTGAGACGCAATCCTTTCCAGGCCAATCTCATGTGTGGTGATGCACATACTTTTGGCTCGCTCTAAGGTTGCGGAGTCCACCTCCGTATCTTGAATCAAGGCCATATTATCCAGAATAATCTTGAAGACCTCGTCAAGATTGTCGATGGTGGTCTGGGCCATTATCCCGAAATACCCGCCATCGATTCCAAAGGCGGGATAGGCATGCACGACATAGACCAGATCTTTGTCCCCGCCTCTCAGGGCGTCGTGGAGCCACCCACTGGGATATCGGATGCCTGAAACAACGGCGTCCAACACTTCAACCACGGTGCGAACGTAGTCGGCAAGCGTCAGGCAGTTATACCCTATGACAATAGCCGCTGATGTCTTCTCGTTTGATATCTCAAAGGTTTCGTCCTGGATAATATTTTGGGTCTCCATCTCAATGATAGGCTGTTCCAAAATACCGGGTTTAAAATCTTTAAATGCCTTTTCCACCCTAAAAGTGACTGCCTCAGGATCAATGTCTCCGAATATAGCCAAGACGGCATTGTTCGGCATCATCATCGATTCATAAAAATCTCTTATGTCTTCAGCGGAAAAGCTCTCCACAGCTTTGGCTGAGCCGATCACATCATTTCGGTAGGGGTGCTTATGGTAATAATGCCGCTTGAAGAGTCGGGTAATCTCTGACGTCCAGTGCTCATCGAGTCTTCGGATGGCCAAGAGCGTTTCTCTGCGCTGCTTTTCGATTTCACTTTCCGGAAATGTGGGATGGAGAACCACGTCGGAAAGCAGGTTGAGAGCGATGTCGAGATGTTCTTTCAGGACAGAAACGGAGACGCTGACCACATTGTGTCCAGAACTCGACCGGATCGATCCACCCAGATCTTCGACGGTCTTTGCAATCTCGATCTTGGACCGATTCTTGGTCCCCTTGGTTAGAAGAGATGCCATGAAGTGAGAAAGGCCGGCCTTTTCGACTGGCTCAAACCGAAGTCCCCCCTTCACCATGAGCTTTAAGGCAATAATGGGCGCAGCTGTGTTCCTTTTCAGAAGAAGAGTCATCTGATTTGGCAGTATGATCTTGTGAACTTTTTCCTGCGAGATAGAAGGTGGCGACGGCAACTCCCGGGGTTTCGATGCTGCCCCGGGCGGCTTGATCACCGCAAGGGTCATCCGGTCCCTCTGAAAGTATTTTTTTGCTACCCGCCTCACATCTTCGCAGGCAACCCCCTGGATCTTTGACACGTAGTGTTCACTGAAATAAGGATCACCCGTGGCTACCCAATCCAATCCAAGCTGGCTAGCCTGGCTTTGCACAGACTCCTGACCAAAGATATGGTCCGCCACTACCTTATTCTTGGCCCTCTTCAGAGCTTCTTCGCTTACCAAATTTTTCTGAACGTCTGAGAGTTCTTCCCAGACCGCATCAATTGCTTTCGACAGATTTTCGTAAGCGAGATCCATAGAGATCAAAAACTGGCCTTTTGCAAAAACGGGGGTCCAGCTCCCGGCACTGATCGAAAGGACCAGGCCCTTGTTATCACGTACTGTTTGATACAGTCTTGAAGTGCGGCCATCACCCATGACAACAGCCAGCACATCAAGGGGATAAAGGTCCGGATCGGTTAAGGCAACGGTTCGAAAGCCAATTTGTGCCTGTGCGATCCTTGCCATAGGTACGGTCTTTTCCACCCTGCGCGGGGCGAGCTGGCGTGGTTCTGCCGGAAGAACATATGGGGGGCTTTCAGCGTGTTTCAGGGGTCCGGCAAGATCAAGCACTGTTTTGAGTACCTGCTCTTTGTCTACGTCTCCAGCCACTGAAACGATCATATTTTCTGGCGTATACCAACGACGATAATGCGCCACGAGATCCTCTTTGTCCATTTTGAGAAAGATCTCTTTCTGCCCAATAACCGGATACCGGACAGGATGCTTGCGATACGCTGTCTTCATAAACAAGTACCAGAGTTGGCGCGAGGGGTCGTTCTCGCCCATCTGAAATTCCTGGAGAATCACACCCTTCTCTCTTTGATATTCGCTTTCATCAAATTGACAGTCAGTCACATAGGTCAACAGCAGGGACAGGGCCTCTTTGTGATGCTCCCGTGTGGTATTGATAAAATATCCGGTATGGCCATAACTCGTATAGGCGTTGGAGGCCCCGCCCATGGCCTGAAGACGCACCTTGATCTGTGCCTCGGTAAGTCTTGAAGTTGTGCCGCCTGATACCACGTGCTCCAGGTAGTGAGAAAGCCCAGCTCCCATCCTCTGCCCCTCATAGATCGATCCGGTCTTGACCAATACCTGAGACGAGACCACTTTTGATCCGTGAGACTCACGAATCAATACTGTGAGCCCGTTTTTCAAAACAACCAACAGATCATTGGGCTTGGAAGGGATAATCCGATCAATCCGTGGGCTATCAAGGACATTAGCCCTGCTTTGAGCTGGAAAATTTGGATCTGTTTCCGCATACACATAACTGTGGAAAAGGGAAATGATGCAGAGTCCTGTTAATAGAAAGACAAGGCAGGGCTTGTTCATTAGGGGGGGTAACCATCGTCCACGATCAATCATAAGTCCTCCGTGAGCAAATATTTTACTATATTTATACCATATCTCGGACCGCATCTGCAAGTGGCGACAATCATGTTGACATTTGCAAAATGAAACATTAAATTAAATATTTTATGTCTGGAGGGCCACATTCGAATCATCACAGCCATAGACGACATGCAGCAGGAAGCAAAGCGCCTGCTGCAAACCGGCAAGACCATCGCTTTCGTTCCCACCATGGGTTACTTTCATGAGGGTCATCTGGCCCTCATGCGTGAGGGGCGAAAACACGGGGACGCCTTGATCATAAGCATCTTTGTCAACCCTACACAGTTTGGCCCTGGAGAAGACTTTCAGGGCTACCCCAGGGATGTGAATCGGGATATGAGCCTGGCGGAGTCTGTGGGGGTCGATGTAATCTTTGCCCCTGAAGCCAAGGCCATGTATGACAAAGCATACCAGACCCATATTGATCTGGAGATGCTCCCCCGGTACCTTTGCGGCCCATCCAGGCCGGGCCATTTTCGTGGTGTGGCCACGGTGGTAACCAAGCTCTTTAACATAGTCAAACCCCACGTGGCCATCTTTGGGAAAAAGGATTACCAGCAGTTGCTTATCATCCAGCGTATGGTACGCGACTTGCGTCTTGACATAAAGATCGTCGGGGTGCCGATTGTGCGAGAAGCAGACGGTCTGGCCATGAGCTCCCGAAACAACTATTTGTCTGAGAATGAAAGGCGCTCTGCCCTGTCCCTCTTTCAGTCCCTTCAACAGGCCCAGGAAACCGTGGCTCAGGGAATAAGGAATGCCAGGGAACTCATCCGTGGGGCATCAGAGCTTATCCGCTCCTATCCTTATACGAAAATTGACTATGTGACCGTGTGCGACCCGGAAACCCTCGAGGACGTAGACCGGGTTGATGGGCCGACTCTGATGGCCTTGGCCGTATGGGTCGGTAAGACGCGTTTGATAGATAATACGATCTTGAAACCGAGTAACTACTCAGGTTCAAAGTTCCAAGGTTCACGGTTCAAGGTTAGAGAGCGATGAATAAAGTAGTCAACCGCGAACCTTGAACCTAACAACCCGAGCAGTTACGATTGAAGATTGACTATTTATTCATCCAATCGACAATATTCAATCTTCAATATACAATATACAATATACAATCCTAATGATTCGCACCTTTCTAAAATCAAAGATTCACCGGGCCACGGTGACCGAAGTTGACCTGAACTATGAAGGGAGCCTGGGGATCGATGCTGACCTGATGAAGGCGGCAAATATCCTGCGTTATGAGCTCGTTCAAGTCTATAATATCAACAACGGTGAGCGATTCGAGACCTATGCAATAGAGGAACCCGCGGGCTCAGGAACCATTGCCCTCAAGGGGGCAGCAGCCCGAAAAGGCGCCCGGGGGGATTTGATTATTATTATTTGTTATACCACCATCGATGACAAAAACCTGGGAGATTTTAAGCCTGCGATCGTCCTTGTGGATAAGAACAACAAACTTAGCTCCGTTTCGCTCCGCAATTGGTCGAGTGGTCAAGTGGTTGATTAGTTGAGTGGTTCAAGGCACCTTACAAGTCGACGACTCGACTATTTAACCACTCGACTAAAGTCATAGGAAGTTCAATGGGTTGTAGAAATTCCAGGACGCATAAGGAGGACAAATGAGCAAAAAGGACTACTTGTTTACGTCAGAATCAGTAACCGAAGGGCACCCTGATAAAGTGGCCGATCAGATATCGGATGCCATCTTAGACGCCATCATAGAGCGTGACCCGAGAGGTCGGGTCGCTTGCGAAACACTTGTAACTACAGGTCTTGCCTTTATCTCCGGAGAAATCACCACTGCCTGTTATGTAGACATGCCTCAGATCATTCGGGAGACAATTCGCGATATCGGATACAATTCTTCGAGTATGGGTTTTGACTGGAAGACCTGTGCCGTGGTTACCAGCATTGATCAGCAGTCTGCTGACATTTCGATAGGTGTAAACGGAAAAGGACTTTTCAAGGAGCAGGGAGCCGGTGATCAAGGCCTTATGTTTGGCTATGCGTGCAACGAAACCCCTGAACTGATGCCCATGCCTATAAATTATGCACACAAGCTCACGATGCGCCTGGCAGAGGTGCGCAAGAACGGGTCTCTTGACTTTCTTCGGCCGGACGGCAAGTCCCAGATCACCATTCAATATGAGAACGGCATGCCCAAACGCGTGGAAGCCATTGTGATTGCCGCCCAGCACAAGCCGGACATCTCCTATTCAGAGTTAAAAGAGGCGATCATCGAAGAGGTTATCAAGAAGGTGGTCCCCAAGAAGATGATGGACGGCGACACGAAATACTTTATCAATACAACGGGACGTTTCGTGGTCGGTGGTCCAATGGGGGACACCGGCCTTACCGGTCGAAAGATCATTGTGGACACCTATGGTGGCCAAGGGAGTCACGGCGGGGGTTGCTTCTCGGGCAAAGATCCTTCCAAGGTGGACCGCAGCGCCTCTTACATGGCAAGACATGTTGCAAAGAATATTGTAGCGGCCGGATTAGCCACAAAATGCGAAGTCCAACTCGCCTACTCTATCGGTGTGGCGCGGCCTGTCTCCGTACTGGTTGATACCTACAGGACCGAAGTAATTCCCCGAAAGCGGATCTGCGAAATCGTGAACGAGGTGTTTGACCTCAGGCCCGCGCCGATCATTGAATATTTGAAGCTTTTGCGGCCTATTTACAAAAAAACTGCCTGCTACGGACACTTTGGCCGGAATGATCCGGACTTTACATGGGAAAAGACAAATATGGTGGACGTGCTGATAGAAAAGGCAGGTATAAAAAAGCCCAGGAAAAAAGCTGCCCGGGCCAAGAAGTGAAATCTCATCCGTGGTTAAGCGGTATGTCCATTGCAGGATACTGGATGCTCGATGCTGGATAAATAAAAAAGCATTCCTTGCCCGCTCTGACGCTTCCCCCTGCCCGCGGGGTATCAAGCTCGCGATCCAGGTCTGGGCCAGGGTTTCATCCAGTATCCAGAGACCAGCATCCAGCATCTGCTTATTTCTTGTACCAGAGTGTGTTACAAAAACTTGACTCGTTTGTGAAGTACTTGGTTTATAAAGACGGCTGGTGACCAATAACAAGAGCGGAAAGGAAGGTTTGAATGGAACATGACATCAAGGACGTAAAACTGGCAAAGGGAGGAAAACTGCGTGTTGAATGGGCCAAGCAGAGCATGCCGGTCTTGGAGCGGATCAAGGCCAGGTTTTCAAAGGAAAAACCTTTAAGAGGCGTCCGCCTTGGGGCGTGTCTTCATGTAACTACTGAAACGGCTGCTCTCATGCAGACGCTCAAGGCCGGGGGTGCCAGGGTGAGGGTGTGTGCTTCTAATCCCCTGAGCACGCAGGACGATGCGGCAGCCTCGCTGGCAAAGCATGACAGAATTCCCGTCTTTGCCATTAAAGGGGAAAACAACAAGACCTATTATGACCATATTAATGCGGTGATTGACCTCAAACCAATGTACACCATGGATGACGGGGCCGATCTGGTCTCCACACTTCACTCGGAACGGAAGGAATTGCTGGAGTTTGTGCGGGGCGGTACTGAAGAGACCACCACGGGGATTATCCGTCTCAGGAGTATGGCTGCTGCAGGTGTGCTAAAATACCCCATCATCTCAGTGAACGACGCCAACACCAAACACCTCTTTGACAACCGATACGGCACAGGGCAAAGCACCATAGATGGCATTATACGGGCGACCAATCGCCTCCTTGCCGGCTCCCGATTTGTGGTTTGTGGGTATGGCTGGTGCGGCCGGGGTGTGGCCACGCGCGCTCGAGGTATGGGCGCGAATGTTATTGTGACAGAGGTCGATCCATTAAAGGCCCTTGAGGCGGTCATGGACGGTTTTTCGGTCATGCCTATCAAGGAGGCATCCAGAGTCGGTGATATATTCTGTACCTTGACCGGTGATGTGAATGTCATCAGTAAACCACATTTTAAGGCCATGAAGGACGGGGCAATCGTGTGTAACTCTGGGCACTTCAATGTGGAAATCGACCTGCCGGGACTCCAGAGCCTGACCCAAAGGAAACGACAAATCCGGCCGTTCACAGTGGAATATGTATTGAAAAACGGCAAGAGGATCAACTTGCTGGGAGACGGCCGCCTGATAAACCTTGCGGCAGCAGAGGGACATCCTTCCAGCGTCATGGATATGAGCTTCGCCAACCAGGCCCTTTCCATCGAGTACATGGTAAAGAGGAAAAAAACGCTTCCTGTCGAGGTGTATCCGGTGCCGGCGGTGATCGATAAAATGATTGCCAAGGAAAAACTGGCAACGATGAACATTTTCATTGACGCCCTCACGAGTGAGCAGAAAAAATATCTGGCTTCGTGGGACATGGGAACGTAAATGACCGGTTTGGCCGGTTGTGCCCGTTTAGCCGGTTTAGCCGGTTTAGCCGGTTAGTGGTTTGTCTTATTGGTTGTGCCGTTAGATGGTTCTGTACCACTCGACTGCTCGACCAATTGACTACTCAACTACTTGACTACTCGGCCATCATCACCTAACAGGCTTAACTGGCCAAACCGGCCTAACGGGCTTAACCGGCTCAACGGGCTCAACGGGCCAAACGGAACAAAGTGACATGAGCAGTTTGGTTCAAGGTATTGGAAGGCGCACGATCAACAGCGTCAACCACTTGCTTGATCTCTTCGCGTTCACCAACCGGATTGCCGGCATACTTCTCAGACGACATAAGACCGGCCAAAAGATTGTCTTAAGATTCACCTCTGAGCAAATCTACTTTACAGCAATAGAGGCCCTGCCCATTGTGCTATTCATTGCACTGATTACGGGTAGTATGATCGTCATACAGCTTACGAGGCAATTTGGAACGGTTGAGGGTAGATACATACTGGGCGAGCTGATCGTCGTCCTGATCGTTCGGGAATTGGGACCGCTATTTACTGCCCTGATCGTTATTCTGCGATCAGCCGTTGCTGTTACTGTGGAAGCAAGCTACATGTCGGTCCTGGGGGAGCTTGACGCGATCGAGATGCAGGGCATCGACCCTATTCATATCATATGTCTTCCGAGACTCATCGGCATTACAGTAGCCATCTTGTGTCTGTTTTTCATCTTTGATACGGTTGCCATACTTGGCGGATATGCTGTTGCCTGGACGGTCACCGATGTTGCAGTGGAAAATTTTCTCGAAGAGATTTGCAAGGCCATATCTGGGATTGATATTACCGTTGGCATTGTAAAGGCCTTATTCTTCGGGTTCACCATCACTGTCACGTCCCTTTACCGGGGGTTCCGTGAAAAAAAGGCCATGACTCAGATCCCTCCGGAAACCTCCAAAGCAGCTATTGAATGTCTCCTGTATTGCCTGTTTATAAACATCATCATCTCGGTGATCTTTTACCTTTAGGCCTATTAGGCGCTTAGCGCCACAATATCGACAAAAGATTGTCGATGTTTGTAAGATTTTGTTTATATTGATTAATAATGTTTAAATCCGAAATTCGAATATCGAAATTCGAAACAATTTTTAAATTTTCAAAATTCAAATGACCAAAACAAGACTCCTCTCACATTGTTTTGAACATTTGAACATTAGGATTTGGGATTTGTTTCGGATTTCGGATTTCGTGTTTCGGATTTCCGGTTTATCCGGGTTAAGACCATGGCTTCAGAACTAATCAGGTTCTCCGATTATACCCTTGAACCGCTTGGCAATGGAAATGGATTGAAAAACTTCAATCTTGTTTTGTCAAAAGGAGAGACCTTTTCAATTGGAACAGATTCACCTGATGACGCCCATCTCCTTCTAAGGGGTATAGCCACCCTTGAGCGCCAGAAGAGTGGCCAATTCTTTTACAAAGGGAAGGAACTCGACTTCTCAGACTACACAAGTCTCCTTGCCTACAAAAAGAAGGTTGGCTATATAGCATCGGATGCAGCCCTTATAACCAATCGTTCGATGCACGATAATCTGATGCTTATGAGATACTATTTTGAAGATTCAACCTCCATTCAGATCTCAAAAGAGGTTATCGGTCTCTGCAGGCACTTTGAACTAGAAGAAAGGCTCCATCTCAAACCACACCAACTCGATCCTGAGGAAAACAGGCTTTTTGTGATTGTACGAGAGCTCTCTAAGAGTCCTGAAATCCTTTTGGTTGAAAGGCCGGGAGATTTTTTGGGTACAAAGAGCTTTGCGGCCGTGAAAGCAGTTCTAGGAAATCTGATCAGGAAGAATCTTGCACTCGTATTTTTTTCAACTGATGAGGCATTCACAAGGGAATTTTCCCACAGGCAAATATTAATCAAAAAAGGAAAGGTAACCATATAAATTGACGATTGATGATTGACGATTGAAGAAAAAGTTTTGAAGAATCGCAAGCTTTGCGTAAGCCCATGTTGAAAATAGCGAACATCCAAACATGATCTCAGTTACCAAGCGTGTCGTCCGGTTGACCCGTTTGCCAGTATATACTCTGACAAGTTCGCTTACTGAACGGACAAACCGGCCAATCCGCCTCAGGCAAAGTTAAACGAATGGTTACGAAATATCAATTTTTACTATTCAATCGAAACAATCGTCAATCGTCAATCATCAATCGTCAATCGAAAGCTGGGGCAGGAAGGCAATGAGAATAACTTTTGACGCAAGAGAAAAAATTGTGGGGGCCTTTATGGTCATCATGGTTATACTCCTTTTGACCATTGTTGTCATGATCGGCAGAGGAAAAGACTGGTTTAAGGCGTATGTTACTTATTACACCGTCTTTGATGAAGCCTATAACCTCAGCGAGGGTGCGGGGGTAAAGCTCTACAAGGCCGACATAGGCAAGGTGAAAAGCGTCAGGCTTGAGGGTGATAAGGTCAAGGTGGAACTGGCCATCCTGAAGGACTATGCGCCCCGAATAAAAACGGATTCCGTGGCAACCGTTGAAAGCCCGACTTTCATAGGATCGGAATACGTATCCATAAAACCGGGAACCCCTGATGCATCTCCCGTTCCTGAAAATGGCACCATCCCGTCCCAAGCAAAAAAATCATTGGACGACGTTATGGCAGAGTTTGAGGTGGAAAAGACCGCCAAGATGTTTGTAAAGAGCTTTCAGGCCATCTCAGAAATTGTGGAGCATATGCGGGACCCGGAAGGGCCGCTTTACGCTTCGCTGGACAGCCTCGCTAAGGCCATGGCGCACATCGAAGCAGTCACCCTCGAGATCAGACAAGGAAAGGGCTCGGTAGGCAGACTCGTATACTCTGAGGAATTGCTTCAAAATATATATGAAAGACTCAGTCATGTGAGCAGAATCCTCACAAACCTGGAACAGGCAACAAGCAAAGTAGATGATATCACAAAAAATATTGAAGATGCGAGTGCAAAGACTCCGGACATTGTAGATGGTCTCAGAAAAAGCGTGAATATGATCAACCAGATACTGACCAATATAGAGAAAGGGAGTCAAGACATTCCCACCGTCACTAAATCGACGAAACATGGCATAAGAGAGATCAGAGATAGTGTGGAGGAGGTAGACAAGGTCGTCCAGTCTGCTCAGAAGAGTTTTCTTATAAGGTCCAACCTTCCTCCTGAGCCCAAAGGTGTAGATATCGATACGGGACTGAGAAGATGAAAAAGCCGACCGTGGTGCTAATCATCGTTTTTTCCCTCCTTCTTTTTGCCTGCGCAATGGGCAAACCGGCAAAACATATTCCACGGCATCTGAGCGCGGGCGGAAAGCAAATAAAAAAGGGTCTTGAGTGGTACAAGAAGGGCTGTTACAAAAAATCACTCGAATATTTCTTCAGGGCTTATGAGCTTTACTCTGCATCTGATATGTTGGATGGGGTGGCCATGAGCCTGAACAATCTTGGAACCATTTACAGGATAACAGGCAACTATGAAAAGGCTGTCTTATTTTTTGATGAAGCCTACACTATATATTCTGACTTGTATGACAATAGAGAGGCTGTAAAGGCTCTTTCAAACAAAGCAGCCACCTTCATCTGTATGGGAAACCTGGACAAGGCAGAACAGGTCATCGAAGAGGCCCTCCGTGTGCTGCCAGCAGCCAGAAACAAGAGCTTGCTGATCCCGGTGCTCCAAAACAAAGGGGTTCTCTTGACCAAAAGGGGGTCATATGAAGCCGCGGAAGAGGTATTCGCCACTTGCCTGAACCATGCCGACAGGCTCGACCCGATGGGGATGGCTTCCTTGCACTTTGCGTTTGGCAACCTAATGCTCAAGACCGGCAGACCAGCCGATGCTATTGCCTCTTTTGAAAAGGCCCTGTCTATCGACCGTGAACTCGGTTTTCATAAGGGTATGGCAGACGATCTGTTTTCCATGGGTCAGGCATACATCAGACTCGGCAAGGACGAAGAGGCCGCAAAAAGCCTAAAACGGAGTGTCAAGATCTTTGCCCTGATCGACCAGGCCAAAGAAGTCCGTGAAACCATGAAACACCTGAAGGAAGCTGCTCAAAAGGCAGGTATTGACATTTCAGTCACAGAGGCATTTATTGAAAGGTGGGGACAAGGAAGGCTATATGAAAGCCCGTGCAGGGATTGAGGGTTACGGTGTGATACCGAGTTCTTTCTCCTTCTCTGCCACCGCCAACGTGGTCCTGATCACCGTATCAGGGATGAGACTCATGGAATCTATGCCACATTCAACCAAAAAGGTGGCAAATTCCGGAAAATCGCTCGGAGCCTGACCACAAATCCCGATCTTCTTTCCCCGCCTTTTGGCTACCTGGATAACATCCCTTATCATGTCCTTGACCGCTTGGTTCCGTTCGTCAAAAATGTGGGCTACAAGATCAGAGTCCCTATCGAGTCCCAGGGTCAATTGGGTCAGGTCGTTTGAGCCTATGGAAAACCCGTCGAACACATCTGCGAAGGCATCAGCGCTTATCACATTGCTAGGAATCTCGCACATCACATAGACCTCAAGGCCGTTCTCACCCTGTACAAGGCCAAAATCCTTCATTGTCTCGATCACCCGTCGTCCTTCTTCCGGCGTTCGGCAAAAGGGTATCATTACCTTTATATTCGTAAATCCCATCTCATTTCTTGCCTTTAAGATAGCCTTGCACTCCAGGCCAAAAGCCGGCTTGAATTTGTCGTCGTAGTATCGGGAGGCACCTCGCCACCCTATCATCGGATTACTCTCCAAAGGCTCATACAGATGGCCGCCCACCAGCTCGGCATATTCATTCGTCTTGAAATCAGACAGACGAACAATGACGTCATTCGGATAGAAGCCCGCGGCAATCCTCCCTACCCCCCTGGCCAGCTTGTTGATAAAAAACTCCTTCTTGTCCCCAGGATGCGCGGCAGTCATCACGTCAATCTTTTCCACGATCTCGGCAATCTCAGGATTATCCCCGGCCTTTTGCTTCAGCTCATCATAATGGATCAGGGCAAGAGGATGTATCCCGATATGGGAATTGATAATAAACTCCTCCCTGGCAAGCCCCACGCCGTCATTCGGGATCTGACCATCCTTGAAGGCGTTTTCCGGTATTCCGACGTTCATCATGATCTTTGTTCGAGTCCTGGGAATCTTTTCAAGGTCAAGCTGTTCCACCTCAAACTTCAAAAGACCCTCGTACACCTTTCCGGTCTCCCCTTCCGCGCAACAGACTGTAACGCCCTGTGCAGTGGAGAGTTTTTCGGTAGCATTCTCACTTCCTATAAGACACGGGATGCCGAGCTCGCGAGATATGATCGCAGCGTGGCAGGTGCGCCCTCCTTTCTCAGTCACGATGGCTGCTGCAATTTTCATGATCGGCTCCCAGTCCGGGTCGGTCATGGTGGTAACGAGCACTTCACCCTCCTTGAACTCACCAATGTGTTCGCTGTCTTTGATTACGTGTGCCACTCCCTGGCCGATCTTGGTTCCTACAGCCTGGCCGGTAATAAGGACCTTTCCGGTCTCTTTAAGGACATAGGTCTCAAGTATATTGGCCTTGCTTTGAGAATGAACGGTCTCCGGTCTTGCCTGCACAATGAAAAGCTTGCCTGTTCCGGCATTCACACCATTCCCGTCTTTGGCCCATTCGATATCCATTGGCCTGAACTGTCCTGCCGCTTCAGAGTAATGATCCTCTATAATAGAGGTCCATCGTGCAAGGAGAAGGATCTCATCATCTTCAAGGACAAATCTGTTGCGTTCCTCCGGAGTGGTCTCGATATCCTTGGTCGGTTTGTCAGGATCATCCGTGTAGATCATCTTGATATGTTTACTCCCTGCCCGTTTTTGAACAATGGGACGCTTGCCCTCCTTCAAGGTCGGTTTAAAGACGTAGTATTCGTCAGGATTTACAGCACCCTTTACCACGTTCTCCCCCAGACCATAAGAGGCGGTGATAAAGACAGCATCCTTAAATCCAGTCTCAGTATCAATAGAGAAGGTAACGCCTGCACTGGCTGCATCGCTCCTTATCATTTTTTGGACTCCTATAGAAAGATAGACATCAAACTGGCCAAAGCCCTTGTCTTGACGATACGAGATAGCCCGATTTGTGAAAAGGCTGGCAAAACAGCGCTTGCAGGCATCAATGACGGCCTCTTTGCCTCGAACGTTGAGGTAGGTCTCCTGCTGCCCGGCAAATGAGGCATCAGGGAGATCCTCTGCCGTTGCAGACGATCGGACAGCCACATCCACACCAGGACCGTATTTCTCTTCCATCTTTTCATAGCTCCGCAAGATTGCCTCGGTAAGGTCCTGCGGAAACTCGGCATTCCTGATGATACTTCGTACTTTTTCCCCGCGTTCCTGGAGGTTCTTCATATCGTGTGTGTCGAGTCCATCCAGGGCATCCTGAATAGCATCTTCGATCCCTGCACTCTTAAGGAGGTATCGATAGGCATGAGCTGTTATGGCAAATCCGCCTGGAATACTGACCCCCTTTGAAGTCAGTTCCTGATACATCTCACCCAGGGAAGCGTTCTTGCCGCCCACCAGAGGAACGTCCTTTATTCCGATCTCATCAAACCACAAGACTAATGCCTCTTTGTGATCTATTGCCATATTCGTGCTCCTTTCACTGTGTCTCGGAATTTTTCATGATTATTGACAATAATTTTTTTACCACCACGGAACCCTGTTGTCAAGCAGTCACTCGCCGAGATCAGGAGAAGGCCATCCAATCTGTTGACTAAGCTGTCCCTCAATGTTAACTAGTGTCCATCCAGAAACGGCATCTTTTGCCCCGATACCGCGTTCTCCGCAGGTTTCTATCCTCAACGTAGCGCTGCTACGCCTGCGGTAGAAACCTTTGTGCGGCCTTGTCTCGGGACAAAATTTACCATTTCTGGATGGACACTAACTAGATAATCTTTTTGGGCTTTGTTGAGTGTGGCCGAAAACTTTAGGTAGGCGTTCACAGGTTCAGAGTTCACCGTTCAGGGTTACCTTATGTTTTGTTGGTTCAACGCTATGTAAAGCTCACTCTGGACTTCGGGGCAAGACTGTTTTGCATACCGAAGAAAACCCAACAAACTCCCAGATCCCACGAATCAGAGGTTCAGAGTTTCGGTGAACCCTGAACCTCTGAACGCTGAACCTCTGAACCCGTGAACGGTTACCACTTTAGTTCACTTTAGGCACTTTTATCGATGATCTACCTGGACCACAATGCAACCACATCTGTAGCCCCTGAAGTCGCAGAGGCCATGAGACCCTATTGGGGCAAAAAGTATGGAAACCCTAGCAGCGCCTACACGCTGGGACGTGTTGCAAAACAAGCGTTGGAAGAGGCCCGTGTCCAGGTGGCCGACCTGCTGGGTTGCCAGCCAGGCGAAATCGTATTCACCAGCGGAGGCACCGAATCGAACAATATGGTCATCAAAGGCGTGGCCTACAGCCTGGCTGAAAAGGGGCGCCATGTCATCACAACGGCGATCGAACATCCGGCAGTCACCAATCCGTGCCTCTTTCTACTCTATCAGGGATATGATGTAACCTTCCTGCCCGTTGACTCAACCGGGCTGGTCGATCCTTCGGCAGTCAAGAAAGCGATCCGGCCGACGACCGTATTGATTTCCGTCATGCACGCCAACAACGAAACAGGAACGATCCAGCCCATTTCTGAAATCGGAGCTCTAGCACAAGAGGCAGGGGTGCTATTCCACACCGATGCGGCCCAATCCGTGGGAAAGATTCCCGCGGGCGTGTCAGACCTCCAGGTGGACTTCCTCTCTGTGGCCGGGCACAAGATGTATGCACCAAAAGGGGTTGGAGCTCTCTTTATAAAAAACGGTCTAAGGATAGAGCCTTTCCTACATGGCGCAGACCAGGAATGCGGCCGCAGGGCAGGTACGGAAAACGTGATGTTTGCCGTGGCTCTTGGGAGGGCCTCTCTGCTGGCCCGTGAGCGGATGCTGGCAGAGGCCGAGCGCATAAGCAGCCTGCGCGATCGGCTTCACAGCCTCCTTGCTGAAGACATACCCGGCCTCGTGCTAAACGGACATTCTGAAGCACGGCTCCCCAATACCCTGAATGTCTCACTCCCTGGCGTCGACGGCGGAACTCTCCTTGATACCATACCCGAAATCTGCGCCTCCACCGGCGCAGCTTGCCACGACCGTTCAGTGCAACTTTCCCATGTGCTTGCTGCCATGCAGGTCCCCGAAAAAACAGGTCGCGGCGCTATTCGGCTCACACTTGGCCGGGAGAACACCGAGACACAAATTGACAAAGCCGCAAAAATGATCATAGCAGCGTATAATCAATGTCAGTTCATGGCGAAAGGCTAATTTAAAACTTGAAAGAATACTTGAAAAGCCTTGAACAATATAGCGTTTTTTAATTGTCAAAAATATCGGAGGGACAAGCGATATCACAGCCTTAATCGCCCTCTATTGTATGTTACTCCTGTCCCCCCTGTTTACACTGTTCCCATATCGCATTCATCTCTTGAAAGGATGCAGACTCTATGGTGCGACCCTGTTCTCTTAAGATTTGTTCAATGGTCTCAAATCGTTTTGTGAATTTTGAAATAGTCCGTGAAAGGGCTGCTTCAGGGTGAACCCGGATAAACCGGCCCAAATTTACTATGGTGAAAAGTAGATCCCCAAGCTGTTCGGCCAATTTTTCGGAATTCGCCTTTTTCAGGGCAGCTTTGAACTCTGCCAGCTCTTTATCCAACTTCTTGAGAAGGCTATCAACGCCTGGCCAATCAAAGCCGAGTTTTCCGGCCCGTTCGCTGATGCGATAGGCGCGCATCAAGGCCGGGAGTTTTCGCGGAACTGAGTCAAGAAAGGAGTTTGGGGCTCTGTCCTTATCTTTGGCTTCGGCCATTTTGATCTCATGCCATCTTTGTCTGACCTCGTCTGAGCTTGAGACCTGCGCCTGGCCAAACACGTGCGGATGACGCCGAATCATCTTTTCGGTAATTGCTTGCACCACATCCCCTATATTGAAACTCCCTGCCTCCTCAAAGATCCTTGATAGAAAGAGAATGTGAAAGAGGAGGTCTCCCAATTCAGCACACACATCCTCAGCGCTACCCGAGTCAAGGGACTCGAGAACTTCATAAGCCTCTTCCAGCAGATAGGTCTTGATCTGCTCTGGTGTCTGCTCACGGTCCCACGGACAACCGTGGTCGCTTCGCAGGATTTCAACGAGTTCAACAAGACCGTAAAAGTCACCGGACGTCTTCATAACTCAAGATCTCAAAATCCTAACCCGGACAAGCCGGAATTGAGGGATTGCGAGATTACAGCTTTTTCCAGGCTTCCTTCAATGCGTTGATGTTGTCGCCAAATTTTTGCTTCATTTCCTTTGGTACTACGGCGACCATCTTCTCGGAGACAGTGCTCACATGGGGTGCAAGGAGAGAGTCCTTGATAACAGGGGATTTTTGTGGAAGAAACGTCGTAAGGGCAACCAACAAGACGGATACAATAAGAACAGCCTTTACAAAGCCAAATGTGGCACCAAGGATGCGATCGGCCCAGCCAAGAGCAACCGCCTTAAGCAAATACTTAAGGACAACGCCAACAAATCCGACAGCAAGGAGCAAGATGGTGAAAGTAATGAAGAAGCTAAATATGTTCAGATACGATTTGTTAGTAATTAGGCCGGAAAACCAGTTTGCCACGACCGGATAGTAGGTGTAGGCAGCATAAAAACCGACAAAAACGCCAACAATGGAGGTTATTTCCTTTACAATTCCTCTGAAAATACCACGAATAAGGCAAAATCCAACGATAACGCTGATCAAGATGTCGAGTGCATTCATCGATGTTTCCGTTTTTTTTACGATTTTACTTTGAGGAGCGTGTAACAAATGGCCCTTTTCAAGTCAAGTTATTTTCCATCGAATCGAGGAACCATCCATCTGATTTTTGCAGTTTGCAAAAGCGTGTAAACGTGTTAAACGATTTTTGTCAATATGATGCAACGACCAACTCTTCGCGAACCTGAAACAGCGGACCACCGGAGCCTTAAGATTACATTTGACGATAATCTCGTGGCAAGGAACCTGTTTGGTGAGCGGAATCAACATCTCCGGCAAATCGAGAACGTCTTAGGTATCCAAATCCACGCCAGAGGTAGTACGGTTACTGTCCATGGGGACGTCATAACCACCCAGCTTGTCGTAAAGCTCCTCAATGAGCTTTACGGTCTCATTGAAGAAGGGTATCCGATTTACGAAAGCGATATTGATTATGCCATCCGTATCCTAAGCAGCAATGATCGCGTCAATCTCAAGAATATTTTCCTGGATACTGTCTACATTACCTCTCAGAAGAAACCGATTGCACCAAAAGGCCTGACACAGAAGGAATACGTTGACGCTATGCGAAAGTTTGATATCGTCTTTGCCATCGGGCCTGCTGGCACTGGCAAGACCTACTTGGCCATGGCCATGGCAGTTTCTTTACTGACAAAAGGTCATGTCAATCGAATTATCCTGACACGTCCGGCTGTGGAGGCCGGAGAGAGCTTAGGCTTTCTTCCTGGAGATCTTTATGAAAAGGTCAATCCCTATCTAAGGCCGCTGTACGATGCCCTCCACGATATGATGCGTCATGAAAAGGCCTCTCGACTCGTCGAGCAAGGTGCAATAGAAGTGGCACCACTGGCGTTTATGAGAGGCCGAACCCTCAACGATTCCTTTGTAATTTTGGATGAAGCCCAAAACACGACCTCAGAACAGATGAAGATGTTTTTGACACGTCTTGGATCCACTTCCAAGGCGGTTATCACCGGCGATATCACCCAGATCGACCTACCTAACGGCAAGGTCTCAGGTCTTGTGGAGACAAAGGAGATCTTGCAGGGAATCAAGGGAATACGCTTTGTCTTCTTTTCCGAAAAAGATGTAGTCCGACACCAATTAGTCCGGGATATTATCAAGGCTTATGAGGACCTTGAGGAGAAAGAAGGATGAAATCGCACAGCGATTGTATAGGCATATGACGCACACTGAAACGATAAAAAAACAGAGTAAAGCTTTTCTCGAGACCGCAAATGAACACGTCCACTTGCGACTGATCATGTTATTGGGAACAACCGTTCTCATTGCTGTTCTGCTCTTCCCGAGTCTCTTGATGACCATGCCCAGGTATCATATTGGCGATGTTACCGAGAAGGACATCAAATCACCCAAGGATTTTCTCATAGAGGACAAAGAAGCGACTCAGAGGAAGCGACAGGAAACGGCTCGATCTATCCTGACTATCTACGATTTTGACGACACCCTGGCATCGAAACTGGGAGGGCGGATCACCCATGCTTTCAAGCATATGCGGGCTTTGCCTGCAGCAGCCAATCCTGGGGCAATTGCCAGGGGCGCTGACGGAGTCAAGGACCGAAAACCTGGTAAGAGTACCCCACTGACTCAAACCCGTTCACGTCATGATCTGATCTGGAAGGAAAAACAGGCATTTGAAGATATGCTCGGGGTCCAAGTCAGCAATGGTGTCTATAAGATCTTGGAAAAGGAAAACTTTTCTGAGTCCATAACGCGAGAAATTGTCCTGCTCCTGCGCACTGTATTGCAAAACGGCATTGCGGGCAACAAACAACTCGTACTTCAGGAACAGCACAAGGGTATCATAGTTCGCACGCTTTTTTCTAAAGAAGAGGTCCATGTGAATGATCTCCAGAGGTTTCATGGCCTGGATGAGGCAAAAAATGCCCTGGCAAACAGCGGCAGAGCCCTGTTGAAGGATCTTGACTATTCTCTTCGTAATGTTGTGATAGACTTGGCTCAGCGTTTGATCCAACCCAACCTGACCCTCAACAAGGGCGAGACCGAAGAACGGAGAAATAAAGCAGTTGCTGAGGTCAAGGCAGTATTAACCCAAATCAAAAAAGGAGAAATGCTTGTCCGGGAAGGACAAAAGGTATCCCAACTGCATATGGATAGGCTCCAGGCCCTTGAATCCGAAATGAGAAGAGAACACCTGTTTACCATCACTGTGGGATTTATACTCCTTGCCATTGCCTTCTTCGTCATTTCCTTTACGACCAATTTCAGGACAGACGAAAGTCTGGTCTTGAAAAACATTGACCTTCTCTTTCTATGTATCATGCTGGTCATCCTGTTCTTATTGAATGAAGTATCAGTCTATTTGGTCAAAGGGATCGCAAGGAACATCCCTTATTCCATAGAGGCTTCTTCAGCCTTTTACGCCATACCCGTGGCAGCGGGTGCCATGACGGTGTGCCTGTTCATGGGCATGCAGGTGGCACTCCCTTTTTCCCTGGCCTCGGCCTTTGTAGCCGCCTTTCTCTTTGAAAATGAGTTCGACATGTTCCTGTTTTTCCTATTGAGTGGCACATTGGGCGCATACTGGGTACGTAACTGTAAAGAGCGGGGCACATTGATCAAAGCCGGCTTGAAAGTGGGCCTTGTCAATGTTCCGGTTGTCACGGCACTTCATATGTTCAGGGGATCCGGTCTTGAATTGAACCTCCTGTGGGACTGGGTCTTCAGCCTTCTTGGAGGTGTGAGTTCCGGAATTTTGGCAACCGGATTTGCCCCTGTCATGGAGATGAGTTTTGCTTACACCACAGATATCAAGCTCTTGGAGCTTGCCAATCTGGACCGCCCTGTCCTGCGAAAGCTCATGCTGGAAGCCCCGGGAACCTATCATCATTCTGTGATTGTAGGGAGCCTGGGGGAGGCTGCAGCCGCCACCATCGGGGCCAATCCACTATTGGCCAAGGTGAGTGGCTACTACCACGACATTGGCAAGCTCAAGAAACCCCTTTATTTCATCGAAAACCAGGTGGGGCGCGAAAACAGACACGACAAACTGACGCCATCCATGTCGAGCCTGATCCTTATCGCTCACGTGAAACATGGTGTGGAGATAGCCAGGAACCATAGGCTCGGAAGAGAGATTATCGATATCATTCAACAGCATCATGGCACCAGCCTAATCACCTATTTTTACGAAAAGGCCAAACAGCTAAAAGGCGAGGATGCCGTCAATATGGAGCATTTCAAGTACCCGGGTCCCAAGCCTCAAACCAAAGAGGCTGGCCTCGTCCTGCTGGCCGACGTAGTGGAGGCTGCGTCCAGGTCCCTTGAAAACCCTACGCCAGCCCGAATCAATGGGCTCGTTCAAAGAATCATCAACAAAATATTCTTAGATGGGCAGTTGGATGAGTGCGAACTTACCCTGAAAGACCTTCATGAGATTGCCAAAAGTTTCAACAAAATCCTAAACGGCATCCACCATCACCGAATCGAGTATCCCAAAAGGGTCGCCAGGATCGATGGTGTGACCCAGAAGCTGAATGGAAATTCTGATAGAAGACAGGCAAGATCGTTACAGAATCGCTCACAAGGAAATAGAGAAGAAGGCGAAAACAATATTAAACGCCTTGGAATGTCCTGACGGGGAGTTGTCCGTCCTCATTGTAGACGATCTGGAAATCGCGAGGCTCAATAAGACATACTTGGGCCGATCCGGCCCGACGAATGTAATTGCATTTCCAATGCGAGATGGCCCTTTCGGGCAAATTAGCCCGAACCTCTTGGGAGATGTGGTCATATCCCTCGACACAGCAGCCCGCGAAGCACAGGACGCCAGCATATCTGTTGAATCGCGATTCGACCAACTCTTGATCCACGGGATCTTGCACCTCTTTGGATTTGACCACGAGAAAACATCAGAACAGGCCAAAGCCATGGAGATTCAAGAAGAACAATTGCTGAAGTTGCTGCAGGATTTCGAATTGAGGGATTGAGGGATTCGGGAATTGAGAGATTGCGCAGTTGAACGCAATTTGTTTGATTTTGAATCCCTTAATTCCTTAATTCCTAGATTCGCAATCCCTAAATCCGCTCAACTTTAGCTCACTTTAGACACTTTAGCTCACTTTAGTTCACTTTCTTTTTGGAGGTTATGATATGCCATCCTTAGCAGTTAACGTCGATCATGTAGCCACGCTCAGGGAAGCAAGAAAAATCAATATTCCGGACCCGGTCACGGCCGCAGCAATGGTGGAACTGGCCGGTGCCGATGGGGTGGTTGTCCATCTTAGAGAAGATCGACGACATATCCAGGACCGGGATGTCCGACTTTTACGGGAAACGATTAAGACCAAGTTAATCCTGGAAATGGCCACAACTTCGGCAATGATTGCCATTGCCCTGGAAATCAAACCTGACCTGGTGACATTAGTGCCGGAAAAACGGGAGGAGTTGACCACCGAAGGCGGCCTCGACCTCAGTCTTCACAAAGATGCGGTATCCGATGCAGTCCAGGCTCTTCAAAAAGGGGGAATACCGGTGAGCATCTTTGTTGACCCTGACCTGGATCAGATCAAGCTTGCCCATCGGATAGATGCCAATTGCGTAGAGATTCATACGGGAACTTTTTGTGACGCAGATACGCCAAAAAAGGGGTCTGAAGCCTTTAAAAAAATCGTGAACAGCGCAAAACTTGCCCACAAATTGAAACTTCGGGTCAACGCCGGCCATGGCTTGGGTTATCAGACCATCAAGGCATTCAAGAAACTTTCCGAAATCGACGAATTCAGCATCGGCCACAGCATCATAGCCCGTGCAGTCTTCGTGGGCCTGGATCAGGCTGTAAGAGAAATGATTGCATTGATCAAGGAGCTGTGAAGTGATTTCGGAATGCGGATTGCGGAATATGGTATCAAAAATAGCTTTTTGACCCTTTCGGACAACGGCCTGTGTGCCGTTGTCGTGATTGTTCTGGAGGTATGAATGTATCTTGTTACGGCGCAACAGATGAAGGAGATGGACCGTCTGACCATTGAATCCTTTGGAATTCCCGGTATCGTCCTCATGGAAAGCGCGGGACGGGGTACTGTAGACGCCTTATTCCGCCACTTTCCGGATGTACGCCACATGAAGGTAGGTATCGCGGCAGGGCGGGGTAACAACGGTGGCGACGGTTTTGTAATCGCACGATATTTGGCCAGCAACCATATTGAGTTGGCCGTATATCTGCTATCCGAAAGAGAACGTGTTCGAGGGGACGCGGCGGCTAACCTGAAACTGCTTGACCAAATGGGCGTACCGGTTCATGAAGTCCCGGACATGACCGCCTTTGAGTTCCACCGGGGCCAGATGAGAGACTGTGACCTTTGGGTAGATGCCATGCTCGGCACCGGTCTTAAGTCTGATGTCCGGGGACTCTTCAAAGAGATAATTGAGTTCTTAAATACGCTTCAAAAACCGATCGTTGCCGTAGATATCCCCTCCGGCCTTGACTCAGACACTGGCAAACCACGTGGTTGCTGCATCAAGGCGACTCTGACTGTGACCTTTGGATTAGCTAAAATTGGCCATGTTGTGTTACCAGGAACGGAGTTTGTCAGCACCTTAGAGGTTGTTGATATTGGAATCCCGCCTGCTGTTGTTGACGAGGTCGGCCCAAAACAGCATCTCCTGACCCGAGAAGTGATAAAGCCCTGTTTTAGATCGAGGGCACTTCAAAGCCACAAGGGATCCACCGGGCATCTCCTGGTTATAGGGGGATCACCAGGCAAGACAGGTGCGGCGGTCATGACAAGTCGCGCGGCCATGCGCATGGGTGCAGGCCTTGTAACGCTTGGAATTCCAAAGAGCCTCAACATGGCCATGGAATCGCAGTTAACCGAGGTGATGACCGTGCCGCTGCCTGAAAATGCCAACCAGACCCTGGGGTTATCCGCATATGAGAAGATTATGGGCCTCTTGGAAGGCAAGAAGGGGCTGGCCATTGGCCCAGGCATGGGCACGGCCAAGCCAACACAGGATCTGGTTAGAAGGCTCATCCAGACATCCCCTGTTCCAGTAGTAATTGACGCAGACGGGCTCAACGCTCTTGTTGGAGGCTTGGAGTGTTTGAAAGACCTGAAGGTGCCTGTCGTGATGACGCCTCATCCGGGTGAGATGGCAAGACTTGTGGGAACGACGCCTTCACAGGTCCAGCAAGAAAGGATCCGTAAGGCCCGCAACTTTGCGACAACCCACAAGGTCTATTTGGTCTTGAAAGGAGCAAGAACAGTTGTTGCTCACCCTGACGGGACCGCCTCGATTAACCCCACTGCAAATCCCGGTATGGCTTCCGGCGGGATGGGAGACGTGCTCACAGGCATGATTGCAGGTCTGATCGTCCAGGGTCTGTCTGTTAGTGAAGCTGCAAATGCAGGTGTCTACTTACACGGTTGTGCGGCCGATTTCCTTGCCCAAAGCATGGGTCCGGTGGGATTTCTCGCCTCGGATGTCATACAAATTCTTCCTGGGCAAATCAAGGGATTGGAGAAGTCCCCCCCGGGACGTCCTCCCTACCCGAACGTATTTATCAGAACCCTTTGAAAAGCAAGGAACATCACATTGTCTCCCACTCTCCTGAAGAGACAGTTCGCCTGGGGGCATTTCTCGGCAAGTATCTGACTAATGGATCGGTAATTGGCCTGAGCGGCGAACTGGGGAGCGGCAAGACCTGTCTTACCCAGGGGATTGCCAGAGGTTTACAGGTACCTGAGGACCTTTATGTGACGAGTCCCAGTTATACCCTGGTGAATGAATATCCCGGACGGCTTCGCCTCTTTCACGTGGACCTGTATCGCATAGGAAACGTCGTAGAACTAGATGAGATTGGCCTGGATGAGATCATTGGAGGTGATGACGTCACAGTCATTGAATGGGCCGAAAAGATAATCGACGTACTCCCAAAAGAACGACTCTTTATCTCGATTTCCATTGTGGATGACCAGACGCGAAATTTCCACTTGACAGGATGTGGACAAATGGCTGTTGATCTGATAGAGAAATGTATAGAAGAGTTTGGTCCATATACTTGATGCTGGATGCTTGATACTGGATGCCCGATGCCGGATGCTGGTTATTCGTTTCACCCTCTTTAAATCCGCATTGCGCCTGGCGGCTTGAGAACATTACCGCATTCCGAAATGCGCATTCGTCTCATTCCGCAGTCCGAAATCCGAAATCCGAAATCGAAGAATGGCTTTGATCGTTCAAAAATATGGTGGCACTTCGGTCGCGAACCTGGACCGAATCCGAAAGGTTGCCAAACGAATCATCAGGGTATATTCCGCCGGAAATGACGTGGTCGTAGTACTCTCAGCCATGGCCGGGGTAACAGATGGTCTCATCCAATTGGCACATCAGATAACCAATGATCCCAACAGGCGAGAACTTGACGTCTTGTTGGCCACAGGCGAACAAACGACGGTGTCCCTGTTGTGCATCATGTTAGAATCCATGGGCTGTCCAGCCATATCACTTCTAGGTCATCAGGCTGAAATTGTAACCGACAGGGCCTTTGGACAGGCTCGCATCGTAGGAATACATGCCACCCGAATCAAGGAACTCCTCACTCGAAGAAAAATCGTGGCGGTTGCTGGTTTCCAGGGCCGCGACCAACAAGGCAATATCACTACCCTAGGCAGGGGAGGCTCTGACACATCTGCTGTAGCTCTGGCAGCTGCGCTCAAGGCCGACGTGTGCGAGATTTATACGGATGTGGACGGGGTCTACACCACAGACCCCAATCTTTGTAAAGATGCCAAGAAACTTCATAAGATAGCCTATGATGAGATGTTGGAGATGGCCAGTCTGGGTGCCAAGGTGTTGCAGATTCGGAGTGTGGAGTTTGCCAAGAAGTTTAATGTGCCCGTCCATGTTAGATCGTCTTTTAAGGAGGAGGAAGGGACCATGGTTGTGGAAGAAGAAGAGGACATGGAACGACTCGTGGTGTCGAGTGTTGCCTACAGCAAAGACGAGGCGCGTATCACCTTAACCAGGGTCCCGGATCGGCCCGGCGTTGCTTCCAAGATCTTTACGCCTGTTGCAGACGCTGGAATCGTTGTGGACATGATTATCCAAAATACGCGCAAAGGCGGATTGACCGATCTCACATTCACTGTGCCAAAGCACGACTATCCAAGGGCAATGGCCATTCAGAAAGAAGTAGCCAAATCGATTGGGGCAGAACAGGTACTCGGAGACGAACATATTGCCAAGGTGTCGGTCATTGGCGTGGGAATGCGAAGCCATTCTGGCGTGGCTGCGAAGACGTTCAGTTCTCTCGCGAACGAAAATATCAATATCATGATGATTAGCACCTCGGAAATAAAGATCTCGTGTGTCATTGAAGAAAAATACACAGAACTGGCAGTCCGGGTCCTTCACCAAGCCTTTGGATTAGACTCTCCGTAGCAGCTTCGTTTACAGTTAAGTAGTGCCTGAACGAAAACTAGCCAAAGCTGTCATTTCGAGCGGAGCGCCCGCCCTGGTGCGACATGAGAATAATAACCGGTGCTATATAAGAACCCGGTCTGGGCCAAGGAGAAATCTTATGCTATTGAAAATACAGAGTTAATAGATTTCTCCCTTCGGTCGAAATGACAAAAAAAGGGGTTTTCGTTCAGGCACTAAGTAGTTGAGTCGTTGAGTCGTTCTCAATCTGTACCCCAGACCGGGATTGCTGGCTTGGTGGCTCATAATAAGCCAGGCACCATGGGGCTAACTAGTGATGTTCTCAAGGCGTCAGCCGCAAACAATGACAAAACAAAAATGTTCCAATGACAAAAACAATGAAATTTCAACAAGTTCGTTTTGGTCATTTTGTCATTTGGTATTCGAATTTGTTTCGAGTTTCGATATTCGATATTCGGATTTTGTTTGAACATGACTTTTCGTTCAGCCACTAACTACTCGACTACTGAACCAAATGAGCGTAAAATCTTTTAATAAGGACCAACAAGTCATCACACTTATGTTGGGGCTGGCTATTTTCTTTACGGGTATATTCAGACCGTTTCATCCCTTTTGGCCGATCCTCAGACCCCCTAACAGCGACATGATGACTGAACCCCGTCATCAATCGGTTATTGAAGTCTCAGGAGCCGTAAAAAATCCCGGCATTTACACGTTCGATAAGCCCCCAACAGCATACCAAACAATCCAAAGCACCGGCGGTCCCACCGGCGAACGTCCTCTCTCATTTGACACACCGGACGACACCCTTGACACGGGCATGCGCATAGAGCTTCACGGGTCGAACCCGCAATTTGCCCAACTCACCCTCACCCCCATGAGTTCCAGGAAAAGGCTGGTCTTGGGCGTTCCTGTCAGACTAAATCAAGCTCGTGTTGAGGATCTTGCCATCATCCCGGGAATCAGCCATGGCTTGGCCCGGCGTATCGTTGAATTCAGGGAATCCCACGGTCCCTTCAAGACGTGGAACAACCTAAGATGCGTAAAAGGGATAGGGCCAAAGAAAGTCAAATCTCTTCAATCCTACTTAAGCCTAAAATAGCCTCCTTTCAAAAAAAAGGCCCGGACCATAAGAAAGCTTGGTCCGGGCCTTGTAAACGTATTCCGGCGGCGACCTACTCTCCCACCCCGCTGCCGGGGCAGTACCATCGGCGCTGAAGAGCTTAACTTCCGTGTTCGGGATGGGAACGGGTGTTTCCTCTTCGCTATTGCCGCCGAAAAATTTGGAGCTGTGCGGTTAGCATTTACCGTGTTTTGTCAATGAGTTGATGGTTATGAAAACGGCGTCGTAGGGGCGGCTTTACGCCGCCCGCCAAATCGATTTGGGCGGATTGGCAATCAACCAGGACTGTTTTGTAAATGACATGTTCTACGAATTCGTAAACTTACAATATTTTATTGAAAAAGTTTTTGTGGTCAAGCCGCACGACCGATTAGTACCAGTTGGCTAAATCCATTGCTGGACTTGCACGCCTGGCCTATTAACCTTGTAGTCTTCAAGGGGTCTTTAGTCCCGTTGGTTTCCCAACGGGAGGGATATCTAATCTTGAGGTAGGCTTCCCGCTTAGATGCTTTCAGCGGTTATCCTTTCCGAACATAGCTACCCAGCGATGCCGCTGGCGCGACAACTGGAACACCAGAGGTTCGTCCATCCCGGTCCTCTCGTACTGGGGACAGCTCCTCTCAAATATCCTGCGCCCGCGAAAGATAGGGACCGAACTGTCTCACGACGTTCTAAACCCAGCTCACGTACCGCTTTAATTGGCGAACAGCCAAACCCTTGG
>JAFDKF010000088.1 GCA_019307135.1 Deltaproteobacteria bacterium
GAAAATTAACCCCCTCCAGACAATCATATACTTGATAAAGCCAAAAATTCTTGATATCATTTATTAACAATAACAAAGCGTTGGCGCAATCCAACTGTCATTTGCGTTTATAGTGTGGAATATTAGAAACACAAAAAACATTAAGGGGAAATGCTCTGGTTGTGACTTCATACCCATATGTCGCGGTTGTCGTGCTATGGCTTACGCTATCACGGGCGACTATCTTGCCGGGGACCCGCAATGCTGGAAATAAATGAAGATGACGTTTATTGTTTGTCTGAAAACATTTTTCTACACAAGATAAGCGAGCTTGAAAAATACTGGGCATTTAATATCGATTCCGGCGAACATTACAGCCTTAACGAAACTTCTTTTTGGATTGTTGAACGGATAGCCGGAACTGTGCCATTGAAGAGTATTTTGGAGGAATTCTTGGAGACCTTTGATGTGGATAACAAACAGGGCAAGAATGACTTTTGTGAAGTAATAACTGGCTTTGTGAATGAAGGGATAATAAGAAAGGAGGATAACAAATGAAAAAAATTGGGAAAAAAGTATACAAAAAGCCTGTTCTAAAAAAAGAACGCACCATGAAGTTCCCGATTGAAATCATAGATGACTCAAATAAGAGGATGGTTTGCCGCCAGTGCTCATCGTGTCATGGCTGTAGATGATCATCCACTCTTATGTCACTCTTAAATGTAGCACATGCGGAAAATGACAGACTGCCTGAATCTTCAAATTCAAGGTAAAAGTCGAACTTGCAATGTATGGCTGTACCCTGATAACAATCTAATACTAAGAAATCTGAGCCTGGAACCTTTTGACATAGTTATCTGCGATGGTCCTTATGGTATCTTAGAGCCTGCATGTGAGTGGGATGATTTTGACCTGAACTCAAAAGAGGGCCGTGAACGGTTCCGCGACTATTACAGAACCCTGTTTGATGCCTGCCTCCCTCATCTAAGAGAATCTGCCTCTATCTTCATTTTCAATTACCCTGACGGTGCCAGCATAATCAAGTATGTTTTAGACGAAGAGTATGGGCTCTGCTTCAGAAGATGGATTGCGTGGATATATGACAATCACCATGATTTTGATGAAGGATCGAACTTCCGCCGTTCTCAGGAAACGATTCTGTACTATACCCATGCAACAATGGGCTTTGATTTCTACGGTGGGAGGGTTCGGGACATATTCAAGCATCCCATCATTAAGAGGCAGTCCAATGAATTTAGAGACGGTGCCAAGCCCTTAGAAGTAATCAGATTCCTTCTAAATCCTGTACACCGTTCTGGCGGTCGATTACTCAGCCTGTTTGCGGGATCAGGAACGGATATCGTGGCTGCATTGGAGCATGACATGGACGTTGTCGGGTTCGAGTCCGATCCGTTCAATTATGACATGCTTGCAAAAAGAATCCAAGCCAGTCTTCGATGAGTTGTCGTTAGACGGTATTGAAAAGCCGCTCTCAGTGATAAGCAGGAGGAAAGGTGATGGATACTCCATATGACCAAGCGATCGAAATCAGCAACGACTACGAGTCATGGGAAAAAGCTTCTATTGAGTTAGACATTGCTATTGACGAGCAAGATGAAAAAACGTGCGATAATATTGTTCAATGCTCCGAGACTGATCTCCAAAACGTTCTGGATTTGGAAACTCAAGACGAAGGTAGAAAACGGTTTTGGGAGCTGCTGGT
Organism: Deltaproteobacteria bacterium; assembly: GCA_019307135.1. Classification (GTDB taxonomy): domain Bacteria; phylum Desulfobacterota; class Desulfobacteria; order Desulfobacterales. Next base: position 1,703 of record JAFDKF010000088.1, read on the forward strand.
CGATGAGAATGGCAATGTAAAGCTTGATATCAACGTACGGGATCAAGAATGCTCCCCTGACAAATTCTGGACGGTTTTTTTTCTGGCCAAAAAACTTCGGGCAAAACTGCAATGTGCCAATACTGATACACAATCAAAGAAGCTGGATTGGGTAGTTGATTTGCTTATCAAAACAGCCGCGTTCAAAATCTCTGAAGATAACACGTTTCAATACCTGCTCCTCATGCTTGAATCAGCGGCATGCACAATAGGGGAACAATCCCTAGGTTTTTCTGAGAAGGCAAAGGCAATACTCCCCTTGGTCAAAAATGTAGAGGGAAAGGACTTTCCAGAATGGAAATCTTACGCCTACAAAGCGCTCATCCATTATAATCAGGGTCTAGCCAAAGCACACATGGGACACTACCATGACGCTCTGAAAGAATATGATAGCGGTATCGAGAAATATAATGACGCAAAGAACAGCCCGGGATATCCCAAATCAGTTGATCCTCATGCCTGGCCGAAGTACGTCTACTATCCTACCTTGCTCCAAAGAGCGGTGGCTCTTATAAAGATGCAGTTTTCTTATAACGCCTTAACTACACTTGAGATGATAGAAATTGGTGATATAACTCTGGACCGTTTATCGTTTCCTCGAGCGCGAAAAGAGCTTCTGAAGGCTGAATGTTACATCGAACTGGAAAACTGGGATAAATTTAGAAAACATTTCGATGAAACGATTAACAAACTTAACTACTTCGACGGAAGTTTACTAGTAGACCCGAAGAGGTTCATCGACGCGACGAATCCACAAAATGCATTAAATAAAAGAGATCTTCCATGGCTTCTTAGTTCATCGTACAATGCTCTTGTTCAAGACGGCGCAAAGAAAGAGCTGAACGATATGGTGAGCGACATCCGGGACAAAAACATAAGTATATCCGCAAATCTTAGAACTCGCAATTTTCTGCATTTTTTGGGAGAGTACATCGACCAATGTAGGGACAATCGATTTGACAGTTGGACACTTAAAGAAACCATTTTGGAGTATATCAAAATCCTGACGCCCCTTGTTAAGATAGAGGTAAGAAACAACTTTCACAGAGAAAAACTGGTTATGAGGACCGTCAATAGGTTGATGGACTTCTTAGACATCAAGAGCTTCACTGAAGGGGAGATTTCGCCCGATACTGAACCTCCAATGAGACGAGATTGTATCGAGAAAGCAATGAAGGTTTTTGAAGACATCAATGATAAGATTTTGAAACAATGGTTTCAGATAATACAAAGGTCATGGCATCCCAAGTGGTTACCCAAGTACTTGCGTAAGTCCTTTGAATTCGAAAATGAGTTGATCAACACGGTTCTGAATCGTAGTGATTTACTGCGAAAAGAATTCATACGAAAATCCCTTGAAGTGCGCCGGAGGCTACTTAATAAAATTGCTGGGGCAGGACGTTCGTATAAGTCGGCAAACGTTGAGTATTTACGGGATAACCTAGTCAGCATATGCGATGACAGTACCGATGAAAACAGGAAGAAATGTCTCGAATATGTACTTGACGTGATCAGGGACGACGCAGAATTGGAGAACGAGAAAATTCTCCGATTCGCCGACTATGATAAGATCCTCAACCGAGAATCACGGCGTTTCACCAAACACATGGCCGGTCGGAGTATTCAACCCTTGCCACTTCCGGGAAATCAGCCCAATAGAGGAGAGGAATCCAACTATAGCGTTAACTATGTGGGCCTTCGCCGTTGGAATTCTTACACACCAGAGCTCTCGTTTTCTGTCGGAGGAGGACACTTTGTTTTTCTATCTAATGAAAGGGAAAAGAACAAAGGAAAAGTCCACATTGGTATAGCAGTAGATCCCGGTTTCGATTTTATCAGAAATTTCTTCCGCCAAGGTTTCACCCTCACTGATATCGATCTTGTCTTACTAACGCATGGGCACCCCGATCATATAAGGGATTTCCCGGCCATTGTTGAACTGCTGCTGGAGAATAGAAAGCGCCGAACAAGCAAGACATGGAATAAAAAGAGGATATATGCTGTTATGAGCCTTGGATGTTACCAGCGTCTTGATGAGTACATCGCTAGAGACCCTTTTAAGCTCTTGTTCTATGACACCTTTATCGTTGACATCGACAAGGATGATGGTCAAGATTCTGAACCCCTAAGATTCTCATGCTATAATCAGTACGATGGCATGAACGAGAATCAGCCCTTAAAACTTATAACTGCTGAGTCTGAGCCTGAAGGATCTGTCAGATTAGAAATTGAGTTTTTCAAGTCCTTCCATGACGACCACAGTGAATCTGACAGCTATGGATATATAATAACATTCAACGGGCAAAATAACAGAGTATCGGATAATAACAGCCAGCGCCACAAAGCGTCAGTGGGTTTCACCGGAGATTCTAAATGGTTCCCAGAATACCCCAAGAAGTTTCAGAAATGTGATATGATCTGTTCCCATATAGGTTCAATTGTCGAGGCGAATAAGCCGGGCAGGAAACTTGGGGACTATAGCTTTGTAGGCAAGGCTGAAAGGCTTATGAGAACAAAAAACCACCCCTATCTCTTTGGAGAAATTCTCTTCTTACAGGACTGGAAAAAGAGCTTTTCACAAGAAAAGAAGACTTTGGTACTCATTTCCGAGTTTGGGGAGGAGATGAAGGGGCAGATTCGATCTGACCTGACCAATCGGTTGAATCGACCTCGAGAGAAAAGTGGTTGTTGGTTAGATCTGGGACTAGCTCCCGTTTCATGCAATTTGCTGAAGAACTTCTCGTCGACTATACCAAGAAATGATTGTGATAAATTAGCTGAATGCAAGAAAGGTGCGGAGAATGTTTTCACTATCCCTGTGGATGTGGGTCTGCGCATCAGCATCCCTCTAGAAAGTAATAAAAGGAATAATAATGACTTTCCTGGCAATGTTCACTGTGTGTTATGTGACGAGTTTGTCCGTCCAGAGAGAATCAAATATGAGGTTTACAGTCACGAAGAAGCTATGTTCTATGTCTGCTCGTCGCTCTGTATCCATAGACGTGCGACATGCGACATACCAGCGATATCATGAGAAGGGACGCGAAATAGAAAAAGATGAAACCTTCTTATAAGGAACCAGATCTTACTACTGCGACCATGGCACTTATTAGGGCTGCCAATGATGCTCCGGAAATTGGCAGAAGGGCTCTTGCAGCCTACGTTTTATGCCAGCATAACCAATCCATGCCCCTCATTACCGATGAAGAAATTCGTGAATCCCAGCATTCCGATGGTGGTTGGACCAACGTTCCCGAAACAGTCTTATTTGCGGGGTTGTGCCGTCTCAGACCTGTATTGCAGGACTGCTATGATGCAGCTCTTTCATGGCTTCGAAGCGTTCGTATGACAGACGGAGGTTGGGGCACGAGTGGACGGGACATCTCTCGGATTCCCATTACCGGGCTTTTACTGCACTTGCTACCAGGATTTTCCGATAAAAAGGCAGCAAACTGGCTGAACAATGAATGGAGAAAGGATTTTGGTGGGAGTACAAGGCTCACGTATAAAGGGGCATGTTTCTTGTTAGGATTGCGTGCCTTTAGTGTTACCGCGAGCGACTGTCCTTTGATTAAGGAAACATATTCTTTTTTGGCCGCAGAGCAAAATGAGGATGGCGGTTTTGGCCCCTGGAAAGACCACCCCATTGGAAGTGATCCATGGTCTACAGGGATTGTATTGTTGGGGCTGCTCTCCTATGACGACTTGATCGACAAGAAGGTGATAGAGAGGGCGGTCGACTGGCTGGCTGAAACCCAGTTACCCAATGGCTTGTGGCCATATCATTACATCGATGAGGGTTCTGCTTATGCCTATTGGGGGTTAGTAGAAGCATTAAAATACTTATCAAGAGAACCCGGCTAATGTGTGGAATTTGCGGCATATATAATGAAGCGAATGCAGACGTGGTGACGGCTATGCTCGAATCTATCCGTCACAGGGGGCCAGATTCTTTTGCGACTGTGCTGTTTGGGAACCATTCATTAGGACAATGCGGTTTGCATATCGTCAGCAGTGAGAACGATATTCTTCCGTTAACAGACAGCCACGATAAGATAGCCTTGTTATTCAACGGAGAGATTTATAATCACCAAGAACTTAGAGATGAGTTGACCAAGGAAGGATACGTTCTTAGGTCTAGTGCGGATTCAGGGGTTATTATTCCCCTTTACAAAAAATACAAACAGAGGTTTGTAAACCGTTTGAAGGGTATGTTTGCGATCGTCATAATAGATCAAGATGAAATCCTGCTTGCCCGGGATAAGTTCGGAATCAAACCCCTTTACTATTTCCAGGAAGGTGAAAAGCTTGTTTTCGGCTCCGAAATGAAGGCCTTGTTGCAGCACCCCACCGTTCCCGCGGAACTAGATACTGACGCATTAGAGGAATTGACGGTTTTCGGATATATCTTTTCAGAGGAGCGAACTCCCCTCAAGGCCATTCGTCAGGTTCCCCCTGGCACGATAATAACCTTTGATGGACAAAACATATCGAAACAAAAATACTATACGATTCCACAGTCTTATTACCTAAATAACGGCAATGTGGACTATCAGGAATCAGTTGACCAGTTAACTGATATCCTATTCGAAACTTTCACATTGTTTCATAAACATGGCAATCATGACAAAGGGCTTTATTTGTCGGGTGGGGTAGATTCCACGCTCATGGCTATTTTGTCACAGGAGATCCTCCGCAAACCGATCAAAACTTACACTCTGTATGATTCAAAAAAAGCAACGGATTTTAACTATGCCCGAAAAGTCTCAAGAGCTATTGGGTCTGAACATCACGAGCTTTTGGTCACCGCCTCCGACTACCTGAACGAATTGCCGAATTTCATATATCATTATGAAAACGTTGTGGCGGGAGGCGTGTTTGATGTTCAGGGTGCGTTGGCCTTTCAAATACTTTCAAAGCATATTTCCGAACACCACAAGGTGGCGTTTACCGGAGAAGGTGCGGATGAGCTGTTTGGTGGGTATTACTGGATTTACACGCATCCTCTAGGCTTCTCTGATAGAATCAGGCAAAGAGCATCAAGGCTGCCAATATACTCCAAGGTACGCACAATTGTAGACGAGCTTTTTCCTTATCCGGAAAACGAGAAGGCTTATCGAAGGAATCTGTTTGATATTTTAGTGAGATCTGGGCTTTCAAATTACCACCTGTGGAGTGTTGACAGATCCTGTTCTTCTTTTGGTTTTGAGGCAAGGCCTCCATATCTTTATGATGATGTCGCTGAATTTGCTTTATCGCTCCCTATTGAGTTTAAGGTGCCGAATAAGAAGACAACAAAAAGGATTATAAAGGATGCCGCGTTGCCCTTCCTAAAAAAATATAATTTGTCTGACATTGCCAGTAGAAAAAAATATGGTATGCCAGCAGCACTTGATCATATTGGCCCTCAAATAAAGAAAATAGTAGCTAACCTTATTAGTGATGACGCCGCAGCAACCCACCCATACAGCCAGTACTTGGCAAGCCCCATGGATGTTTTGATGTTTGATCTTTTTTACTACTTTATCATTCATAAAAGATGCCGCTTTGATCACACGTTTTCAATACAAGCTTTTTATAAAGACCAGATAAATGAAAGTATGTATAATCAGCAAATACCCCCCAATCCAAGGTGGTGTTTCAGCTAAAACCTATTGGTTGGCAAGAGGGTTTGCTGAGGCAGGTCATGAGATCCATGTGGTCACCAACGGAAACTGCGTTGAAAAGGAATATTTCATTGATGATAACCCTGATGAATTAATACCTAACCTGGCCGTTCACTTTGTCACTCCCGACATCCCCTGGCATATACCTGATTCAAAACTATATACCTCACGGTTATTAGACAAAGCCTTAGAAATAACGGAAAACCATCAAATCGACATCATTGACACAAACTATTTGGTTCCTTACGGGATTGTTGGTTACCTCCTGTCAAATATAACCGGAATTCCCTATATATTAAGGCATGGCGGTAGTGATTTGGCCAAGTTTTTACACAAAGGCTTATTCAGCCATCGTTTAGGAAGTGTAGTCCAAAACGCAGCAGCGATCATTACTGATGATAAGAATAGAGGCGTTTTTGAAGCTACCAACTCAAATGTTTATGTGCTTCCAAGATATATCCCCGATGAAAAATACTTCAAATCCACTATGATCTCGCATGAAGTCCCGACCTTTGCCTATATTGGCAAAATTAACCATTATTGGAAGTATAAAAGCTTAGACAAAATAGTTGATATTTTTTCCGGAATCAAAGAAGAGCACACATTGCATTTGGTAGGTCAAGGTAAGGGCTTTAGGGAGTTTGCGAAGTTTGTTGAGGCTCACGGTATAAGAACTCATGAGTTTAGAAAATTTGTTCATCCGGTAAACATGCCCTATCTCTTGGGACATATTGATTACCTTCTCTATTTTTCACAAGACAATCCTATAAAAGATTTTTCCAATATCGTATGTGAAGCCGTCTGGTCGGGTGTCCCGGTGATAACAGATGGGCAGATGGACATTAAGGAATACACACAATATACAAAGGTTGTGTCCGAAAACCAGTTCGTTAGGTTGGAGTTGGGTGATATGAAGGCAGCACAGGAGAAAATTGCCGCAATTATCAATGAGTGGAGCGGGCCGTCACGATACACTAATGAAATTGATTACGGATACGATCGATATGTGGAAGCGAACCTGAAGACATATGACAGAGTTTAAGTTTAAGCGATCATTCTGGTGTCATGAAAATTCTAATAACTGGTATTGGGAACATAGGTAAGAGTACCCTAAGAGAAAGAGTGGCTAACAAATTCCGCGGGAAAATAGTTCAAATTGACATGGACTATTTTAAACACGAGGACATGCCACGTTCCAATGAAACAGACCTCTTAGTCGAAGATGTCCATGGTTTGGAAAGGAACCCTGAACAATACGATCAAATCATTTACCTTTTGCCACCTTCTAACCATATCCTGTTATGGCTAAAAAGAGGCTGGGCATGGTTTTCCGGAGGGGTTGTTGATTTATCTGACCCCAAGGGGGTTAACAAGAAATACGCAATTAGCAACATCCCAATAATCCTTAGAATCTTATTAAGGAACATACTATTGTGGAAAAAGTGGCTCTTGAGCGACTTAGAGGCAATTGAAACAAAATACAAAAGCAAGACCTTGATTGTCAAAGACGTAGACACAGGTGTTAGAGAAGCGACCAATATCTTGAGAAGAGGCGGTCTCTGCTAAACATTAAGCGGAGGTAGCGGCTGTTTTAGACAGAAAAATAATTCGACATTTCTTTGCCCGCCTGGCTTGTTGAGATTGCGGACCACCAGACTCGGGAGGGTAGTAAAAATCCAGTCCTCGGCCCAGGATGATCTGCCATTGATCTGTCTCGACGAATCGGTCGTGAATCTGAGGGTCGAAATAACAGGAGAATTCTATCCCTTTCTCAGCTAACCGTTCCTTGAGTGCATCTAAACGCTGACTGGACTTTTCTTCTTCAGATAAGCCAAACCGGTCATTTTTTTCGTACATTGTTATGAGTTCAACGCGACACCCACTCGTTCCTTCAACAAGACTCAGTAGATCTTCCACATTCCGAACCTGATATTCCAGCCGCACATAGGGATCAACGATTTTCAGCCACTGGGCTCCAGCAAGCTGCTGCCCGAAAAGTTTTTGATAAGTCACTCCTCGTTGACCATCCTCAATATCCACAACTCTGTACGTATCTTTCTTAGGAGCCCTGAGAGAAGCAGTCGTGATCCGGGTGCCTTTTTCTATTGTTGCTCGAAGAGGCTCCAGCACAGCCTGGCATATCTGAGTATCGGAATTATACACGATGGATTGAATCTCCAGGTTTGAGGAAAGTGAAGGCAACTCGTCTAACGTAGCTATGGCTAGTAGCTCCTCTCCACCTGAACCAAAGACGATCTGCCACCTTTGAGAAGAGGCATCCGAAACATGGAACAATTGAATACCCGCAGCCATAAGATCAAGAAGAGCTTTAACGGCAAGGAAATTTTTCTCATTTATTTCAGTCAGGTTTGGTGTCTCTTTCAATCCAAGTAAGATTTGGACACTTGGGTGGTCTTTAGCATATCCGATCAAAAACTCGGCCCATGGAAATGCTTGCTCAATGTCACCGTCATCGATGTTTGAACAGATTGCGACAAATTGCCCCCCTGCAGCACGGCATTTGCGTTGGAGCCATGAAGAGGCGTTATTTCCACAAAAACGTCGGCTCCCTGGCCCATATGCAGCCAGTCGCGAGCGTTCTGATTCACTATTGAGCATAAGGAGGTAATCAAGATAGGGCTGGATTAGTCTCTTGTCGAGAAGCTTATGCTCAAATTGATTTTCATAGGAGCGAAGACATCTGTAGCAGGACTTTTCACACTGGCACCCGCCCAGCACAGCTCTGGCCGCTTCGACAATATCCTCAAAACGAGCCGCGGCTTTCCTCACATAGCCTGCTCCACCAGGAACGCTGTCATACAGGATGAGATCGCGACGCTCTTCCCCTTCTGTGACTACAGTTCGTGTAAAACCGCATATCTCGCCAGATTCCGAACCCACGGCCGAGTTCGATGCTTCAATGATGGCAGCTTTGAGACTTGCATAGAATTCCTGTGACGGCTCTGGAACCCCTTCAAACTTCAGAATAAGTACATCCGTTTGGAATTTGCAACCCAGGTGATAGTGCTCGGAGTTGCCCCCACAAGTTTGTCGTCGATTGTGAAGCAGCTTGTGCTCTTCAAAGGGTTTACGGTTGGTGGGAGCGTGCCAGTGCCCGCAGGAACGACAAAGGACAAAGCCCCTCCCCCCCTCCTCAAACAAACCCGTGTTCGTCATGAAAATCTCACCCCGCCGAAAATACCGTAGCGAAACACCGGCAATTTCCGACGTGTCCCCTTGGCCAGGCGCGTCCAGCAAATAGGTATTACCTCCATAAAAGGCGCGTTGCCGATACTCCTCATCTGAACCGATAGCCTCCGCCCTCTCCGCCACACAGGAAGAGGGAAACATGATTGGGAACGTCCTAGGCATTAGTTCCCGTCTGCAGTGAGGGCAGTGAGTAGCTCCTAGACTAAAAGTTACATAATCGCAAGACTCACAAAGCTTGTAAACCTGGTCCAAATCCGGAACTGGTGAGCGATGAAAGTCGAGCCCGATGACCTGGTATTTTCGCCCATCCATGTAAACGGTGTTTCCGGGGGCATACTCCCTGAGAGCAACCTGCATACTCCTTACAATTGGTTTTTTGACTTCGTCCTTGGCGATCAGCCTGGCAGTGTCAAACGGAAAAGCATACGAAGGAAGGAAACCCTGTTCAGATAGGTAAGACAGAGGATAGGTGCTATCGATCTGCTCAATGAGCCTGTATAGATGAGTTTCTCGCTCTGTCAGCTGGGCAGCGAGCTTAGGCTGACGCAAACCAATTTTGGCTTTTTCCATACTTATAGCAAGAATTTCTTTGAACAACGTATCCCGTTCAGTCAGCCAGTGGTTAAAAGCGCGCATCAGGTTGGCGTAAAACCCGTCAACTATCCCGCCTACTTCTTCTTTGTTAATCCAGGCAAGTCCTTCACGCTTTGCCTCCTCTTGCTTGTCCTTGTTAAATGCCTTTAGTACTGCCTCTATTACTTAAAGGTTGCTCGAAAAATTAGCTAATGGCCAGCAAAGTCTTATGACATAAGCGTTTTATGGTCTCATGCAGCCTCAGGGACCCTTTGTAGTTCGGTTTTGTAGCGC
>JAFDKF010000089.1 GCA_019307135.1 Deltaproteobacteria bacterium
ATTGCCATACATCTGTTTTTACGGTTTAGCCTGTTTGGCCCGTTTAGCCCGTTTAGCCGGTTTAGCCGGTTTAGCCGGTCCCGATTCGTTATTTGAAAATCGTTACCGGTTGTACGTTTTGCAATTCACGATTACGCAATTCACGATTTAACGCAGGGTTACATCTGGCGGCTTGACACGAAGTGCATCTTTTGGCGCAGACTTCACTTCGTGTCAAGCCGTCAAGGCGCAACCCCGGGCCAAGAAATGCACTTCGTGTCAGGTTAACGGGCAAAACCGGCCAAACCAGCAAAACCGGCCAAACCAGCTAAACGGGGAGCCTATATTACGCTTTTCAGAATTCCATCCAGATCGGTCTTTGGTTCGAAGCCTATATAATCCTTAATTTTTTGGATGTCTGGTACCCTTCTTTGCATATCCTCAAAATCCTTTTCAAAAGCGACCTCGTAGGGTATGTAATCAATTTTGGAGTCGCTGCCGGTCATGGCAATGATCTTTTTTGCCAGGGCCTCGATGCTGATCTCTTCTGTTCCGCCCACGTTGAATACCTCTGCGGTCGCTTTGGGGCTGGCCATGAGACCCATTAGGGCGTCTACCACATCCTTGACGTAGGTAAATGTACGAGTCTGCTTCCCGTCCCCGTAAACCGTAAGGGGTTCACCTTTCAGGGCTTGGCCAACCAACCTGGGAATCACCATACCGTAGGCACCCGTTTGCCTTGGCCCTACCGTGTTGAAAAGGCGTGCTATGATCACCTCCAGGCCGTTGGTGCGATGGTAGGCAAGTGCCATGAACTCGTCCATGAGCTTGGAGGCTGCGTAGCTCCAGCGGAATTTGCTGGAAGGTCCATAGATGATATTATCGGTTTCCACCAGCGGGGCGTGGAGGTGTTTTCCGTAAACCTCTGATGAGGAGGTGATCAAGACCCTTTTCTTGAATTTGCTGCAAAGTTCCAGCACCTTTTCCGTCCCTTGTATATTGGTCTGGATCGACTCAAACGGATGTTGGAGGACATAAAGGACACCCACTGCGGCTGCCAGATGATAGACCAGGTCGCAGATACCCACCAGCTCCAGCATTTTTTCGTGATTCAGGATTGAATCATGGCTGAAAAAGAGACGAGACCTGTAATCCTTGTTTTCTTGGAAATCCTTGATGTTTTCCAGGGAGCCTGTTGAAAGGTCATCGATAACATAGACCTCATCTCCTTTTTGAAGATGTGCCTCGGCCAGATGCGACCCAATAAAACCTGCACCACCTGTAATAAGAATTCTCATCAACCGTTTCCTAACCCGGACAAGCCGGAATCAAACAGGTTTCAAACTCGAAGTTTATAATCCCTTGAAATTATGGATCTTTTAGCTTGGCCCGTCTGCGGGCAAGCCGGATAACAAAAGCCACCCAGAGCGGCTTGAGTCGAAAGTTTCTTAACAGCTTTTCGGTATGATTGCAAGTCTGAGTGCTCAGAGCAGGACTGCCAGGGGTCAACACTTTGACACATTGCCATACCGCGAATCAAATTTGCGCGCATTTCCATACCCAGACATTTTGAACAAAGAAGCTCTAATCACTTGGGATTATGGATAATTACTTGTCTGCAGTATTGCGGCACGATTCCTGCTATTGGCTATCGAGAAGAGATGGTATAGTGTTTCCGCATTCAAATCATTCACCACATTGGTACATTTTGTTAGTTACTCGACCTGATACCGAGACGCAGATCGCAAAGGCGACTGTTTCTTGCTCGCGTTTTTAGAAAACCTGAAAAAATAGGGTGGGGCACAGAATTTGACAGATGTCATAAAGTGAGTTCTAATGCCCTGTTTTTGATGAAAAAGGTGGGGTTTTGTGGTAGGGTAATAGGGAATGCATCGGTAAGCTGAGAGCGAAGAATGGAGGCCTGAAGTGAAAAAGTCAGAAAAGGGGATACAGACGTTTCTAGGGCCGCAAACCACCCTGGAAGGGAAGCTCGTATTTGAGGGAACTGTGCGACTGGATGGGCATCTTACTGGGACCATAGAAAGCAAGGAGGGAACGGTGATCGTAGGGGAAAATGCGGTCATTCATGCTGATATTTTGGTCCACACAGCCACCGTGAGCGGGGATGTAAGAGGCAATATCCGAGCCACAGACCGCATTGAGTTACATCCCCCGGCCCGGGTGTTTGGTGACCTGAGTTCCCCTGTAGTAATTATTGACGTAGGAGTGACTTTTGATGGCAAGTGCACCACAACACCTAAAGATGATGCAGCCAGCAAGACCATGAAGTGATAAAATTGCTTCGCGATTTTATTATGGTCGGGACGACTGGATTTGAACCAGCGACCCCAGCGTCCCGAACGCTGTGCTCTACCAGACTGAGCCACGTCCCGACATTTCATAGCCTTTTTACGCCAGTTGCTTAAAACTGTCAAGATGCTTTTGAGCCGGATAATAAGCTGAAAGCTCAAAGCTGAAAGGTTTGAGGCAGCTACTGCTTTTACCTCTGACCTCTGACCTCTGACCTCTGACCTCTGACTTCTGACCTCTAACCTCCAACGGACCAATGGGCAAAACATCGCGGCTAAAAGCCGCTCCCACCGGCTAAACCGGCAAACGGGAAAATGGATCTTGAAGCACTATAGTTTGTCTGCGGCCAGGGCCGACCGAGATGATCTGAACAGGAATTTCCACGAGTTCTTCCACTTGCCTCACATAGTTCATAGCATTTTGCGGCAGGTCATCGATGTCCTGAATCGCTGTGATATCATCAGGCCACCCTGGTAGCTCCTTGTAAATCGGCTCACACTTTTCGAGCACCCTTAAGGCCGTGGGGAACTCTGTGAGTCGATCCTGCTTGTATCGATAGGCCGTGCAGATCATAAGGTTTTCAAGGCCGCTCAGCACATCGAGCTTGGTTATGGCAATACCGGTGAGACTATTGATGCGCGCAGCCTTACGCACGACCAGGGTATCGAGCCAACCGCATCGCCTGCGTCTTCCGGTGGTGGCGCCAAACTCGGCCCCTCTCTTTTGAATCAGGTCGCCGATTTCATCATGGAGTTCTGTAGGCAAAGGGCCTCTGCCGACCCGGGTGGTGTAGGCCTTCACCATTCCGAGGACGCCATGGATTTGTGTAGGGCCAATCCCGGCGCCACAGCATGCATTTCCTGCTACCGTATTGGATGATGTCACATACGGGTAGGTCCCGTGGTCAATATCAAGGTGCGTCCCCTGGGCCCCTTCAAAAAGGATATGGTCGCCGGCCTTGATGGCCTGGTTGATGAGCACAGAGACATTTGCAATATGTGGTCGAAGCACCTCTGCATATGGGAGATATTCCTCAAGAATCGCTGTTTCATCGACCGTTTCAGACTTAAGGAAGTCCTTTAAGTAAAAATTCTTTTCGCCTAAGATAGAAGATAATTTTTGCTCAAATGTTTCAGGATCAATCAGGTCACAAAAACGAAGCCCCCGTCGCGTAACTCTATCTTCATAACAAGGCCCTATCCCCCGGCCTGTGGTACCCAGTTTCTTGTCTCCCTTCAGCCGTTCCCTGCCGTGATCTATAAGCTTGTGATAGGGCATGATTAGGTGGGCATTTTCGCTGATCAAGAGATTGTGAGGATCCACAGAAATGCCGCGCTCTCGTAAATGCTGGATCTCTTCGATCAGCACACCAGGGTCCACCACTACACCGTTCCCGATCAAGCAGACCTTATTTGGGTGAAGGATTCCGGACGGGATAAGATGGCTGATATATGGCTCTCCATCCACCACCATCGTGTGGCCGGCGTTGTTGCCCCCTTGAAAGCGGACTATCAAACGAGCGGTCTCTGCTAAAACGTCTACAACCTTTCCCTTGCCTTCGTCTCCCCACTGGGTACCAATTACCACAATATTGGACATATATGGCTCCTCAAAAAAGCTCAGTTCTTGATAGCAAAGTGCTCTATGGTTGTCAATATCAGCTCAAGTCTCTTTCGGGTTTTCAATCCGCAATCCGCAATCCATGGTGCTATCCCCTGGGATGATACCGGGTGTGAACTGCCTTTAGCCTTTCCTGGGCAACATGGGTATAGATTTGGGTGGTACTAATATCCACATGGCCCAACATCACCTGTACCGACCGGAGATCTGCCCCCCGTTTCAGAAGGTGGGTGGCAAAGGAGTGTCGGAGGGCGTGTGGGGTGATTTTGTGTGAAAGCCCGGCCTTTAGAGCATATTGTTTCAGAAGCTTCCAGAATCCCTGCCGTGTCATGGGCATTGCTGAACGTGTTACAAAGAGATACGGGCTTGGCTGCCCCTTTAACAGGATCGGACGACCTGATGCAAGGTAGACATCGACCTTTTTCTTGGCCGCCTGCCCAATGGGCACCACCCGCTCCTTAGAACCCTTGCCGAGAACCCGGACAAAACATGCCTCCAGATTGATATTTGCAATTCCCACTTTGATTAGCTCCGAGACCCTGAGTCCCGCTGCGTACAGAAGTTCCAGCATGGCAGCATCTCGCACACCCAGAGGTTTCGAAGTATCAGGTGTCTCGAGAAGCCTTACCACTTCCTCTACCTTCAGAACACCAGGTAGTTTTCGCCCTGCCTTTGGCAGGTCCACCATCTGGGCGGGGTTGGTCTCCAGTACCTTTTCACGTACCAAGAACCGATAAAATCCCCTCAGGGTCACCAGGTGCCTCGCTCTGCTCCTGGGTCCGAGCCCCGCCTCTCTTAAGTCAATCATGTGTTTTAGAACAAGGGCCATGTCAGCATCGGAAATATCGTAAATACCGTTTGCCCTCAAGGACTTCAGATATAATATCAGATCTTTGCTGTAGGCGGCAACGGTATTTCCGGAAAGGCCTTTTTCCACCACCAGGTAGTTGATGAACTGATCTGTTAGCTGATCCAGGGAATACTTGGTCATTGGTCATTGTTCATTGTTCATTGGTCATTGGTCAGTGAGCTGAAAGCTGAAAGCTCAAAGTAAAAACCTTTCGGCTTATTGTCCGGCCAAACGAATACAGCGAACACAGGGAGTACAACGGGCCAAACGGGCCAAACCGGCTAAACGGGCTAAACGGGCCAACGGGCCAACGGATACCTGTTCAAGACGACTGCCCCGTCTTTTTTCAGAACCACCATATTTTCCAGCCGCACTCCGCCCCATCCGGGTATGTAGATGCCGGGTTCAACAGTGGTGACCATACCCACCTCCAGATTCATCGGCCGGATGGGACTCAAATTGGGTTTTTCATGGGTCGCCAGTCCCACGCCGTGTCCAAGCCCATGGCCGAAGTAATTGCCGAATCCCTTGGCGGTAATATGGTCTCGTGCAATCTTGTCCACAGCCTGTGTGCTTACCCCGGGCTTCATCCCTTCTATTGCCATGGATTGGGCGTCTTGCACCACCTGATAGACCTTCTTAAAAGTGTCGTCAGGTGAGCCAAGCACAATAGTGCGGGAAATATCCGAACAGTAGCCGTTAAGGCGTGCCCCCCAATCAAACAGGATGGGTTCCCCCCGTCCAATAGGTCGATCTGCAGGAATAGCATGGGGCAGGGCAGCGTTGGGGCCTGAGGCAACAATGGGAGGAAAGGCTACAGATTCTGCCCCGCTTTCCCGCAGACCCTTTTCCATGGCCCAGGCAAGCTCTTTTTCACTGGTTCCAACACAGAGGGTGTTGACCATTGTTTCAAATACTGATTCGGAAAGGGCAAGCGATTTTTTTATAGCCTCTATCTCTTGGGGCTCCTTTGTCATACGGATTTCTTCGACCAGGTTCTCAGTGGGCACCAGAGATACAGTTAGGGTCTCCTTTCTCAGATGCTCTTGAAATTTCTGGAACTGCAGGTATGATAGCCGGGCGCTTTCAAAGCCGAGACGCTCGGTTCGAAGCATCCTCAGGATTTCCGGCAGCGATGAAGCCAGACCCTCTCTGTAGCGATAGATCTCAAATTCAGGGGCTTCAATCCGGGCCTGGGTTTCGTATCGAGAGTCCGTTGCCAGAATTTGCCGCTCAGGCGTGATAAGGAGGGCTCCTGCAGACTCGTCAAACTGGCCATCCTCGCCGGTGAAGCCACTCAAATACCGACGGTTTTCACCCTGTAATACCAAGAAGGTATCAAGAGCCTGGTCTTCGAGGCAGGTCCTGAGTCTTGCCAGCCGATTATTCTTGGTCTCTTCCAAAATGTCTGTACCTCGTTGTTGTGTTTGTTGTGTTGTTAACCCTGGCCCAGACCGGGAATCAAGCGGTCGGCATAAAGCCGACCCTACGTAACGTAGGGGCGGGTTTACCCCGCCCGCGGCCAGGGCGGGCTCAATAAACCCAATAAACCCAAATAGACTCAACAAACCGAATACAATGGCTAACAGAACATGGGGGAAGGTGTCAAGGCCAAGGAATAAAACCCCTTGACAACAGGCCAATCTTTAATAATAAGCTGCCTCCAGGTTGGGTTTATTGAGTTTATTGAGTTCGTTGGGTTTATTGGGTTGAAACACAACAGAGCCAGCAAACTGTGTAAATACAACGAATAGGCTCACAATGCGGTTTTCGTTAAATCCAAAATCCGAAATCGTATGATGCGTTCTGAATGCAATGACAAAGTAGAACGGCTTGTTCACAAAGGGGTAGCAATACCCAATCCCCGGAGTGTGCTGATCGGAGATGACGTTGAATTGGATCGCATTGCAGACGATGGAGTGGTTATTTATCCGGGCTGCAAGATCTTTGGCGAAAAGACCCTGATCATGTCCGGGGCCAGACTTGGCTATGAGGGGCCGGTGACGGTCGAGGATTGCCAGATAGGGCCGGACGTGGAATTGAACGGCGGCTTTTTCCGCCGATCCGCCTTTCTTGAAAAGGCCAATGTGGGCTACGGTGCCCAGATCAGGGATGGGTGCATTCTTGAAGAAGAAGCCAACGCCGCCCATACAGTAGGTTTCAAGCAGACTATCCTGTTTCCTTTTGTGACGGTGGGGAGCCTCATAAATTTTTGCGATTGCCTCATGGCAGGCGGAACCAGCCGGAAGAATCACAGTGAGGTGGGAAGCTCTTACATCCACTTCAACTATACGCCGAATCAGGATAAAGCCACCCCTTCTTTGATTGGCGATGTCCCTCGGGGTGTGATGCTGAATCAGCCCCCCATCTTTCTGGGGGGGCAAGGGGGCCTGGTTGGGCCTGTGCGGGTGGAATACGGGACGGTCATTGCGGCAGGGGTGGTCTATCGAAAAGACGCTCTTGATGGCGGCAAGCTCATCTTGGGCTATGGCCCGTCAGTCAGGGAGGACCAGGGCCGTCATTTCGTGACGAATTTTTATTCGGGCCTCTACTTTCACATCAAATGTCAGACAATAAACAACATAAATTACATTGCAAACCTTATGGCCCTCAGACAGTGGTACATAGGGGTGCGCTCCCAGTTCTTTGGAGGCGACCCCATGGGTCAAATGTTGTATGAAGGTATCCTGGACAAATTGGAGATGGCCATTAAGGAGCGAATCGAGCGTTTTAGGGCACTCGTTCAGAAGATGCCTGAATCTGCTGAAAAATACAGAAAGATAGTGAAAGAGAGGGATAATGAAAGGCTCTTGCGGCAAAAACAGGAGTTGTTTGACAGATGGCAGGACGTGGAGGCCGCACTGGCAAAGAGTCGGGAGGATGGAGGAGATTCCTCCCACAGAGAGCCTTTCTTGGAACAGGTCAACAGGCTCATCAAAGAAAAGGGCTGTGATTACGTAGCAGTCATCCATGGGTTGGATAAGTCCTGGTCTGCCAGGGGAACCAAATGGCTCCAGGGCATTGTCGATGCGGTAAATGAAAAGGTCCTTGAACTCTTGCCGTCTTTCAAACGCGAATAAGATATATCCTTCTCTAACTCTAGGCACTTTAGCTCACTTTAGTTCCTTAGTTCTATAATGCGCGTTTTTTTGGCAGAAAATAAATCCGAATATCGAATGTCGTATTTTCCGGCTTGTCCGGGTTAGGCACTCTTAATAATTATGGGAAGGCTCTTCGGTACAGACGGCATCAGAGGCGTGGCCAATGAATACCCCATGACCTCTGAGATGTCCTTAAGAATCGGATGTGCAACGGCGCATTTCTTCAAACGACAGGATCACAAGACCCGAATCATTATCGGAAAAGACACCCGGATATCGGGCTACATGCTTGAGTATGGCCTGGTTTCAGGGATCTGTTCGATGGGTGCTGATGCCTTTCTGGCAGGGCCGTTGCCCACCCCCGGGCTGGGCTTCATCACGAGGAGCATGCGCTTTGATGCAGGAATTGTGATTTCGGCCTCACACAACCCGTTTCAGGATAACGGGATCAAGATTTTCAACGGAGACGGATTCAAACTTTCAGACGAAATGGAGTCTGAGATTGAACAATTGATTCTTGAAAGTAACATACTTCCACTGCCCACATCAAAACAAGAACCGGGCAAGGTACACAAGGTACAGGATGCCTGTGATCGTTATATGGTTTTCTTAAAGGACGCATTTCCAAAACACGGCTCCATGCAAGGGATGAATATTATCCTTGACTGTGCCAATGGGGCGACCTTCAGGGTGGCCCCTTCTACCTTTGTCGAGCTCGGGGCCAGCGTCAAAACACTCTCTGCTGAGCCTGACGGCAGGAATATCAACGCCAACTGCGGTTCTGAATATCCTGAGAGGCTGGCTGAACAGATCGTAAAAGACAAGGCCGACGTAGGATTCGCTTTTGATGGGGATGGGGACCGTGTCACTACTGTGGATGAAACAGGGGGAGTGCTAACAGGCGACCAGATACTGGCCATCTGTGCCAGGATGATGAAAGAAGAGAGTCGTCTGGCCAACAATGTGGTCGTAAGCACGGTCATGAGCAATATCGGCCTTGGGCTTGCCTTAAAAGAGCTTGGTATTGAGCATGTGACAACCAGGGTGGGTGATAGATATGTCCTGAAGCAGATGCTGGCAAGAGGGGCGCGCATTGGGGGTGAGGGGTCCGGACACATGATATTCCTGGACCACCACACCACCGGAGATGGGATCATAACGGCCCTGAGGGTTGTAAGCGCCATGAAAAGGGCGGGCCAGCCCCTTTCGGAGCTCGCTAAACTCATGAAGGTTTTTCCTCAGCGATTGATCAATGTAAAGGTGAAGGATAAGCCGCCTATAGAGACAGTGCCCGAGATCGTTGCTGCTATTGAGCATGTGGAAAGAATCCTGGGAGATGCGGGGAGGGTGCTGGTTCGCTATTCTGGCACACAGCCCATGTGCCGCGTGATGGTGGAGGGGCCCACCCATGAGGAGACCGAAAAGTACTGCAAGCAGATTGCGGAGGTCGTGAGGGGAAAGCTGGCTAACCGGGCGGGGTAAACCCGCCCCTACGTGACGGGCCAACGGGCCAAACCGGCTAACGGGCTATTGTGAATTATCCTCTCGAAAAGATATTTAGAACGGTTCTCAGAAACGGTGGCTCCTTTGCCGACCTGTGCCATGAGTCGAGCCAGAGCAGTTCCGTCGTGTGTGATGATAACAAGATTGAAAAGGTCATCATCGGCACGGATGCTGGTGTGGGCCTTCGAGCCATTGCCAATTTCAAGACTTCGTACGCTTATGGCAACCGCTGCTTTGAGTCAGATGTCCTGGGTTTTGCAGGGGATTTGGCCGCTGCGGTGAAGGCTGATTCCAAAGCGACCATTGCAAGAGAGTATCCCCTGGTGCCCCGCGTGAACCTTCGGGTGAGCCTTTCTCCGGATACCGTTGAGATGGCCAAAAAGGTTGCTATTGTACGGGAAGCGAATGCGGCAGCCCGCGGCATCGACCCCCGTATTCGGCAGGTCAAGGTTGTTTACAGCGACAAGCATCAAAAGCTTGTCATTGCCAATTCAGAAGGACTCCTGGTAGAGGAAGATCGCACGTATACGTTGCTTGCCGTGCAGGTGGTGGCGGCTGAAGACGGCCTGATTCAGACCGGATACGAGCCTGTGGGAGGTCTGATCGGGTTTGAACTCTTTGATGAAGTGGATCCTGCTCGGGTGGCTGAAACCGCAGCCCGTCGGGCTGTGCAGGCCCTGGAGGCCAGAGAAGCCCCCAGCGGCGTTATGCCTGTTATCCTCTCAAGTGAGGCTGGCGGGACCATGATCCATGAGGCCGTAGGTCACGGCCTGGAGGCAGATCTTGCTCTCGAAGGGCTTTCGGTCTACAGCAACCGTATCGGCGAGACTGTGGCCTCCCCGTTCATTACGGTGATTGATGATGCCACGCTTTCCCAACGGCGGGGATCTTACGGGTATGACGATGAGGGGGTTCCGGCACAAAAGACCGTTATTGTAGAAAAGGGGGTCTTGAAAGGGTATCTTTGCGACCGGCTTTATGCCATGAGGTTCAATGGGGTATCCACAGGAAACGGCCGGCGAGAGTCTTATAAGCACCATCCCATTGTGCGCATGTCCAATACCTTTATTGCCCCCGGAGAAGAAGATCCGGCAACCATTGTGCGAAACACCCCAGAGGGTGTTTTTGTAAGAAAGATGGGTGGAGGCCAGGTGAACACCGTAAACGGCGATTTTGTCTTTGAGGTGAGTGAAGGCTATCTGATCCGAAACGGACAAATAGGCGATCCTATTCGTGGCGCCACTCTCGTCGGGAATGGTCCACAGGTGCTCAAATCGATTGACCGTGTTGGAAACGATCTGGGGTTTGGCATCGGCACTTGCGGCAAGGATGGCCAGGGGGTACCGGTGGCTGATGCCCAGCCCACACTCCGGATACCGGAGATCATCGTAGGGGGCACCGCTTATAAGAAGCTCAAAGCTCAAAGCTGAAAGCATAAACCTTTCAGCTTTCAGCAGGGCCATAACCGGCCAACCGGATTTGAGCAATATGAAATTTTGTGCCACATGTTGGTACAGAAAGTGCTGTTTCCTTGTGTCATGACAACAGCCGCATTTATGTAATATCTACAGTATATTATCTTGGGACAGCACACCTGAACAAAGGCATAAGTGGCGTCTTGGTTATGGAAAGGGAAAACAAATGCCAACTAATACCAAAAGATGTAACAAAGATACTCCACCAGAAATCCTGCGTGCCCCGTTCTTTCCGTAAATGCCTTGCCCTGTATCCCGCTAATTAGCAAGCATTACGGCTCATGAGCCCTAAAAAATCTGGCCAGATGATTTCTTGGCATTATTATTGCTCCTAATGTTTTCTATTTCTTGATGGCCTCCGGCTCGTAGGCACGGCAACGTCAAACTAAGCCTTAACATAACGATTTCCGGCATCCTTCATTCCTCGGTTTACACTTTTCAAGAATGCGGGCGCCAAGAAATAAATTCTTTTGTTCGTACTTTTTGGTGTCAGGTGTCGGGTGTCAGGTGTCAGGTGCAAGAAACACTGAACACTGAACACTGAACACTGAACACTGAACACTGAACACTGAACACTGAACACTGAACACTGAACACTGAACACTGAACACTGAACACTGAACACTGAACACTGAACAATGGGGGCATGAACATCGACAGAAGAAAAGAGGTTCGTGTTCCATTGGAGCTGCCTGTCGAATACGGGGGCTTTGGGAATGGAATGTATCATTCCCTCACCGAAGACCTGAGTACCCATGGCGTTTGCATACAATCCAATGGGCCCTTTAGGGTGGGCAGGCAATGTCACCTCCTGTTGGCCCTGCCTCATGAGAAGGAAAAAAGAGAAATCACCGGGAAGGTCTGCTGGCAGACTTCAGAAGCACGCACGAGCAGAATGGGCATTCAGTTTTCAGGACCGATTGATTTTTCCATCTCTCTCGCAGCGAGCGACCAAGCACTGCGCCGCTCCAGAGAGCAGGCCGAGGCCTATTTTGATCGACATTACCAAACGCTGAGCGACGCCTGCGTCTGGGTGAATTCGAGGGACGAAATCATACGGCATGATGAACGCTTTCTCACCCTGCTCGGATATTCCGAGGGAGAGGTGGAGGGGCGTCTCTTTTATGACCTTGCCCATGGCGAGGATCGAGAGCGCCTGTCGCACTTTATGGCAGGTGAAACAACTGGTGTTTCATCCTTGACCAATGGATTGTTTCACATCCAGCCAAAAGAGGGGCCGGCCCTTTTGTGGAAAATGCGGATACCCCCCAAGCCGCCCTGGACGACTTCAAGGGAGATCCACATTGAACACATAACCGAATTTCGTGCCCCCAAAGATGAAAAGCACGTGAATCATTTTCGACAGATACTCGGAGCGGCCGCCACGGGATTCCTCACCAAGGATCTTCTTAAGGAGGTTTGTGATCCTTTCACATGCCTTATGGCCCGCCTTGACCTCCTCCGTCATAAATTAGGATTAGAAAGAAAAAAATCGCAGGGGGCAAATGGGCATGAGCTTATTTGCTATGCAGAAGAAATTCAAAAAGTAGAAGGGCTTTTCGAGGGCCTGACCAAAAGATTTAAGTATGTGGTAGAAAACACCTATTCCCTTGAGCCTGTGGACACCACCCATTTTGACATCAATGAGTGCCTTTCAATAGCCATAAGTATAGTAAGGATGTATGAAGAATCTGCCAGCGAGAGCATAAGATTCGATGCGCAAGCAAAAGTGCCGGAAATTGAGTCAAACAGACAAGAGTTTCTCATGATATTTCTTATCTTCCTGTTGTTATCGAGGGACTGTCTGAGAACCGTTTCTGACAGAACGATAAGGTGTGAAACCAAAGAAGATGAAAATCATATCATTGCCAGCATATTCCATAATGGTTATTTACAGCAAGGCAAATATTTGGACATCCTTTTTGACAACGAGCCGCTTGAAAGTTATTTTTTCAAGAGTCATTCCGTGTACTTTATAGATACACTTCTTTACTACGGTAATCTGTTACTGAAAAAGAACAACATAAAGATAAGAATCAATAATGTTCCAGGGCAGTTTAGCCTTTCGCTTTTCATACCTCTTTCCTAATTTTTTGTAATCTCACCGCAGAGACGCAGAGACCGCTGAGAAGGCCTTATTTTTGGCCAATCGGCCCCCGGCTCGTAGAGCCTACGCCGGAAAGGAGATGCCGATTGGCCAAAACCACCTCAGGCATTTGGCCACGTTGCCCCGAAGGGGCTGGAGACCTTTTTGTTTGTTGGCATCTCCCAAATGCCTTTTCTTTTCGTGTTTTCGTGTTTTCGTGATTGTTTTGGCATCCTTCACAGAACCCCAAAAGTAGTTTACACTTTTTTTCACCACTCCAGGTTTGGGGTTTCAGTGTTCAGTGTTCAGGTTTGCGGCTTACGCCTTGAGAACAGTACAGATCTTGCGTTTCTCGCTCTTGACACCTGACACCTGACACCAAAAAGTACGAACAAAAGAATTTATCTCTTGAGCTATGGTTGCAGTTCAATCTCAACTCGCCGATTCTCCCAGCGGCCCGCTGGAGTCGTATTCGGCTTGAGTGGGTTTTCCTCTCCCATACCAACCGCCTGAATTCTCAACGGACTGATTCCCTTTGCCACAAGGTATTTTTTCACGCTGTTCGCCCTCAATTCAGAAAGATTTTTGTTGTAAGGGGGTGAGCCTATCGCATCGGTGTAACCCTTCACAACGATCTCCATGTCAGGGTTTTTGATCATGACAGCAGCAAGCCTGTCAATGGTATCGAATGCCTTCTCCCGGAGCTCGCTGGTATTATAGCGAAAGGGAATAATCAGCTTCTCATCTCCCCCACTCAAATCCTCCCCCTTGACGCCCGCCCTGCCCGCCCTG
>JAFDKF010000243.1 GCA_019307135.1 Deltaproteobacteria bacterium
TCTAATGGCCTGTAGCCAATTAAGAAAGTTTTTTATCCTATTTCCCCGTAGTTATGAGCATATGCCCGTAATGACTGCGTAAGGAATACCTGACTTTTTACAGGACCATCAATATTAGTATTATTTATTTTATCCTAAAAAGTGCCCGTCTGCCTACCATCGACCTATGCTCCACTATCTCATATGCGTCAGATTATAAACGTAGCTGCACAAACCTTGGGACCAAGTCTGCTATTTATACGCATTTGTTATTTTCTTTCCTTAATCTGATTTCTTTTAAACGTTCCATTTGTTGACCAAGTGGTAATTTCATTATATCAAGCAAGCCCTCTAAGAACTGTTCTTTGATAAACTTCATTGCCCCATTTTTTAAATAATATATTTTTTGTTCGATGTCCGGGTTAATTGATAAAGCATATTTCACATTCTTATCTGGAGGGAAACCGGATATAATAATCCCTTCAATTTTTTCATCTTTTTCTGCAAGATTTTCTTTTACCCATCCCATATATCTTTGAAGTTGTCCCACCGTTTTATCCGGGGACGTATCCTTTTTCAATTCTATAATGAGCCATCTATCCTCATCACGATGATGAGCCAAAATATCTATCTGTCCCACATCTCCCGTATTAAGAAGGCTCTCTTTTATTACCCATTTCTCGCCAAGAGGGGTATCATCCCACTGGGTTTCCAAATATTCTTGTAGGTCTTTTTCAGAATCAAATTTCTTGTAAAATAAATAAAGGATACCCGCGGCCTTAAATTCCTTCCACCTTCTTAATGCATGGGATCTATTTTTGCATTGCGATAATTTAAGATCAGGGTACAAGTCTATTGCGTCGGCTAAATCAATAATATCCGAAATGATACTTATTTGTTCTGATAATAGTTTAGCTGTTTTTTCTAATTTCCATCCCCCACTCTTTCCGGAATAGCTTACACCATGCTTTTTCTGTTGGACTTGATGGATATTTTTAACTAACTTCACTTGTTTTAGCCAATCTTTGGTTGTTTTCACGCTTTTATAGAATTCAATAACCTTATTTTTACCCACTACCTCTTTTTCTTTGAAATCATACCCGCACTCGCAGACTGTAGTAAGCGTAGGCGAATTACATACTGGGCATTTTTCCATGTCTTTATCCACTCGCCTTCTCCACATAAATAAAAAACCCCACCTCTCTGTTGAGAAATGGGGCCTCTGAATAATCACTTCATATCTCCCCCTGATTAAGGGTTGAAAAATTTAGCCAAATATGATAGCTCTGTCTCTGGGATTAGAAGCTAAAATCTCTTCTTGGTGTTGTGTAAAATAGTTTGGCAAATCCTTTGGTTTTCTGGAGAAAAACCCCCATGCATATGCATTTGTAGCTTGAAATACAAACAGAAATGTAAGAGCGCAGGCAGCAAATTGCATAAGAATTTGCCTATTTTTCACTTGTCTACCTAATTGCTTCTTTAATCCCAATCTTTGCAATTTGAAATACCGGCTCCGTCATATTGCTCATTTCTGTATCCCTCTTTATTTCAACTAATTTGGTTCGCATTTCACTGGCGCGTTTTTCCCTGGGCCAACTCTTAAACGACAAGTTTAATACTTACCACGCCTTAGTGACCAGGGCCTGTGGCATTGGATAATGTTTTCGGTTTAGACAGAATATCCTGCCTCCGGTATGAATTGATGTAGCAGCCAGAATTGCCTCGTTGATATCTATGCCATGGCTTGGATGCCATTTTCGGTATAACGAAGCGGCCTCATCAATACGTTCCTGATCAATTGACTCTGCTTTAAATTGAGACAGAAACAGAAGAGTGGATTCTTCTTCGTCCGGCCTCATAAAAAAAACGACTTCTGCCCTCTGCATTACACCAGTATATAGTTCATACTCTTCACCATCACGAAGACGCCTTAAAAAGTTCAGCGCCTTGCGTTGTCCACGAAGATGCCAGATCAGAATATCTGAATCAATATAGGCTCTCATTTTTGGTGCCTCATCATCGAGTGCCTGAATGCTTTGCGCACCTTTTGGGTGACTTGATCCGCGGATTCCTTACGATGCCATGCGCCAAATGTTTGATCAAGCACATCGAAATTTTGTTCCTCTTCAATTTTAGTCGCATACATTTGAATTGCAGACTCGATAATTTTCTTTTTTGATGTATCCAAACGCCGGGAAAGAAGCCCAATGCGCCTGACCGTAGATTCATCAACTCGTGCAGAAAGTATTTTATCCATTTGCCACCTCCTATACTTACGTAAGAAGAATAACGTAAGCAAACCCTGATTGCAAGATAAATTTACCTCGCTTCCATCTGTGCCCACTTACTATTCTTTGTTCTTTAAAATTGATTGCAATTGTTCAATTAAAGGCGGCAGGTTTTCTTTAACTGTCTGCCAAACAATATGATAATTAATGTCAAAGTAAGCTGTATCAGACGATTTCTCATCCCAATAATAACAGTCCATTCTATTTCAGGATACTGTGCTTGCGTAGTTTTTGTAACATTCACGGCTGCTTCACCTATAATCTCTAATGAGCGGACAATGGCATTTCCAACCTTTCTATCATGCTGCAATTCTTCAAACGTTGCTTTACCTAAAAACTTTCTCGCATCTAAAGCCGCATCCAGCATATGTTTCAACCTGGCTTTATCATCGGGCTTCTTCATAATGCACCTCAGCGTTTTTAACGACTTCATCCCGAAAGTATTTGCTTAAATCTTCTGGTGTTCTTAAATCCACCTTACGCCCAATGGTCTCGGATAATTCTATTTCCATTCGTGAAATATCAAACAACCCCGGCATATGGTCTTTGTCAAACTCCACAAGAATGTCAACATCACTGCCCGGCTCAAATTCATCACGCAGTGCGGAACCGAAAAGTGATATCTTGGTTATATGATTTCTCCGGCAGAATGTTTCCAGCTCCGCTTTAGAAATATAATCCGCGAGTTTGAACATGATACACCTCTTTTTTTGTAGTGATATAACCCTTAAGCTTTCAATGCCCCGGTCGTCTATGACTTTCACGGCGACTTTAGCGTTGTCCCCCTTTTCAAAAGGAAGATAAACCGGACCTTCCTGTATGAGAAATAGGGCTTCTGAATAATCACTTCATATTTTTCCCCTAATTAAAAGGGTTAAAAAGTCCCGCCAAAAGATACCGGAATTTTATTAAATTTGCCCCTCTTTTGTCAATTATTTGCGGGTTTTCGATATGAATAAACCCTATTTCCCCCTTACTTATCCTGACCGATTGTGCCTGAACCTCTCATAGGATGGAAACTCAATTTTGATAATTGGGCAATGCCGGGCAGTAATTATCATGTCTTGTCGGAGGGTGACCGGGGATCCTTTGGCATTCACTCACCGTTTTTACGGCGTTTGTACCATATTCCAGGCAAAACACTTGGTGGGATTGAGGGTTTCTATTCAGGATTGTGGGAATTGGTCAATAAAAAAAGGATTTGGA
>JAFDKF010000244.1 GCA_019307135.1 Deltaproteobacteria bacterium
GGCGGGGCATTATGTGAAGATTTCTGTTAGGGACACCGGAGTTGGCATGGACGAAGAGACTCAACGGCGGATATTTGAGCCATTTTTTACGACCAAGGAGATGGGCAGGGGTACGGGCCTGGGTCTAGCTTCTGCTTACGGTATCATCAAGAATCATGGTGGCATCATCAACGTTTACAGTCAAAAGGATCAGGGAACCACCTTTAACATCTATCTGCCAGCGACAAGTGCAAAGAGCAAAGAGCAAAGCGCAGAGAGCCAGATTGAATTCACTCGGGGGACAGAGACGATTCTTCTTGTAGATGATGAGGATACGATTATTGATGTTGGCCAGAAAGTCCTGAAGAAGCTGGGCTACAAGGTATTTGTGGCCAGAAGCGGGCAAGAGGCCATAGAGGTACTTAGCAAAGCGCAGAGAGCAGAGGGCAAAGAGCAAGAACAAGAAGGAAAAAAACGCTCTGCACCTGATCTTGTGATTTTGGATATGATCATGCCGGATATGGGTGGTGGTGAGGTCTATGACAAAACGAAGGAGATCAAGCCCGACATAAAGGTTCTCCTTTCAAGCGGATACGGCATAGACGGCCACGTAGCCGAGATATTGGATCGTGGTTGTGATGGCTTTATTCAGAAGCCCTTTACCAAGATTTCCAGATCGCCTGTGGGTAAACGGTACATCTTGTGAATTGAGCCACAAGGAGCAGAGAAGGGGGTTTCTGGGGAAATGAATGCTCTGGCCAAGCAGATCACGGGGTTTGTACGTTAAGAAAGATCAGGTTGCCTCTGGCGATGTTTCAGGGGTGATCGGGCTCACAGGAGAAGTCAATGGAACGATCTCTGTGAGCTTTACTGAAAAGAGCATCTTGGCCATTGTCTCCAACATGCTTGGAGAGGAGATGAAGGAATTAAACGAAGATATAAGAGATGCTGTCGGTGAGATTGCCAACATGATCTCCGGGCAGGCCAGGCAAGAGTTAATTGCCATCCCCTTTGCTGTCGACAATGGCGAGTTTACGATTGAGGTATGTTTTGAAGAGTGAAAAGAACCGCAAATGCGAGATGAACGATGGATTTAGACATGAAGGTATTGGTGGTCGATGATTTTGCCACCATGCGCCGTATCTTGAAAAACGTTCTTAAGCAGATCGGTTTCACCAACATAATAGAGGCCGACGATGGATCAACCGCCCTTTCGGTGCTTAAGAAGAACAAAGTTGACCTGATAATGTCCGACTGGAATATGCCCAAAGTATCAGGGCTGGAGCTGTTGAAAGCCGTAAGGAGCGATGAATCGATGAAGAATATACCATTTTTGATGGTCACTGCGGAGGGCCAGAAAGACAGCGTTATACAAGCGGTTCAGGCCGGTGTAAGCAATTATATTGTAAAGCCCTTTACAGCAGAGACCATCAAAGAAAAATTGGAACAAATATTTAAGAAATAGACTGAGACACTCGTAGCATTGACCGACTACGTGAGGACGATGCAATGGAGAAGAAAATAAATCCGCCACTTGAAGCTAAACTTCAACAGGCTCCGAAAATAGAGGCCGTCCGCGACCTTGCCGATAGTATTGCCCATGAATTCAACGAGGTGCTTATGGGCATACGGGGGTGTACCTCTTTAATGCTTGTGGATATTGATCCCGGCCACCCGCATTTTGAATATCTGAAGAAGATAGAGGATATGGTTCAAAAGGGGGCAAATCTTACCGGACAGCTTTTCGGTCTTGGCAGAGGGGAGGGGGAATTTGTGGAAGGCTGAATATGCTGTTTTGAAGCGCTATGAGGTGCTTTTTCATTCCCTTGTTGATTCTTTTCCTAACGCGATAGTCATTTATGACCTTTCGGGCAGGGCCACATTCGTCAATCACACCTTCACCTGTATGTTCGGATACGAGAAAGAGGAAGTATTAGGGAAACCTATCCCTTATATTCCCGACTCGCACCTGGAGGTAACCGAATCTGAAATTGACGATCTTGTTATCGGAAAACGTGTTCCAGAACGTCAAACCATGAGATTGACCAAGGACGGTCGAATAATCGACGTGACTATCAGCCCGTCACTTTGCTGGAATAGCCGGGGGGAGGCGAGCGACTTATTGATTATCCTCCGGGATATGACAGAAGCTAGGATCGAAGGAAACGATGCAAAGCAAACATAGACAGGAAGGATTGACCATGGCGAACATTCTGATTGTAGATGACCAGCAATGCATTAGAGAACTCCTTGCCGAAGAACTGATGTGTGAGGGCTATTGGGTTGAGAGTGTAGGGGATGGCGAATCGGTCGGCGAACACATCAGATCTTCACGACCGGACCTGGTGCTTCTCGATCTTTATCTGGACGGACCCGACGGATGGGAGGTGTTGGGCGACATCAAAAGGCAAGATCCCCACCTGCCCGTCATTATCTTTACGGCTTATGACAGTTTTGTGGATGACCCCCGCCTGTCTCAGGCTGACGCCTACGTGATAAAGAGCGTGTGCCTTGATGAGCTCAAAAAAAAGATAGCAGATGTCCTGGATCGGAAAACGGCGCGAAAAAGGAAGAAGGAGGTAGAATCATGGCATCGAATTTCAAAATCATTTTTCACCGAAACAGCGATAACCTCCACCTGACATTGGTAGGCGATTTCGATGGAACCTCAGCTTGCGAGCTGCTCAATGCCCTGAAGGAAAAATGCAACGGCGTACATAGGGTATTCATCAACACCAGTAGGCTGAAGGAGATTTATCCCTTTGGCCAGGATACGTTTCAAAATAACCTTTACCTCCTTAAGCCCCAACGCATCCCTTTTGAATTTACCGGCAAAAATGCGACCCAAATAGCGCCGGAAGGGCTCCGATTCCTTCAAGGCCCGCACTAACGGGATTATGACAGGTGACTGAAAAATTATGGGTGATCTATCCAATGAAACTGGGCAGTTAAGGCAGTGCGAGAGGGCGCGCAGGACTATCTGGTCAAAGGGCGGATGGATAGCGACCTGCTGGTACGCGCCGTGCGCTATGCCATCGAACGAAAGCGGACGACAAAAGAATCGCTGCGGGAAAGCGAGGAGCGCTACCGGCGGATCACCGAGGCGGTAACGGACTACATTTTCACGGTTCGCATCGAGCATGGTCGTCCGGGGGAAAGCGTTCATGGTCCTGCCTGTGTGGCTGTCATCGGCTACACCCCTGACGAGCTTGCTTCCGATCCATACTTATGGATTCGGATGGTGCCTGAGGAAGATCATGCGACCGTCCAGGAGCAGGCTGGCCGCGTGCTTTTGGAGCAAGACGTGCCCCCCATTGAGCATCGCATCTTGCGAAAGGACGGCGTCTTGCGCTGGGTACGGAATACACTGGTTCCCCATCACGACCCAGAAGGCAATCTTGTGTCCTACGATGGTCTGATTCGCGACATCCACGAGCGCAAGGAGGCGGAAGAGGCAAAGGCAAAACTGGAAGCTCAACTGCGCCATGCACAAAAAATGGAGGCCATCGGCACTTTGGCCGGAGGCATTGCCCATGACTTCAATAACCTGCTCATGGGTATACTGGGGGCCACCTCTTTGATGCTCATGGATATTGATTCTGGTCATCCCTATTTTCAACATCTCAAGGCGATAGAGGATATGGTTCACAAGGGGGCAGGTCTTACCAGACAACTTTTAGGTCTTGCCAGGGGCGGTAAATACGAGGTCAAACCTACGGATCTAAACGAGCTGATCAAGAAGAGTTCCAAGATGTTTGGTCGCACCAAGAAGGAGATAAAGATTCACAGAAAATACCAGAAAGACATCTGGACGGTAGAAGTAGACCAGGGGCAGATCGAGCAGGTGCTGTTGAACCTTTATGTGAATGCATGGCAGGCTATGCCTGGAGGCGGCACCCTATATCTTAAAACGGAAAACGTCACGCTTGATGAGGACTATGTCAAGCCATTTGGCGTGCAGGCGGGGCATTATGTGAAGATTTCTGTTAGGGAC
>JAFDKF010000090.1 GCA_019307135.1 Deltaproteobacteria bacterium
TTGCCGACCAACTACTCCTTTCATGGCAGCAAATCTTACTGACCATGTCTGGAGCATGGCTGAGCTGTTGAGCTTTAAGAGCGAAAAACCTTACAGCTAAACTGGACCACCACCTAATTTCAGAACCACTGCCAAAAACGATTGGGGCTACCTACAGTAATCTGATCTATCTGGAAAAAGAAGGTGTCCCTTCACGACTCTTGACCCAGCTTAAGGGGCTTGCGGCCTTTCAGAACCCCGAGTTTTACAAAAGGCAAAAAATGCGCCTTTCCACCGCACGGACCCCGAGGGTAATATGTTGTGCCGAGGAATCTCCCAAACACCTTGCCTTGCCGAGAGGCTGCCTTGACGACATCCAGGATTTGCTGGACCAAAATGGAATAGAACTGAACTTGAAGGATGAACGAAATTTGGGAAGACTTATAGACGTCTCTTTTCGCGGCCATCTTAGTCGTCTTCAGCAGGTGGCGGTGGAAACGTTGTTAGAAAATGACATAGGCATCCTTGTTGCCCCACCTGGAACTGGGAAAACCGTAGCTGGCATTTATCTCATTGCCGCCCGACCTCTTAACACATTGGTATTGGTTCATCGGAAGCCTCTGTTGGAACAATGGAAGGGCCGCCTTAAGGAGTTCTTAGACACAGCCCCCGAAAATATCGGACAAATCGGAGGTGGCAAACAGAGCAGAACAGGAATAATTGATGTGGCCATGCTTCAAAGCCTCGTTAAAAAGGGAGAAGTGAAAGATGTAGTTGGTGAATACGGACACGTGATTACTGATGAGTGTCAACGCGTCTCTGCTTTCTCTTTTGAACAAGTACTGCGGAAGGTAAGGGCCAAGTACGTAACCGGATTAACTGCAACGCCTTATCGCCGTGACGGTCACCAGCCGATCATTATCATGCAGTGCGGTCCCATACGGCATACTGTCAAATCTAAGACTCAGTTGGGAGACCAAGTACTCGATCATCGTCTCATATGCAGGGAAACTGATTTCTGTTTGCCGCTCGGCCAAGAGGAAGCCACCATTCAAGGTATTTACTCTGCATTGGTGTCAGATGAAAAAAGAAACCAGCTCATATTTGAGGATGTACTCGCTGTCTTAGATAAAGGCCGTTCGCCCATCATACTTACTGAACGTAAAGACCACGTGGAGATCTTGGCACAAAAGTTAAATATGTTTACAAAAAATCTGATTGTCCTCCAGGGCGGCATGAGAACCAAAAAGCGCAGAGAAGCGATGCAACGGTTGGCCTCTATTCCCAAACACGAGGAGCGCATCCTGTTGGCAACCGGTCGCTATATTGGCGAAGGATTCGACGATGCCCGCCTTGATACGCTGTTTCTGGTTATGCCGGTTTCATGGAAAGGGACCCTGATCCAGTATGCAGGGCGATTGCACCGCCTTTACGCAGGGAAAAAGGAGGTCCGCATATATGATTACGTTGATCAAAATGTCCCCATGCTCATGCGAATGTATGAAAAACGCCTGAAGGGCTATAGGTCTATGGGATACAGTCTCGTGCGTCAGCCGTCCTTTCATCAAGGCTCATAGCGTGCCCCCTTCACTCGCCAGCGCCACCACAAACGGAGTATGGGCCCCACGTGTTATGTCTGTGTTCCTCTTGCGGGTAGATGGTCAGAGAGATCTTTGAATCATATTCCAATTTTATGTCCAGAAGTTCCTTGTACAGCGTATCTATGATCACTTCTTTTCGTTCTTTAACAACAGCTAAAAATCGACCTGATAGCCCTCACGAGGGCGTTTTGGTGCATACAGACAGTCACGAGGGACCGGGCCGGTGCATGGTCGGCAGGAAGCCTAATCGGAAAATGGGCATTTTTTCACTCCTGACGACCGCAAGCCTTCCCAGCTATGATGCAATCGGATTGAAGATATCATAATGAAATCACAAGATTTTGTGGGGAAAGTTGCAGTACAAATGTATAGCAGATAGTTGTGTTTTGGAGAGTCTGCCTTCCGATAAAGATACTTGACAGAGATCATTGCTCTTGGAGGCAGCCTGTAACGTGGAAGTCACCAGCACGTGTGAAGCCCCAGCAAGCACCTGTCTGGTGCACTGATAAGTTAGAGCTAAAAATCATTGTTCTTTATTTGCATGAATACGTAGCCAGTTGAAATCTGAATAATAATCATCAAATAGATCAGCAATTTGTTTCTTATAGGGTGTTTCAAATCCATTATCGCAGGTTTCTTTCACCATGCAGACTCCGAGGATGATGTCGCTGATTTGGATATGTCTTGAATCTTTACTATCAATATAAACTGGCTCTAATAGCTTTTTATAATCTATTAGCGGTTTATATTCTTCTTTGAATAACTCACGGCCCATATCAGCCCCAATTTTAAAAGCAGAATATCCATCTGCAATTTTCTTAAATGACTCTTGGAATGCCCCATCGATTATAAATTGAATTAAACTATCTTGACTATAATTATGGAATTTACGAAGTAAATTCCAATATGTTAGCTGCATAAGAGCTGAAAAGGGACCAGTCCACGACTTGCTATGCTCATAGACAATCTTTTTGCTCATAAAACAGTGGCTAATAATAATATCAGTAATCAAATTTGCATCAAGCAATTTGGTAATTTCTTTAAGAACATGTAATTTTGTTTTATCATCCCATTCTCTTAAAAAATCTGAAAAATGAAGTTCTGTAGAAAATCCAAATATTCCTCCATTTTTTCTCAAGATTTTATTGAGCGTTGAATTCATTCGGCTTCTAATCTCGAATGAATTATCTGGAGAAATTAAAATCCCTCCCATCATGCAATGCTGATTATCACCAATTTCTTTATTTGATTCGTCAAGATAAAAGTAATACATATGATCAACTCACAGGCTCTAACGATATCGCCTGCCGAAAAGCAGGCCTGCATTATTGCACGCGAAACGGGATTATGCAGCAGTTTTGTCTTATAACACAAGCCATAACGGTATTATATTGCATTTTTGCACTATAACAATTTTGCATATTATTTGGATTACATGGCAGACTCTCTGTTGGATATCTATAGTCACGCCAGCCCATCCCGCATGACAACTATCTTGCCAACCGTTATTCTCGCCCACCAGACGATTTTGTCATAGACTTGTAGTCGATATCGCAAATCCTGTCAAACGGTTCTGGCTGATTTTAACGAACTGATGTCAACGAGAGCTACCGTAAGTGCAAGCAGTCCCATCTCATCGAACCAGTCTAGCCATTCGGTGGAGAGCCTTCGGTGTCAACAGGGCCTTTAATTATTGTGACCAGTTTCTGAACCATCGATGCCCTGTCTTTGATGATAAGGGTGTTAGTTGGAGCGTAAGGCACAATGCGACCGTCCTTCGATAACAACGGGGCCAAAACAGAGGCGAGATGCTCAGCATTAGCATAATCAAGCTGCACAACCCGGATGACTATCGGATCTCTCAGCAACCCTCCGGTCTGAGCATGAGAGTGATGTGGGTGAACCCATAACAGGACCATGATCAAGAGGAATCCCAAGAGCCTATGATTATGGATGTTCGGCATTCCTTTCTTTCTCGTTAGTCCAAAATCCCACGATAGCACTTGCATATCCTAAGCTTTTGAGCTTTTCATTTTGCGAGGAAAATAGCAGATAAGTACGATTGCTGGTTTATGGATGAAAGTGTCGATTCTGGAAGCAAATCTGTGTTGGACATTGTTTGGCCCTGTCAGCGTCCGGAAATGCTTTTCCCAAGCGAGTCGGGTGACGCGGGAGGGAAAACGCTCAAATGGTTAGTCCAAAAGGCGCTCCTGTTTATATTTGGATAATTCTTTTGTTGACAGGCTTCCACGCCCCACGACATGGATTTTTTCAAAATCCCTTTCCATGTACCGTTCGTAAAGGTCATTGTCATTCCATAGAGAAGAGAACAAGTCCAGATGTTTATTAATAGAAAGTCGGACAATTTTGCGGAGCTTTGGCGTCTTCATACGGAGATCGGCCCAGTGTTTTGCGTTCTTAACATCCAGACTGCCGTGCGCTAACTTGTTTCGGATTTTCCACAGCTCCTTCACAGTCTCGAACATCTTTTGCGCCAATTTGTTATGCCGATGAAGAAATGTGGCAACTCGGATTGGGAGTCTGTAAGTGTTTTCGCTGGAGATTGCAAACAGTGCTTCCAGGGAAATAGAGAGGTCAAGAAACCTCTCATGGAGAGGCTTTGGGGCACTCGATTCAAAATATCTGATAGCCATAGCAATGCGAGGAGGCAATGTGTCGTCAAATGGCATAAACTTCTCTAATTTTCTGCAAAACTCCTTGAAAGATTCGAAGTCAGTTTTAGACAAATGGTATTTATCTCCGTGTGGGAGGGCAGAAAAACCCCCTCTGAATATCGTGTTACCACTTGGGAAATAGAGAGCATCAACAGAACGGTACGTATTTATGGTTTGAAATTCTTGATCCTTGAATAGGCGGAGCTCGGTTAAGATTTGATGTGTCCAATGACCGAACTTCAATTGCTCATCACCAAAGTACTTCTCTTTCCTCAAGACAGCTTTGTCAACAAGTAAGACCCACTGGTACGGCCACCTTGAAGCGAGATCAGGGGTTTCCGCAGATTCTGGGGAGGGCGGTTTTGGAAAGAAATGGAAGCCTAACGATCGTGGATCGGTTCGATTATCTTGTTTCACAAACTTAACCAGCAAATCACCCTCTGGAGCCATAGCCTCCAGAGAAAACTCCTGGTCCGCAGAGAAGTTATATAGAGGAGTAATCTCTCTAAATGTGAGCTTGTTTTTTGTAACATCCTTCACAAATGCATAGGCGTAGTCTTCGGCTATCGATTTTGGTTCCGTAGTAACACTCGCCACATGCTGAAGATAGGTAAATATCCAATGCTGAATCAGATTCGACCA
The DNA here is from genome assembly GCA_019307135.1 of Deltaproteobacteria bacterium. Lineage (GTDB taxonomy): Bacteria > Desulfobacterota > Desulfobacteria > Desulfobacterales. The sequence continues at coordinate 4,898 of JAFDKF010000090.1, forward strand.
GTGGTGGCGTAATAGACTCCGTAACCGTGGCTGTGCTTCGACAAAACCAGCAAAGAGTTGGCTCGTACCTTCCTCTACGGTTTCTTTGAGGTAATCAAGACGAACCATAGTCCTGATCGGATCCCGTTCGAGTAACGATTGAAAAAGTTCCCTCTCCTCTTTGGCGGCTTTTTGTATTTCTCGAGAATTGAGAACGTGAAACGCTTCCGCAAAGATTTTTCGATAGGAATCGCCTAGTTCATCCTTCATCGCTTATACTATCCCACTACCATGCAGATGTTCGGAAACAGCCAAACTTGGAGCGGAATGAGACTTTATCAAACCTTATGCAACAAACATCTAAGCTTTCCCACCCCAAGTCCTCCAGCAAATTCCCCGTCCCAGAATGAATCCGCCCGTGATCCGATCTAATTAAAGACAACCGTCCGCATCACCACCAAGAAAGACCAAGGCCAGATTTACGATCTCATGTCATTATCACCAATAACATGATGAAGAACCCGGTGGCTGATGCCTTGCCAACAGATACACTCGCCCACCAGACGATTTTGCTATAGATCTCTAATGGATATCGTAAATTTTGTCAACCTGTGAGGCGAAATCTTGGTAAACCAGGGTTCTGGAAGGGTGTTGTCAATGGAAACGACTGAAAATGAAGCTCAACGCGTGGAAATGTTACCCTGGATGGCGCGATCCTATTCAGGTGACAGGTTGCAACAAATCATTTCACGAACCTCCCATCATCTTTTGATGTTGAAAGCTTAAATACATTCTCCTCAAGCCATCCTACGTTCTCTGCTTCTCTTGCGTCGAATTTTGGTACATAAGGCTTGATATCCAAAAGGGGCGTTCCATCAACAATATCTACATCCCGAATATGGAGTATGTTCCCCTCAATCCTGACAAGACGAACCGCTGAGATGCCTATCGGGTTCGGTCGACTTGGACCTCGCATTGCAAAGACTCCGTGCACCTCCGTGTCCATAAAAGGCTTAACTCTTAATGATGCCCCCCTGGATAGATGAAAGTGGTATATCAAAATAATGTGAGAAAACCCTTCAAGATCTTTCAAGCCCTCAGCATATTCTGGGAAAACCTCAACTGTTCCGTCAATGCCCTCGGCGCTTGGAGGTTGGATAGGTGTTTCTTTAGGCTCTTTGTGGGGCGAATGGACAACACCGATTGGCTTGTACTTTATCTCATCCACAATCTTATCCCTTCACGCTATCCAGGAGGCGACCATCACAGTCATTTTTCATGAATGCGTGGGCTACATTTCAGTAAGCCAAGCCTTTCCCTGAAGTTCTGCTTCCGTTCTAAGTGCTGCCAGAAATCTGGATCGGAGCATATCACTCATTAGCGCTTTCTTTACTGACGGAAGCTTAAGAAACCCTCCTACAAAACCTCTCATGTATTTTTGGGTAACACTCTGAGGATTGTCAAAGAGCAAGTATTGTAGATTGTCTCTTTCAAGGCATGCCAGGATGAGTCTCTCAAATGTTGTCTCAGGGGGGATGACACGCTGTTTTCTCTTAACCAGTCGAAGCGCTTCCGTCTCACACTGTAAGGCGCAGACCCCGCACCCGAGGCATATGGAGGTATCAATCTTAGACTGTTTCTTTTTCTTCTTCTTTGTTTCTGCCTTGTCGATCGGAACCATTTCAATGGCATTGATGGGGCAGGCTTTTGCGCATTTGCCGCAACCGGCACATTTACTCTCATCAACCTCGGCGATAAAGCTTGAAGTCACCACCGTGTTAGGGTAACCATGGCGACTTATACCTGCAAGGGCATTGCAACAACATTTACAGCAGTGGCATATGAAAGTTACATTTCTCTGAATATTGTCTGCTTCAAAAACGAGTCCAAGCTCTTTTGAACGAGCAACATTTTCAAGCATTTCAGATTTGGAAACCTCTTTTGCCAGATTTCGGCGGATCAGATAGTCGGCTGCGAAACCAAAACTGGAACATGTATTCAGGGGTGTATCACACTCCTTTTGGTCAAGATGAAGTTTTTCATGCCGGCAGGAACAGATTCCTATGGAGAACCTGTCGGATTCTTCAACTATGAATGTGGCCTTTTCATAATCCAGGATTTCAAGATAATGTGAGTCACTTATGGCTTCTTCGTGGGGCAGGGTCCTGAGCGGGGAGACTTTCTGTCCATCTTCAAGGTTTGCTTTGTAAAACAAACCTTCTTTGTGCATATATTCATCAAAAAGATGAGCCCATTTTCTGGTATTCAGGTGGTCCCCTGTCCTCATCATCGTAAACTCAAATATCCCAATAACGAATGGAGACGGGGAATAGTAGTAGTCATCATTTGCCCAAAGATCCATGACCAGCCCTTTGAAACACAGCTCATCAAGAATCCTTCGCAATCTTGACTTCTCGTATTTCGTGATCTTTGCAATCCTATCTATGGTAGACAGGCCAAACGGCATCTTGACAACAACATCGGCTTCCTCGGTAGAGTAAAGCTCCTTTAAGATCTCATAAAATGCCTTGCTCCACGGTGCCCTTGTTTGCAGGCTATCAATCTTTTGCCCAAGCTTCGTGTAAATGTTCTCTTTTCCAATGATGTGTCCCATAAAAACCTCTCTTATGCTATCGAGAACTTCGCCTTTTTCCTCGTGCCTCTTTCCTCATGGATCTTTTCACTGGAAAAGTTGTGATTGCGTTTAAAAACCTAAAAAAGGCGGGCTCTTAAACGGTACACATTGATAGCAGTTATGTTGCATTCGGGAATGGTGGGAATGGGGACGCTGGTAAAAAAGTAATAAAAGCCTATTCGATTAATTGCAACCCATTTTCGCGGGCAATGGTTTCTCCCCTTTCGACCGAGAACCCCACGCCAGGGGAGCTCATTTCCAACCGCCTGACCAGTTCTCTAAGCGACATCCCCAACTCACTGACCGCCCAAAAGCAGAAAAGACTCCTTGCGTTCACTTTTCGTTGCTACTTACCCTTGACGGCTTCGTAAAAAGTTCAACTTCTGCGTTGCGCTGCATCCTTCGTCACTGCGGCGTACCATAAGTACGCCTCATTCCTCAGGATTTGCGCGTCTTGAATTTGGATCTTTTTACTTTGCCGTCTAATTTGGAATTTTTACGACACCATCACCCTTATGAATATCTTTCGACGCTCGATTCCACGGATCATGATGTGATGCAGGACACCGGGTGCGTCATGTTGCCCGAAACAGACATTAGAAGGACCTTTTTCTGTTCACAATATCCAGCAAGAAATTCAATAGATTTTTTTTTAGACCTCTAACTACAAAATTACAAATTGACAACCAACGTCACTCCTAACACGGTATCAGTTTCTTCCAACGTTTCAGGAACAGGTTGATTATCATACTTGATCACATAGCTTGCCTTTAGCGACAGGTAGTCACTCAATGCAGATATCAATGCTGTTTCTGAATTGACGTTGTAGTTTTCGCTGTCGTCGAAATCGTACAGGAGCTCAACAGACTGCGAAAACTTGTTTTTCTCCGTAAAGGCGTATTCGTACTTTGCAAAGGCCCGGCCCCCGAAGTAGTCTTTGTCCGTGTTATCAGTGTATTCCTCTTTGACATAGTTAAGCCCCGCCTCAGATACTAGGAAATGTTTCGGCCCGTTCAGAAACTGATACCCTGCACCAGGGCCGAGGTAATACCGAGAGTCAATACCCGCAAACTCGTCCTTCATCCACCTACCGGTAGCATAGGAGTAAAACCGCTCGGTGAATAGATAGTCCAGTCGGAGTTCGGTAAAGTAGCTTTCTGCATTCTTTTCATCGTCGCTTTCTCCATACAGGGCCCCGAGTTTCCAGCCTGCATGCAACTTCTCGGTAAACTTATACTTCAGAAGATTTTTGGCTGACAGGGTCGTAACGTCGGTGTTTCCTCCTGTATCGACAAAGGAAAGCTCCGCTTCGTCACTCCACTTCTTTTCTTCCGCATAACCTCCTGTGGACATGGCAAAAACAACCAGCAACGCGATCAAAAATCTCATTCCTCTCATCAGCCACTCATTTTTTCTGAAATTGATGGATTCGTAAAAACGCCCATGAAAGGGATAACCTGTTAATCCTACGAGAACACAGGAACAGAATAGATCTGATTTTCCGACAGGTGTTAGCCGGCACGAGGGGAATATGATTCCATCCAATGTTTTCAACCAGTCGATTCTACTCAGTAAAAGAAGGCGCTAAAGACGATGTCTTATTTATGTAAAGCAATTGAGTTGGATACGCAAACTCAATGCCTTTTTTTTCAAAACCCTGGAATATTGCAAGATTGATTGCCTGCTGGATGTTCATGTAAATGTTGTAATCAGGATCTTTAACCCAATAAACAATCTCAAAATTTAGTGAGTAAGGTCCGTAATCCTTAAAATGTGCCCTATCAAAGCGGACTTGTTCCTGCGCCTCAATGATTTCCTGGATGAGCGCTGGGATTTTTTTAAGCTTTTCATATGGCGTTTGATAAACAACCCCAACAGAAAAGACAACTCGTCGCTCAAACATTCGTTTGTAATTTCGAATCCGACTTGTAAGCAAATCTGCATTTGAAAAGACCAGTTGTTCCCCCGAAAGACTGCGGACACGAGTTGTCTTTAGGCCTATATGTTCAACCGTTCCTAGGTGGTCATCCACAATAATGAAATCTCCAATTACAAAGGGCCTATCCAACACGATTGAAAAAGATGCAAAGAGATCACCGAGAATGTTTTGGACTGCAAGCGCAACAGCTACCCCACTTATTCCGAGTCCAGCAATGAGAGCAGTGACATCAACACCCAGGTTGTCCAAGGCTATTAGCACAATGATCGACCAAAGAATTATCCGGATGATGAATCCTACCGCAGTAAAGGTAGTAACGGCAGCTGCATCTAATTCTACCTTCTCCTTTTTGTGACGGTTCACCCAGAAGCTTATGATATAACTGCCCAAAATAGCTAATTGGATGAGAATCACAACACCTACAAATTTACCAATAATATCCATTATTGTTTCCGGCAGTGACAGCAAGAGAGAGCCTAAATACAATGCTATCGTGAGCAAGAAGAAGGGTTTTATCCTGTTGATTAGTTCTGCGGCAAGATTATCCCAGACGTTATCCGTCTTAGTCGCTATTTTGTATATTTGCCCATAAATAACGGCTTTTAGAATTCTCATCAGTAAAAAGATAACAACAAATACCAATAATGCGACGAGCCATTCTTTCACAGTGTTGTTGTAAAAACTCTTTTGCAGAAGCAATGGTTCCTCCTTTACATTTGTCGATAAACTAGAGCGAAAGCGAGTATTGGTTATCAGGCTATCCCGTCCGAAGACCTGCCCACGGCTCCCCTGGCAGCATTCTTGACTTCGTTTGTTCTCTCTTGCATGACAGGCTTGTAAAAATAGATGACTTTACCTGTTTTTGATATTTTGCTACGACTGCAACTGACGAATCGAACAATTTTGTTAAGGATTTGTAAATGTTATCAAAAGCCTTTCGCTGGTGGGCTGAATTATAGATACATAGCAGCTATGTTGACACTCAAGGCCGATCACAGTTAAATAAACGTTGCGGGCTTAACGTGAAATTGCTCTGCTAATTTTCTTATATGATTCAGATTTAGGGGCCTCCGCCCGTTAAGTATCTCAGATATAGTGGATTTGGAACCAAGAGCCGTGACTAGGTCCTTTTGTTTTAGCCCATTCTGTTCCATAAGAAATTTCAGCACTTCTACACCTGTAGCATGCTTGATCGGAAAGTGCCCTTCTTCATAGCTCTCAATCAAAATAGCCAGCGTTTCGGCATATTCTGCCAAAGGCCCCTCTGTCTCGTCGAAAACAAGCTCCAGTGATTTAAGAGCTTGCTCGTACTCCTCTTCGGTTTTTATAGCTTTCAGCGGATACAAATTTTTATGTTCAACTTGGGCTATGGCCGGCATTTTGTGAATCCTCCTTTAGGTCGAGCCTGTCGTATTGCTCATGGGGCAAAATATATTTTATCCACATCGTAAAGGCCTTGAAGTTGACCCTTGCGACCAATCTGTACTTCCCACCACCTACGTTGAAAATCACACACCTTCCTACCATATCAGCGCTTCCAAACGTCTTCTTCAGCTCCGCGAAATTCGAGAAATTGTTTCTCTTACATATTGTCCACCACCTCTCAAGCGGCCCTTTGGCATCCGGAAACCTCGCTGAAAATTCCAACAGTGGCTTTCGTGCTATTATACGCATGAAATATTTACGCACATAATCAACCGGCTTGTCAATTGAAAAGTTTCGAAAAACCGAACTTTGCCCTTTTTCCCTCCCTGATAGCCTTCAATTAGTTGAAACGAACTAAGGGCTCGCGCAAAAATAACTTACCATTTTGGCATCCCAGCTTCAGGCTATCTTTGGCCGATGCTCATTCGCAAAACCCTCGAAATAGCCTGCTATTCCTGCGGTTTTGCCAATTCTGCCAAGTTATTTTTGCGCGAGCCCTAAGCGCACGCAGACCTGAGATCAAAAATCATCTGGGCCATGAAGATATCCAGTCCACCACGGTTTACCTTCATCTGGATCTGACTCGAAGAAAACAGATACAAAAGCAATTCATCGAATATATGCAGTCTGTTCTAATCAGTGATCCGAAGATAGAAGAGCTATTTGACCGGGAGAGCAAAGAAGACATTATGGCCTGGCTGGACAGCCTCTAAAGCTGAGGTGTCACCTACCAGCAGGACTAAGAGAAGTAGGTTCAGACGCTGAGAATTATGTTAACAGTTTCTATCGTGACATGGCATGATCTTACCGTATCACCTTGTTATTACAAACAATATTGAATTTCTTGGGCTCGTTACAAATATCTGATTGCTTTCAACGGGTTAGAGCAACTGGCAACATAATATCAGCCATCTAGAGACCGGAGGATGGAAGAGTAAGTCAAGCTAGTCAATAACGTCCCTCCTGTTGTCCACTAGTCCCCCTAGTCCCCCCCAAATCTACTCGAAATGGGCCTGTGGCTCGGGCGGATCCGTTTCCTTTGGGAAATCGGAAAACGGAAATGGCAGCTCATTTTCATTCAGGGTGACGTATCGCATCACCCTATAGGCATAGACCGAAACCTTGTTGGAGAATCTTCTTAAGGGTTCACTGTATGTTCTTGTGATGAAAAGGTAGATGTACTGAAACACAACGGTGACCTGGACAATGATTTTGAGGATCTCAAAGACGATCAGAAAGAAGAAAGTGTAAAGGAGACGGATGGCGATCCCCTTGCGAGGTAATACGGTAGTTTGGATTTCGTCCATTCGTCTTCCTCCTTTACGGTTTTATTCAAGCTTTCCGTTTTTCTTCGGATGTCCAAAACGAGCTCGTATGGTTTTGACAAAAGCCCTGTCCGCAGAAGTCGAGAGCATCTCTAATGGCGAATACCCCCGCTTCCAGACAAGGAAAAAAGTGATCACAAGGGCCACGCCGGTAATAACAAAGTTCGGCCAGGCATTGATCGCCCATTGGCCCGACCAAGTTATTTCCCATCCATTCCAGAACGGGAGGAGGTACGGAATTGGCCAGAGTGGTAATGGTGGTAATGGTGTCAAATCTTGAATAAGGTGCCACTATTCAAGATTTGACACCGATTCCTCTCTTTGACACCGATTCCTCTCTTTGACACCGATTCCTCTCTGTAAGGTACGTCTTCATTGATCGGGAAATATAATCTTTCGTTCATCAAAAATCTTGTGTACCTTCCCTCGTGCATGAGACACGACATCACTAGCATCAAACCTTCCGCGAACAACATTTAACAACTGCCATACGGTGAAACAGATGAAGGGTGCCGCCAGGCTATAACCTATAAACCCTTTTTCGGTATGGGCAAATACTGCAAAGACGATCCCACATGCCGCGATTGTAAGGAAACAAGAGGCAAAATAAAGCTTTCTAAGACGGGCCTTTGACTTACTATAGACTTTTACTTCAAAGGAACTATGGCATATCGGGCAGGTGAGATTTATTTTGTTGTATCCTTCCTCAGGAACAGTAAACGTTTCTCGCCATGTTTTATATTGAGTCGATGTAATCCTACCTCGACCTCGGCTTTCATAAATCACTTTTTCAATCTCACATCCCAATCTTATTGAAACAGTACTCGGCATTATTCTCCGCCTTCGCTTGGTCTCGTTCACCTGCCCGGGTGGATCACTTGTCATATGGCTATGACGCAGGCCGGTTCCTTTCGTGGTTTAAATAGTTACGGTATCTTGCCAGCAGTTACGCTCGACAACCGAACAGTCTTATTGCAGATTTCTAAAAGGAAAAATGGGGAAAAATGGGGACGCTGGTAAAAAATTAAGTTGACAAAGGAAAACGTAAATGCGAAACAAATCCCATGCCAAGACAAGCCCGCCTTGACGCACCCGGTGTCCTGCATCACATCATGATTCGTGGAATCGAGCGTCGAAAGTTATTCATAAATGATAGGGATCGGGAGGATATGCTCGAGCGGCTGGCTAAACTCCTGCCTGAGACCCAAACGGCCTGCTACGCATGGGTATTCATCCCGAATCATGCCCATTTTCTTTTCCGAACGGGTCTGGCACCTCTTGCCACAGTGATGAGAAGGCTCCTCACGGGTTACGCCGTCAGTTTTAATCGCCGCCACAAGCGCCAGGGCCAGCTGTTTCAGACACCCTTCCCGGCACATTCCCGGTAACCAGGCAAAAGCATCTCCAAAACAAAGAAGCAAAGAAAAAGGCGGTCTGGTGCATTGGCTGGTTAGGGCTTCTGGGTTCTAATGATCCTGAACAGTTTGATTCAGTATTTCCGCAACCAACTGATTGATGCTTTTACCACTGGTTTCTGCGGCTGTGGCAACGGCGGCATGGATCTCCGACGGTATTCGAAGCATCAGTTTGCCAGAATAGGTTTTTTGCGGTTCCCTGCCAAGTTTTGCACAAGTTTCAAGATAATCGTCAACCGCTTCCTCGAAGGCGGAGCGTAGTTCTGCCACAGACTTGCCATGGAACCCTACTACGTCCCGGATGCCGGCAATATGCCCAACAAAGCAACCGTCTTCATCGCTGTATTCAATGCGGGCTGCGTAACCCTTATACTTCATGGTCTTCATGGTTTCACCCCTGCTTGTTCAAAAAATTTGCGAGCATCGCGCACCTGGTACGGCTTTGCCTCCTTGTGCGGATGGGGCCGATGAAAGGTGGCGACAACGCCATTCAACTCGAATCGCACCCGCGAGCCTCTCCCTTCAATGGCTTGCGCTCCGAGCGCCAGGAACAGGGCCTCGATACGCTGCCATTTCAAGCTGGCTGGGACAGGCTTGCCGAAGATGAGCTCCAGAGTTTTGCGGTGTATGCTGTTCATATTTCATATGATAGCATATTATGACAGCATGTCAAACCAAAAAAAGCCCTTCAAGATGTGACACCATTTTCACCTTGTTACTTTTTTACCAGCGTCCCCTCTCCTCCACTCCTACTTTATCTACCAATCTCCACAACAACCCCTCCTTCCGCCCAGAGAAACAAACAAGAGTTCGGAGCTCAGCCGCAATAGCCTTTACATGCGCAACATCCTCCTAAATCCTGTGCAAATGCGTTCTAAGTAGAAAGATAAGATCGTCTAAGTCAGACAGTTTTCCCTTCAAAGTCTTCGGAACACGTCGTTTCCCCATATCCTGTCATCCTTATAGCCATAGTCAAGTTTTCATCCTAAGTATTGGCGTCTGAAACCGAAGTTTCTTAGGCAGATGAGATCTATATAGCTTGCCATAACCTACACTCATCAACCAATCGATTTCATCATAGATCTCTATCTGAAATCACAACACTTGTCAACTCTTGGGATAAATCCTGGCGAACCCACCGGTTAGAGAGGTGTTATAAGGGTTAGTCATATGAACAATCTTGTTTGGACTTTCTTGCGCGTTCGCGTTGGTAGCTCACGAGCGGACTGGCTTGGCTTACAAGAATCTTGAAGGCGTTAGCAATAATTCCAGTGTTGTAAGGGTATCCCCTAGTCAATCGCGCTAGAATCACTATTAATCCACATCCCATGATGATTCCGGTATCCTGAAAAGATTGTAGGAAGACAGAGTTCATAACATCCCCCCATCCACTATAACCAGCAGCCCAATTGACCTCAAAGGGCCAAAAAAAGGAAACTCGTGAACTCGTGAAGAAAAAGTCAGCCAACACATGAGATAGAATCACCAGAAAGCAGTTTCCGAAACTCATCTTGGGAACTTGTGACCAGAATTTCCAGGCGATGGATGCAAGAAATCCCATAAACAAAGCAAAGAACAGGCTATGAGTGGGCCCCCGGTGGAAAACAGATCCATTCCCTTGGAAAATAAGGCCAATTACAACATCCATATCCGGCAAATTCGCTAAAACCGCGACAAAAACAACAACCTTCCACTGACTAAAAGTCGTATTATTCTTAGAACATACGTCATGGGTGGTTAACCCAATAGCTGCATGACCCAACGGCAATGGCATGACAAAAACCTCCGTGACTATAAAACCTTGCCACAAATTTGATAAAGGCGAAGATGTTTCTAACTCTGCCTTTATCTTTGACAATCGAATATTGACCTATCTCTTGAATTTCCACCTAACCTATTGTGTGGTTCGAGATGAAATATTTCAGTTGAGATATCTGATTGGGCGTTAGCTCTCCAAATTGCACTCCACTTCGTTTCATAGTTATGGAACTGAAAGGGACTTTCTTGGTTTCGACATCCGAAATGGTTTTAAAGGGTATGTTGCGCAAATGAAACCTGTTCTCGGCCAAGAATATACTTAACTCAAGTGATCCGTTTGACGGCTCTTCGCTAGCAATATAACTAAACGCAAGCCCGCCCATGCCTATATCTATAATCTGACCAAGTTTTTGGGTGGAATGGGGCCAAGAAAAAGCCGTGAGCACAGCAAATGCACCATTCTGGACCCGGAATCGCTTATGTTTCCTTCGCTCATCCACCTCTTTTCTCTTGTCATGACACAAGTTTCGCACCAGAAACGCAACCTTTCTCTGGATATCTAACAACTACGCTGACTGTGGATTCACTTACCCACCAGTCGGCAATGTACATGAAGGGGATTGAAACTCATCGCTATTCATCCTTGATTAAGTTGAGTCGGGATGGCACAACTGGCCGAGAATTGATTACCGCCGCCATCTTCGACTTGCAACAGGCAGAGTGTCAGTCCCGGCGACAATTTGTATCAAACCAGCAGCCTGGTTCATTTCCCGAACTTTTCAAGGCCTTGACTTCAAAACTCGCTATGGTCAACTGCAAGGTATGATCATCCAATTCAAAATCAGTCCAGCCCAACAAATGTAATCTTCTATTTACTTCCCGCAGGTTCATATGGGGAGTAACCGAGATGATATTAGCCAAGTTCCTGATAAACCCGGGGATTGCGGTTTGTTCAACCCCCTTCTTTTCCAAGCGCTGTATTAAGATTTCCGTAAGTCGGTTCAATTTGTGCCCGTTGTATACTCTGAGATACGTTGAATCAAAGACCTCTTTTCCTCAAACATAGCCCCTGGCGCCATGTCATGGCACGATGAGATTCAGAAGAACTTGTTCCGTTCCGGGGCTATTTCGGTGGCATTCTCGCCTGTAAATACAAGGCGAATGGGTCTCGGTCTTTCAGGACGTAAAGGTTGTTTTGAAACGTATCATGGCCAAAAGGATAGATCTTCCCCAGACCACTGGTCTCGATAAATACTCTCTCTGCACCCTGGCATTCTTGCTTCATCACATTAAGGAGTTCGCAAGCCGACGTTCCATCGGAATCCCCTACCAATCTTAGGTATAGGTTTTCACTGTTTCGGTGGGCAGAGATCTTGAAATTCGATGCCATGACAACCCACCCCTCCTCCTGATCACCTGGCATTCTGGAACTAGGTTAGGTATTTGTTTGCACCAGAGCGGAGCACGAGTATGGTCGTAGTTAGCTTGCTGGCTTTATGAGCCTGCAAATCTGCACCCCAACTCCGGTAAACCAGGCAAGCCAACTGTAAATGAAGATTTCGTAGTATCTACATATTGAAAGAGAAGATCTCTTGTTCAACCCCCTTTCCACCAGTCGGCAATGTACATGAAGGGGATTGAAACGGTGTTGAATGTCTAACATCACGTTCAGCATGTTATCTGACCCTGCTTTTGCTCTTTCACATTAAGTATTCAACTAACAAAGACATAAATTGCAACTCCAACTATCACGGGCGGTTGATGTTACTCTGTATCAAGCACCATGCCAAGATAGGCTGACAAGACAATATCCTTGAGTTTCCGAATAGTTAGCCCATGCCACCGTAAAAACCAAATCCAAAATATTGGGTAATCAAGGTTATACTTTGTGAAAAGAAATGCCACTTGTGAGCATTGAAAGTAACAGGACCCCGTGGGTGCGGTAAGCTGGCAGGTAGGAAGATTGTGACCGGATTCGGTGTTATTGGTCAGTACCGGTCAGAGGATAGCACACAAGATATGGGGGCATCGCTCAGTAATGCGAAAGATGCGAAAGTGTTATAGCTTGCCATCATCTATAATCGGCCACGAGACGATTTTTTCATAGATTTGTAATGGATATCACCAATTTTGTCAAGTTCTTGGGCCAGATTTCCGTCAAGCGACTGGATGGATGAGTGTTTTCAGGAGTGGGATCGAAGAATCAAAGGTCGTACCGTGAAAGGCTTTGTCGCGGCCCGCCTACAAAGACCATCTTGCGTTCTAGATCGTCGGATACATTTCTCTCGATATACCTGGCTAGATAATCAACCAATTTTACCTCCATCAAAAAATACAAGCGAGTATTTTGCGATGGAGGTAACTATACTCGTTTTCGGTTGGAATTGTCAATGTGAAAAAAGAGGGGAAAGGACTTTGTGGTGACCTTCAACCCTGGGGGCGCCTGATGCCGCTTGTATTCGTTGCGATCAATGCGGCAGATGGTCTCCCTCACTATCGAAGGGTCAAGTCCCATAGCAATGATCTCTTCTGCCCCCTTGTTGTCTTCAATATATGCCCTTGATATCCCATCCAGAATGTCATAAGGCGGCAGGTCATCCTGATCCGCCTGATCTGGCTTCAGCTCGGCGGAGGGTGGTTTTTGAAGGATTGTTTCGGGAACCACCTCTCCATCTTTGTTAACCAAACGAGCCAGTTCATAGACCATCATCTTGGGAACATCCGAAATAACCGCCAGCCCGCCGCTCATGTCACCATAGAGCGTACAATAGCCCACAGCCACTTCCGATTTATTCCCCGTGGAGAGAACGAGGTGGCCCAGCTTGTTGGAAAGGGCCATAAGGAGTGTCCCCCGGACACGGGCCTGGATATTCTGTCCTGTTACTTCGGTGGCAATGTCCTTGAAAAGCGGAGACAATTCCTGGAGAAATCTATCGAATATTCCTGCAATCGACACATGAACAAGTTCAATCCCCAAATTCTGCCCCAGCTTTTTGGTGTCTTCAAAATTTTCCATGGAGGTAAATTGAGACGGCATGAAAACGCCCGTGACGTTTTCCTTCCCAAGGGCACGAACGGCAATACAGGCAGTGAGGGCTGAATCAATACCCCCGCTCAATCCCACCACGGCCCTGGCAAATCCACACTTGCGGACATAATCTCTTGTACCCATGATCAGGGCCTTAAGGACAGACTCTGTATCGCTCGCAGTAATGGGGTGGAGGTCTCCCTTTTGAGTCTGGGTATCAAAGACAACCATGTCCTCATCAAAGTCACGGGCACGGGCCGCCACCTGGCCCGTTGAATCAAAGGCCATGCTGATCCCATCGAAAAGCACACTGTCATTGCCGCCCACCTGATTGACGCAGAGGAGAGGGACGTCGTATTTTTTGGAGATATTGGCGAGCATGTCCCATTTGAATTCCCTCTTCCTAACATAGTACGGAGAAGCCGAAATATTTATAATGAGATTGGCGCCGTCTTCGATCATGCGAGCTACTGGGTCAA